>CANFLS010000070.1 GCA_947447955.1 Flavobacteriales bacterium | reverse complement strand
GATATCTTCAAAATCAAATCCATTGGTGGAACTTTCAATTACGACATTCAAGTATTTAACCGCTGGGGAGCAAAAGTCTTTGAACAAATTCATGCCAGCAGCTCCGACCAAACAAAACTTTGGAACGGCCTTGTCATGAATATCGGTGCAGAATGTCCTTCCGGATCCTACTTTGCCATCTTTCAAATATATTTGAAAGGCAGCAACAATCCCCCTGAAGTTGTACATGGGGTAATTACATTGATACGGGATTAAAATTAACTTTTACCCCAAAATGGGGTTTTTTTTAACCTATTTTTTGCAGTTGTTTGTGCTAACAAATTAATAAATAGATTTATGAGCTTTAGAGTAGAACGCGTTTACACTGTAATTCCCTGCCAAATTACATACACTGTATATGAGGCTAGCGGAACAATTATTTTCACTGAAACTATTACAAATCCTCCTGGTCCACCTCCACCGGCTCCACCATGTTTTATTGGGACACCAGCCTACTTAACAATTTCAGTAATTCCAGGAACCCCAATCCCATTTACTGTGCCAGTTGATTGTTCCGTTGTATCAAAATGGATAAATTGCCCAACTCCACATTTTCATCCTTTTAGCGCATGTTTAATTACAGATCCAACTTCAACATGTTCAAATGTTTTGCAAATTAGTTTGTAAAAAAATCAAGGGAAATTTACTTAGTTTTGTTACCTTCAAAACATTTTGATAACCATGCACTTGCGATTGTCCCAAATATTCATATTTTTTATGTTTTTAGTGGGAAACGTAGGTGCACAGGTTGCAAACAATTTCATTGTTAAAAACCCCTTAGCCATTACCAGTTTCATTGAAAACAAAGGGCAATGGCAGAATATAAATAATAAAATTCCCATTTTATTTCAAACCGAGCAAGAAGATCAATTTATATCCTTAACCCCAGATGGCTTTTATTGGGAAGCATATTTTAGGAAATTAAAAGAGAAATCTAATTTAGAAAAACTCGTTGAATCTGAGGAAGAATCAGAAACTGAAGAGAAATCTAGATTTGATTATACTCATATATTTATCCAGTTCAAGTTGCTGAATTGTAATAAAAATCCCAAAATAATTAAACTCAATAAAACCAATTTTTATTTTTCTTATGGTGACAAAGAACTCACTACTCCAGGATATCAAAAAATTGTCTATGAAAACATTTATCCCAACATAGATTGGATTATTCAAATAGATTCCATTTCGGGCATTATTAAATACTCTTTTGATTTACATCAAAACTCTGATGTAAATAACATCCAGATTCAATATTTAAGCAATGACAATAAGACTCCCCAACTTATTGAAAATAAACTGTACATAGAGAACTTTCCCTTCGTATTGGAAGAATCCGGTTTGTCGGCATATAAAACTGAAAACAATCCCACTCAAATTAACTATAAAATCAAGAAAAATAAAATCTCATTTTTAATTCCAAATTACAAAATGGGTGAGCCAATTTTCATAGACCCTTGGGTGCAAAAAGTATACTTACCCGAAGATGATAGCTTTTATACAAGTGCTTGGTACAAGTTAAACAAATATTATTATGCGTCTGTATACCGGCTGTCTAAAAATATTCCCGTTAAAGTAAATTACGATTACAATTGCAATAGTTTTATATACGGCGGTCCGCTTTATCCTAGTCAACCGAAAATAGCAAAATACAATGCTAATGGTCAATTAAAATGGATGTTTATGGGATCAGTTCCATCAGTGAATTTTAAATATAATGATAAACAGAACATTTTTATGGGAAATATATATTGTCAGAAATCAACAGGTAAAATATTCACTTGCATTGGATTCAAAGATTCAGGCGCTTTTACCATAAGACTAGATGATTCTGGGTATTATGATAATTTCAAAACAAAAAGAAATTTGTTAATTAATGAAAATTCTGATATTCAAATTAATTGTCAAAATAATATGCTCCACATTGCAGCGGGGGGCACAATTAGTTCATCAAATTATACATATATTAGCTTGGATTCAAGCAATACACTACCTAACGTAATTTTAGGGAAAAATTTGAGAGGTAAAAATTATCCTGGTCAAGATATCGTTGAACTCATTGTTGATGATAGTGGTTACAGTTATTATCTTATTACAGGATATTATTCAGGAATTGCAAAAAGTTTAGATGGAGATAAAATTTTAAAAGTCAGCGCAAATCATAAGCTTATTTGGGAGAAACCTTGTGGATTTTATTCTACTCAAGAAGGAGGAAATCACCCAAATCGGAAAACCTATTACATATCTAATACTGCCAATGTACTAGCGCTTAACAAAAGCTATTTGTTCTATTACGATGGGAAATATTTGGCAGCTTACAACAAATTTACCGGAAATCATCTGGGCAATATTGACTCTTCATCTAAAAAGATTCCCCTCGATATTCAAGGAATTGCAGCAGACGATTGCAACCATATTTATGTTGGCGGCGATAGCGCAACAATTCGTATTTATACATTCAATGGTAACAATTTCAAACTGGATACCATTCTTAAACCCAACAATGTCCCAACCGCTCAACAAATAAATGATATCCGCATAAACACATCTAAAGGACTGATTTTCTTTTGCGGGGATAGCCTTTTGGGCATGATTAAAAATCCATATCCTTGCATCGACAGTTCATACTTTTCGCATATTCCAAACAAACCACTTCGATTTTGCCAAAATCAACCACTCATTGCTTCAATCAGCTTTCCTGATACCTCAGAAATTTATACCTTCCAATGGACAGATTCTGCTAAAAATGAAATGGTTCGAAACGTTTCTATTCGCCATAAGTTTTCAGACACTTTCTCCAATCCAGAACCCAACAAAACCTATAAAGTCAATATTACCAAATCAAAATCAACTTTCTGTGGAGGTAATTATTCTCAATTAACCTTTAAAGTTTTACCACCGAGTGATACAACCCTCTATGATACTTTGTGTCAAGGACAAACTTTTACAATGCGTAAACGAAATTTTACAAGTGATACCACTTTCACCGATACTCTCCGAAATATCTTTGGTTGCGATTCCTTCATGACCTATAAACTTCATTTTCTTAAAAAGTCTTTCTTCTCTCAAAATATGTT
>CANFLS010000069.1 GCA_947447955.1 Flavobacteriales bacterium | reverse complement strand
CTCTACATAGAAGGTATCTTTTCCTAACAAGCTCAACGCTGGTGCTGTTTTATCCAACACTACAATGATTTTTCTAATTACTTCTGTTGCTTTGTTACCCGCTGCATCGGTACAGTTGAACGCTGCATAATAGGTTCCTGGGATTGTGCAATCCAAATCGGTTGTTACTACAACAGTATTTGTCAAGTCGCCTTCTGTTGGGTCAATTGCTTTGTATGTTTGTTTTGCAACTTCTGTCCAACATCCGCTTCCTGTACTTGATTTCTCTACCCTAATTACGGCATCTCCTAACAATGAAATCACTGGTGGACGACCATCGTTTTTCAACGTAATTCCGTAGTCTTCAAATTCTCCTACTATGTTTACCCCACATGCGGTGTTGCTAAATGATCCATAAGATACTGCTACACGCATTTTGGTAATTCCTTCAAAACAATCTTTCAAATCTGGTACCCTGAACTTCGCATTTGCTTTTGTTCCCGCTATTGTACCTGAATTCAAAATCAATTCATTGTCGCTAAATACACCGTCAATGTTATAATCAATCCATGCCTTGAAATTCGCTTGGTTTGAATTTGTTCTTCTTGTTAAGATTACTGAGTAATATGATCCAAACGACAAGTTGTTGTTGAAGTCTCCGCTATAGTCGCGGTATGATTCTACACCTACTGGTGATGTGTTCTCTAACAAACTCACTGAATCTTGCAACAACTCTACTTTTGATATCGCTACGTCCGACGACAACATATCTGTTGTTGGTGTGCAATATTTTACTGCAATTACATATTTTGTTTTAATTACTTTTGACTCCGTAAGTACACGTGTACCTGCCGCATTCCATGCCCTTAACGTAAACGTATAAGCACCTCCTGCTGTAAATACAATTTTTGGATTTCTTGAATTTGAGTTTGTTCCTCCTACATAGCTATAGGTTGCTGGGAAAATACTCCAATCAAACGTTGATGCCAAATCCGTTTTTGTGCTAAACGATACTGTTTCTCCTGTTTTTGGACGTTGGTTGCTGGCAACAAAGTCTACAAATACTGGAGTACTTGGCGTTAATGCTGTAATGTTTCTACAGAATGTATCTGTTCCATTACATACACTTGCTATCAAACATACTTGGTATGTTCCGTCTGTATTGAAGGTATTTGTAAATGATGACATGTTACCCATGTTATCATTGCCATCTACAACCCAATCATACGTCACATTTCCTTGCGCTTTGGTTACGGCACTGATATAGGTTACCGCTGTTCCTACACCCACTGTGGTATAGTCCGTAGTAAATCCTGATTTTGGATTTGTTACTGGCAACAACTCAGAATCCCATACACCGATAAATCCGCTATCTGCAGTGCTACTGTTCGACTCAAATGTCATATACATAGCACCACTGTATGCTTTAAATACTTGCGTTCTGAAATATGTTTGGTTTACACCTGTAATTCCTCCTAATGGAGTCAACTCTTTACCGCTCTCATCTTGACCATCAAATATTCTTAATCTATCCCCACCATCACCTACAGCCAATTTTAACTGTCTGAAGTTGAAACGAATTTCTTTTGCTCCACATGGGAAAATTTTAAAGTAATCAATTGATGTTTTTCTGTTATTACCGTAGTTTGCATCCTTACCACCGTTGTCGTAAATGATACCACCTTGGTTTGTTGCCAATTTATTTGGACCCATGTAAAATTCTCCAGGAGGAATACATTCTACATATTTTGATTTACACACTTTGGCACTAGGACCGATACTATTAGAAGTAGTTAAACAAACATCCCACCAACCTAACTCTGTGAATTGAATATTCGGGGTTTGTGTATAATATATACTTTTTGCTCCTGTTGGAGATATTGCGTCCCATGTCCAAGCTGTTGGTCCGTTGGTAGACAAATCTAACATGGTAGTTGAATACCAAATTTCAACCTGATTGGAAGTTGCAATAAAGTCAGCAACCGGCGCTGCTGTTGGATTTTCGATTTTTACTGATTTGGTAATTGAATCGTTAATTCCGCAGAATGATTGAAACAATTTTACATCATAATAACCTGGCGCATTCCAGCTTGCTTTTCCCTGAATACCAGTTCCAACAATTTTATTTCCATTTGTAAACGTCCAAACTTGGTTTAGACCAGTATTTTGGGTGGTTGAATTAAATTTAATTGGTGACTTAGTGTAGTTTGGTCCAACAGGCACTGTAAAATCGGCAACTGGAGGACTTACAGATTTCAAGTTTACTTCAAAATCTAAAATATTACCTTCATTGGCTACTGTACCACAACCTTGGCTTGGTGTAAATGAAGTATACATGCAACGAACACGCATAATGACTTTTCCAGACTTCACAGAAACACAAGGAATCTTCAAAGTAGCGGTTTTTGAAGTATTGGCTCCAATTGACCCAAAAGGCGAGGCAGCTGTTGAAATACATTCAGAAGCATCAAAATTATTATCTGCATTCATGTCAATCCATATGCCACAGTACTCACTCCATGATGGATTGTTGTCAATGGTCATTGTAAATTGTTCACCTGGAGTAAAGTCCATTACTGCACCATTGGTCATTAATTTATTACTAGGTCCCGTGTTTCCACAATTCATACCTGTAACACTAAATGAAGTACCCGCAGCGTTTTTAAAGTAAACAGCAGAAAAGAAATCGCCTGCAGTACAACCTGTAGAGTTATTTGCAGAACAAATTTGTGCATTTGAAACATTTACCCATGAGATCAAGCAAAATAACATCGCAGGAAGTTTGAGCATTTTCAGTAATTTTATAATTTTCATAATATCTTTAAGTCTTAATTAAAACAGTTAATGTATTCAATCACAAATAAAACACATTAAATACAAAAAAAATAGTAAAATTTATGCAAATTTATTATTTGGGTAAGAATAATGTAAAACTGGAAAATATCCCTTCGGAATAAATTCAATTATAATTTTATGAAAAAATTGCAAAATCAAAGAAAATATCATACATTACATTATTATACAATAACTTAAAAAACAAAAATTCTGTATTTTTTATTTTAAAATTGTAGTTTAAGTCAAGAATTAAATGAAATATAGCCATCAAAACACTTCGTCATAGAAATGTAAAATAAACAAAAAAGGGACTACCGAAGTAGTCCCTTTTCATTGATTTTATATTGAGGGATATTTTCTCTTACTCAACAATTAATTTTTGTACTGATACATTGCTTCCGCTACTTACATTAACCATGTAAACTCCTGATGCCAAATCTGATATATTCATATTCAACATGCCGTTGT
>CANFLS010000068.1 GCA_947447955.1 Flavobacteriales bacterium | reverse complement strand
GGAAGCGTTGAATCTTCTTTATCGAATTCAAATAATATTTATACGACAACCCAAAACTACTCAAAGTCAACACGAGTAAAACACCAATGGCAATAAATGTCAATAAATATATATCAAGATTTTGCATATTTAAAAATGATAAAAATATAGAATATATAAAGAAAACAACTGTAAAAAATAAACACGTTGTATTTGTAGTGACTCGTTATCCAAAACTGCTGGTATTCTGAAAACATTAAAAACAATAGTGTAAACACAAAAGTACTGATTAAAAATAAGTTGTGAATAAGATAATCAAAATTTCTTTGAAACAAACAATGATAGATAGTAAATATTATAAGGAAAAATGAATAAATAAACAAGTAATTTGAAAAATCATAACCAATTATAATCAAAATAATAAATAATATATTAATCGTTGCTAAAAAAATCCATTTAAAAAAACGGCCAAAAAATACAGTAGGCATTAATAAAACTGAATAACAAGAGATTACATTTTGAATATTTAAATCTTTAGAATAAAAATAACTCACGAAATTCAATACACAAGAAAGTGTTAAATACCCATTTAAACCCATATCAACCTTTTTTAAAGAGGAACTTGCTAATGAATAAAAAATAGCAACAAAGGTTGCTATTAACAAAAGTAAATAATACAGATTTAACAGATAAATTGACATTTATATTCCTTGTCAATTACATGGTAAAAGGGCTAGAAATCGGATAAGGAGGTCTATTAAATAAAATATCCATTACAACAGAAGCTATGTCATTATCAAGATTGTCATAAGCAATCAAAACCAAAGTTAATTGATTGCTACTATTTAGACCATAGTATGCATTAATACCAACCGCATTGGGTTGACTCATCAAATCATTGATAATTGATTGTTCAATTTTCACACCTCTTACAGCGTTTACGCATCCAGCGTTGTTTTTAAAGCTATCAAGCATAACTTGACCTTCTTCGATTGTTATTTCGTGGGTATTTGACATTTTCCAAATATAGCTAACGGCTATTTACAAAGGACGTTTTTTAGCAATAATTCTAAAAATGGCCAAAATTCATTACCAATATTGGTAATAAAAACGGAAATTATTCAAATAAAAAATTAAAACCTTCATTTTTTGAGAGGCAATTTGAGCCTAAAATTTGCTTAAAAGCAGCAATCACAAATTGTCACAGTTTTGTAAAGAAATTTACGAAAAACAATCGTTAATTACCAATATTGGTAATGAAAAAAGCGCAGTTTTTGAGATAGATGTATTTGTATCAATCAATTGTAAATAATAGTTTTCAATTTTGTTTTTCACCTTAAAACTAAAAAACTATGAAAAACACGGTTAAACAAATTCTTCCAAAATTAATCCTATTGTTAATTTTATTAAATTTCTCAAACAAATCATTTTCACAAGCTAATTGCTTCAATAATGATACGCTCTATTTCGATAACGAAGTGGATATTCCAATTTGTCTTAGTATAGAATGTACAAGTTCCAGTTCGGTTCCTGTAGTGCCCGTATCACTAATTGATTTTATACAAAACGATATTCCCATTAGATCTCAACCATCAAATTGCCCCAATACATGTGGTTCAAGTGGATATATCAGTTGTGGCACGCCTGTAGGACATCAACTAGGAAAGATAGTTCTCAAACACAATTCCACATTACCTTGTCCAAATATAAAAATTAGTATCGTTCAAGTATTGAGATCCACATTGTATCCTGCCGCTTCAGTTTATACATTAGGAGGACCAACTACAGCCATAATAAATAATTGTTTAGGATGTGGTACAGGGTTAACCCCAAATTTAGAAATGACTTTGGATTGCAATACAAAAACCCTACATTTGAAATGCGTACAATAAATACCATGTCAATCAATTATAAAATATTTGCAATTACATTTCTTTGTTTTTTTGGTGTAAAAGCCCAAAAAACAAGTGTATTTTACCAATACAGTATTTCACCATTGCAAACTCAAATTTACGCAAGGTCTAGCGTGCACACAATTAACGGAACAGAGCATTATTGGATACTTAATTCGACCAAAGGTATAGACAGCATCAAATCCATTCAGATGGTTGGAAACTCCGCCCCCAATTCTCCTTATACAATCAATGTAAATAGCTTTGCAAAATCCCCAAGTATGATTTTCTTAATGAACAAAGACAAAATTACTTGGAACATGCTAATTACACCCATAAATGGAGGAAAAGAATTAAAAATCATCAATTCACAAGTGGTTGGGGAAGACATATTTTTGTATTGTACGATTTCTGCCGATTCACTAAAAATACAAATCAACCAAGGGAAAAGCACTTATGTAAATATGCCCGATAGTTCGATGTATATGTTGCTTAAAATTTCGAAAAGCGGAACATGTACCATTGAAAATTACTTTATGCCTCTATCCCATCTACAGTCAAATTTAATTGCAATCAATGAAAAAAGTTACACCGTTTATTTTCCAATTAGTCGAACTATTGGTTGGTATAAAACTAATTTAAATAAAGCTCTTGTAAACAATATCGTGCCAGATTCTTTGTTGTGTGGAATTTTAATGCAATTCGATATAGGAAATAAAAAAGTCAAAAACTGGGTAAGTGGAACTTTACCAACTGAAGATTCTCGAAGAGATATTAGCTGTATTTCAACCACAAATAAATTATTTTTACCAGGAAAGTACTATTCATCAAACAGCTTATATGGTTTTCCTTTTAATCCAGCTATTAAAATTAACGCTAATCCATACATTTATTTCAAAAAACCAATTTCTTTCTCTCCAAGCAAAACTTATTTGTATTGGACTTTCATAGATCTCGATAAATGGTCAGTTGATGAAATGCAATTTAACTTAATAAAAGGCAATGATGCATATTGGTATATACACAACTACGGCGTTTTGAAGAATGGATATTGGTTTCAAACCTATAGCCTATATGAAATTGCTACCGATAAATTGATACCTAGCTGGCAAAAAATATCCGGTAGTCTTTCCAATATTTTTACATACAATACACAAATTAAAAATTTTCGCACAACAGGGTTTCCTGATTATATTGATTATGTTGAACAAGATGGAGATTCTCTGTTATTTATTGCAGGGGGGGTATTAAGCATGCCTGGCCCGTCTTTTATCGACTTTGATAATTCAGATTCTTTCCATTACAATATAGCTAAAGGATTTTATTGTTCAGAATATACTCCACAAGGGAAAATGGTTTGGGCAAGATATGGCAATGTGATTTTAAACGAATATGGAATTGACCGTTATAAATCATTTGGTGGAGGTCGATTACTTACCTCTACGCAATCGTATTTGTCTGATTTGGATTTTGGATTCAAGTACGGTCGAAAAACGTATATAGGTGATAATTCAGGTTTTGTGATGCAACTATCAAAAGCTCCAATTTGTGATTTCGACATTGAAAACATCGACAATAATCATGTAACCATCAATTACAAGGGAGCGCTTAACGCCAACTTTTACTACAAATACGGCGATGGCAGCAAAGACTCAAATATGAACCAACGCTACTTCGTACACGATTACCGCAAAACTGGTTCATTTCTTCTTTATTGCATTGCAAAAAATGCATATGGCAGTGACACTGCTTACTATTCAATTGATATCTATGATATTGTTAGCGCAAAGAAATTAACCAAAGATAACCGTATTTTGCTGTCTCCAAACCCAACAAAAGGGCAACTTAATTGGAATATTGAGAATGTAACCTCCATTGACATTTACAACAACAATGGACAACTCGTATTACGCGAAAAAACTGAAGGCAACAACCTCAATATTGAGCAATTACCAACGGCGATGTATACAGTTGTGGTTCACACAGCAACTGGTTCATTTTGTAACAAGGTGGTTAAGGAATAAGAAAAGGATCAGT
>CANFLS010000067.1 GCA_947447955.1 Flavobacteriales bacterium | reverse complement strand
GTAAGATTTCTGTGTGTAGAGTCGGTACTATTGTCAAATCGCCAATAGAACTTCACATCTTTTTTAGAGATGTTGTTGAAGGTCATTGAAGGATTTTTTGCACTGTCAATGGTAAAAATAGATTCTAAATCAGATTTTACAATGGTAAATTCAACCACAGAATCACAACCGTTGCCAGTTTTGTAAGGGTATTTGAATGTTTGAGATTGGTTGTAAGTTTTGCCATTTATAAGAATGGATTCTTTGGGACAAAGATGGATAAATTTAGTGAGGTTGTATTTGGGGTGAACGGTTAATGATGTTTTAATGATAGAATCACAACCTTGGAATTTTTTGAGGGAGTCAATGTAATTGTCGGTACGATTATAAACGTGTTTGCCAACTTTAATAGAGTCGCCTTGGCAGATAGAGGTTTGTTTGGAAATTGTGGTGTCTGAGATGAATTTGAGTGTAGATTGTACAAAGGAATCGCAGCCGTTGAATCGTTTGAAAGTGTCTCTGTAAACTCCAGATTTGGTGTAGATATGATTTCCAATTTTGAGAGAATTTCCATTGCATAAAATTTTAAAAATAGAAACGGTAGTATCAAAATGTAAGATTAAAACAGTTCTCACAATGGAATCGCAGCCAAATTGGTTGTGAAGTGTATCCAAATAAACGCCAGAGCGAAGATGGGTAACATGGCCCACTTTATAGAAAGTGGCGTTGCAAAGGTGAATGGTTTGAGAGAGGCTGTCTTTGAGAATAAACAGTTGAGTTGAAATAACGGAATCACAACCTAAGGCATTGACAAGTGAATCTAAGTAGTTCCCAGATTTGGTATATGCCTTGGTTCCCACAAAAAGAGTATCGCCCTTGCATCGATTAATTTTTTGGGAAGTGAATGATTTTTTAAGGAAATGTAGATGATAGGTTACAATGGAATCGCAACCAAATCGATTGGAGAGAGAATCGGAAAAGGAAGTGTCTGTTGTAAATGTTTTTTTACGGACTGAATAAGATAGGCCCTGGCAAAGTGTATCAAAAACCACAGTGTCTTTTGTTGGAAAGGTTTTATAGGTGAGTTGAAAATAATCTCCTCCACAAAAGGTAGTTTTGGATTTAGTAACATTTACTTTATAGGTTTTAAATGGTTTTGGATTGAAAAGAGTATCTGAAAATTTATTTTTAATGGATACATTCCGAACCATTTCATTTTTAGCAGAATCTGTCCATTGAAAGGTGTATAATTCATCTTTTGCTGGGTTTGAAAGGGAAACTATTAAAGGTTGATTTTGACAGAAGTTGTATTTGTTGAGTGGATTTTTGGAATAGTAAGAACTATCGAAACAGGCATAGGGGTTGTTGGCAACTCCTAAAAGGCTATCCCCGCAATAGAAAATAAGTTGATTGGTTACATTAATTCTTACATCATTAACTTGTTGTTTGGAAGAAGAATTTAGGGGATTGAGAATGGTTTGTAATTTGAAATTGGTACCATTGAAATGGTAAATGCGGATGGTGGCAGAATCGCCTCCCACATACACATTGTTGCAATCATCTACTGAAATTCCTTGAATATCGAGCGGTATTTTTTTAGAAGATGAGTCGATGTTGCCAACATGATTTCCGGTAAATTTGTTATAAGCTGCTAAATATTTCCCATCGTAATAGAATAAATAGTTTTTGTTAAGGGCAAGTACGTTGGCAGAATTTGAACAGCCACTACATGCCCGATTCGGGTGGTTTTGCACGATATTAGTTGAAATAAATCCAGTTTTTTTTCTAAATATCACCTTATTCAGAACAGTTGTTTTAATTAACGTATTAAAAAGCTGGGTGTCAGTTTTAACTGAACTTAATAAATAATAAAAATTACCACTATCATCAACTATGGAACATACCCCATATTGCGTAAAAAAATTGTTATTGTGTAAATCGCTACCTTTAATCGATTTGAATTTGATATTACTTGAATCTAAAGAAGCAATGGCATAATTTGTAGTGCCTTGGCGGCTCATTCCAAGCAAATACAATTTACCATTTTCACAATTTAGTTCAATATCAGCTTGTTCTAGTACATAAGGATCAAATCCCGTAATATAATTATCATAATATCCAGAATCGTTGAGCCTAATGGTCTGAGCATAGTATCGCGAAAATCCATTACAGGTGAATACTTTACCTGTGTTTTTTTGCACCAACATAGACCCTAAATAACCATTTGACCATTCCACATATTTAAAATTTACAGAAGGAACAGAACCCATAAACATCCATTGTTTTTTGCCATTTGAGTTGTATTTAGATAATTTATGCTGACTTGGATACCAGGGGCCGCCATAAATGTAGGAATTGTTGTTATAATCAAAGTCTACTTTAATTGCAATGTTGTTTGAACGCCGTGGCATTAAATTAAGAAATGTATTAACGTTACCTGTTGCAGCATATTTGTAATATAGACGGCTTGTCATCAACGAATCATCTTCAGGTAAGTACACTTTTTGAACCCACGGATCAATTATAAGAGGTGTTCCTCTGGTGTAATTTTCTACATCAAAAGTTAATTTATTTTTATGGATTTTATAATGCGCTATGCAACTTTTTTCAGTTTGTGGAGCTGAGGCAATTAACCCAGAATCTGAAAGTAAAAAGGGATAATTACGAATAACTAATTTGTCATTTACTAAATTTAAACTGATTTTATCATTTGGATCGCCGGTATATTTTATTTTTATATCGGTGATATTTGAATTTTCATGTAAATCAAATGAATATTTAATATTTCCATTGAGTGAATCTATTTGGATGATCCAATCGATATTTGGATAAATGTTGTGGTAAATAATTTTTTGATACCCAAAACTTGTTAGTTGTTTATCTCCATATGAAAAATAATAATCGGTTTTACCCTCTTTAGTAATTTGTGGTTTTGTATTTGCATGAATCAATTCAAATTGAATCACTTTCTTTAAAACTAGGGTGTTGTGAGTATCGAGATTTCCAATTTTATTTGAATCTTTGGGTACGAATGTATAATAATTTTCCCAATAGAATCCATTGGGAGTGAGAGAAATAAGTTGGTCCTCTTTTTCCGTTTGAAATAAAATGGGTATTTTATTGTTTATTTTTTGCCATTGCCCTTTGTTTTCAATGAAGCTGGTAATGGCTAAGGGGTTTTTAATGAGAAAAGGTTTTATGTTTTGCCCAAAAATACTGCCACTTAAAATAAAAAAGAGCAGTGGCAGTATTTTTAAATATTTGTTCATTAAAAGGTTGAAGAAATTACTTCTTCAAATGTAGTGATATTTGGTATTAAAAAATTACATTTCAATCGACAATAATAAATCTGCTTGAAAACTTGGATCTTCGGTTAAACAAGCTTTGAAAGGATGAAATGCACTGCTGTAAGTGCAAGAAAGGTATACTTCAAAAGGACAGCAGCAATCTACGGGAAATCGAAACTGGTTTCCACCAACGCTGAATTCTATCCAGGCGGGTGTACCGGTTTGGATTGCTGGTTGAGGTACAGGCGGGTTACTTACGGATTCATTAAATAACACATTCCAACTTGCATCGTATACAGTATAATCTACTGTACATGGAATTGCGTTGTAGTTTCGGTCAATTCTAAAGGTCATTTTTTGTTTTTTAAGTTAGTTTTACAAACAACTGCAAAAAATAGTTTAAAAAAAACCCCATTTTGGGGTAAAAGTTAATTTTAATTACCGTATCAATGTAATTACCCCATGTACAACTTCAGGGGGATTGTTGCTGCCTTTCAAATAGATTTGAAAGATGGCAAAGTAGGATCCGGAAGGACATTCCGCACCGATATTCATGACAAGGCCGTTCCAAAGTTTTGTTTGGTCGGAGCTGCTGGCATGAATTTGTTCAAAGACTTTTGCTCCCCAGCGGTTAAATACTTGAATGTCGTAATTGAAAG
>CANFLS010000066.1 GCA_947447955.1 Flavobacteriales bacterium | reverse complement strand
TTATGCATTCATTCTATTTGAATGCACAGTCTCAAATAAATGAAAATCCAACTAAATCACCAATATTATCGCCATCTGCTAAACTGGTGTTTAACGACAACGATTTTCGGAATTTGTTCCCGTTAACCATTAATAATAAATATTTTGTAATTGCTCAATTAAATGCAGGGCTTGAAGTAAGCGACATTTCTGATTTATCGGCCAATGTAATATCGTCGTACAGCGATATCATTCATTTGAATGTTTCAAAACTTGAATTAGGGTCAATGTCCCTCGATACAAGATTTCAATATATTGATGTAGCTAGTAGATTCAATGCTCCTAGGTTTCAAAATGACAAAGCTAGATTCCATTCGCATGTACCTGAGGCTCAGGTTTTATTGGGTTCCCAATCAAACAACGCAATAAAAGGGAAGGGGGTTTTGGTTGGGATTGTAGATATCGGATTTCAATTAGATCATCCAACTTTTTATGATGGAAATGGAAATCAATATCGGGTTTTAAGATTTTGGCAACAAAATGGCACTTCAGGTCAAAGCCCAGGAAACTATGGCTATGGTCGCTTATTGTCTAATCAAGCAGCAATATTGGCTGAATACGACAATGATGGAACACACGGCACCCACGTGGCTGGAATTTCAGCAGGATCGGGCTTTCAATCACCCAACAATATGTACCAAGGTATGGCACCAGAGTCAAATATGGCATTTGTATCTATCAAATATGCCAACGATACCCTTGGTGGAAGCGCCAAAGGTGATTATTTGGTTGCTAATTCAACCATTTTAGATGGTTTTGATTACTTGATTAAATATGCAGACTCTATAAGGATGCCGGTTACATGTAATTTGAGTTGGGGAATGCACACTGGACCACATGACGGAACTTCACTCTTTGATTTGGCGGTTAAAAATATTGTAAATCAAAAGAGCAAATGGGGCACAAAGCCCTACGGAAGAGCCATTGTTGGCGCCAATGGAAACGATGGAAGAAGCAATATGCATTTGGGTTTATCGTTGAATAACGATACTTTTCATACTTTGGCAATGGATAGAAGCAGGACCAATTATAAAGATGAGAATATATATTGTGACTTTTGGGCTGAAACTGGTTCTAAATTGAAAATTCAAGTGAGTTTGGTTGATTCTAACAATCAAGAAATTGTAAGTTCAGGATTTGTTGATTTTCATCAGAACAATGTATTGAGTAATAATCTTATTTCTGGAGTTGATACTTTTGGTTACGTATTGTCTTTTCAAAAAGCATATATAAACAATGGGAAATCAAATTGTTTGTTGGTAGCGCAAAGCGCAGGACATAAAAGATTTATAAAAGTTTCCTTTACTGGAGTTGGTTATGTAAATGGCTGGAATTCAGGCAGAACTTATCAATGGACATCGGGAACATTTAGAAGTTATATAGGATCACTTTATCCTTTAAATTTCGTTGAAGGTGATGAGAATTCATCAATGGGTGAAAATGGAGGGACAGGAAATTGGGTTACCAGTGTAGGAGCTTATACAAATAGAAAAGAGTGGGTTAATTTTGAGGGAAAAGCCAAGTCAGACAATAACTTAAAAGTAGGAGAGTTGGCATCGTTTAGTAGCCGCGGTCCAAGAATAGATGGTAGAATGAAGCCCGATGTTGCTGCTCCTGGGCAATTGGTAGCGTCTGCTGTTAATTTCAGACAAGTTCCAGGCTGGATGACAGATGAAATTATCTACAAAACGAAATACAATGGCAATGATGTGGTTTGGGCATTATTCAGTGGAACAAGTATGGCAGCACCCCATGTGAATGGCATTGCAGCTTTGGTTCTTCAAGTTTCAAGTACTTTAAATTCAGCGCAGATTGCAGAAATTTTTAGAATTACAGCCCAAAGAGATAGTTTTACAACCCAAGATTCGAATAATAATTATGGATATGGGAAGGTAGACGCATTAAATGCTGTAAAATATGTACTGAATTTAAATACAGTTAGCTCTATTGAAAATGATTTTAAACCAGTACTCAGCAAAAATGATAATTGTTTTAAATTGAGTGATTTAAATGGAATTACCGAAACATTCAAATTAAGTATATATGATGCTCTAGGTAGAGAAATATTTAAAGGTATATCTTCAAACAATACTTGGAACTGTAATTCAAACTTTTCAGACGGTATTTACTATTACCGAATTCAAGGAGCATCAAGATTCGCCAAAGGGAGAATGATTATCGAAAACTAATTGGCGTTTTTCCAATCAATATACGATTGAACGTGTCTAGTCTTTTTGTTGTCGTAAATATCAGAGATGGTAACCATGATTCCAGTTTCCTCAACATCACCAAAGTGATCGTTGATAGCTGTACCAAAGGTTTTCATGGTAGGACTTAAATTCATATAAGAATTAAAGAGGGGTGGGATGTTTTCTCCCATAGCCCTAACTCTTAGATTTAATATCTGATGAGCCTCTTTATAAGTTAGTCCTTTTACTTCCTCAATAAATTCGGCACAATCGTATTTACGATGAATTGGATTTAAAGGGCGGGCTAATTCTTCTGTATCTGGAAAAATTGTTTCCATAAAAGCAAGAATTGTATCTCTCGCTTCAATATGAAAATCTGTGTACATGGTAATTTTTCCGAAAAAATAATTCATTTCTGGATTGTCAGTAACCAAAGCTCCCAAGCCATCCCATAAATTATCTAATGAAAATAATCCTTTTCTACTTTCTGCACTTGGTTGATAATCAGGCTGAACAAAGCTTCTACCTAATTCAATGGTTGAAGAAAAGTAGTCTTGCTTTAACTTCTCGGAAAATGTAAATATTTCAGTTGTAGATAAATGATAATCTCCTGATTCATCCTTGGAATCTCGGCAAAGTATGAATCGATATCCACCAACAATTTCTTCATCTACTGGATTCCATACAATGAGTTGATTATAAGCGTATTTACCAGTGTCGAATTCATCCAAATCTATAGATTTCCCAGTGCCACCACCAGCCAATCTGAATGATACTTCGCGCAAACGACCAACTTCTTTCAATAAATTGGGTTTGTCGTTGCCATTGAATATAAATATATGATTACCAACATTATTCGTTGGACGAACAAAAATATCTTTGGTAAGTTCAGCCTTTAATATCTGCCTATCTATCTTATCAATGATTTTTTCCATAATTTTATAAACTTTGGGAAGTTATGAATTAGAAACGAATTCTCCCGTTAAATTGTTTTTAATTTGATAAACAAAATTCTTCAATTGTTGTGCATCTGCCCATATTTTCTTCTTAGAGAATTTTACGTAATCTATTGGTTTTCCAAAATATACAGTGATTGCTTTACCTTTTTGTTTATGTAATTCATCAGGCAACATGAGCATTTCAATATTGAACTTTAATGATAAAAATTTACGGAAATTTGCCACTCTATAGAACATTTTGGAGTTTTCACCCTCTATAAAAGTGGGTACAATAGGCAATTGGTGTTCAATACTCTTACTAATTACACTTTTTTGCCACGGCAAGTCTACAATTTTGCCATTTATTTTCCTTGAACACAAACCAGCGGGAAACACCAATATCGCCTTGTTTGATCTATATTCATTTGAAATTAACGATAAATGATTTTTGCTATTTTTGCTCAGTTTGTTTACCGGGATAAAATGATCCTTCAACGGAGCAATGTGCATGAGTATATCGTTTGCCAAAAATTTAAAATCATCTCGTACTTTTGATACACCAACCATCAATGCCATTCCATCCAATCCACCCAAAGGATGATTTGAAGCTACAATACAACCACCAGTTTTGGGTATGTTTTCTAATCCTACAAAAGTGATCTTTGATCCCATAACATCAATGACATATTGGGCAAATTCAACTCCGTTCAGGTTGTTGCCTTCCCTTAAAACGCGGTTCATCTCATCTTGATGAATGAAATTCTTGAACCACGTTACTATAAATTTAGGTATCCAAAATTTGAGTTTTGGACTTTTTTCTTGCAAAATTTTATCTATATCTATTTGCAAGACATCCTTCATTTTGTTTCTAAAATTGCTTTTTTGGTAGCTTCTAATATTTCAAATGCCGCTTCAGAGCTGCTAGATTCTGAATAAACCCTTAGAACTGGTTCTGTTCCGCTAGGTCTAATCATTACCCAACTTCCATTATCCAATCTGAATTTAAATCCATCTGTATCTTCAGTTGAAACAACAGTATACTTTCCGAAATTTGTATAACTATTTGATTTGCAATTTGAAATAATCAATTCTTTCAATTCGTTATTTAAGTGTAAATCGTATCTTTCAACGGCAAATGTTCCTACTTTTTCATAGATTTCTGATATCAATTGCGAAATAGACTTACCAGTTTTTGCCATGTATTCCATCAATACCAATCCCATCCAAACTCCATCTCTTTCAGGA
>CANFLS010000065.1 GCA_947447955.1 Flavobacteriales bacterium | reverse complement strand
GCTGTAACTCCTTGATTTTATTGAACTACCAAAAGGATTTGATTTGGGGCATGGGTTTGGGGGTGAGGTGGGCATGGGTTTTTTTGTGATTTCTTTTCCAATTATATGCGTTCAGACTAAATATTATTTTTGTAATTGAAATAGATTTTTTGAAGGAATTGATCAATCAATTTTGGATTAACTACTATCATTTCAAAAATGATGTCATTTTCTTTTATTAGATATAATTCCGTTTTCTCTTTACCAATCCATAATTCATTAATTGAAATATCAATATGTTGAGATTTATTGAAATTCTTATTATAATAATTTGGATTTTTATAAAATTCCGTCCAAGATGGAATGTCGAAGCTACTGTCGGTATATTTATAATAAATTCTTACTTTGTCTGTGTGTTTTAAAATTTGAATACTATCAATTAAATTAAATTGAACATATCTTCCGAAACCATTAAATTTTTTATTTCTAGATTTAAATTGAATATTTATATTTTTTGGTAAATCATTTACAAATTTTAGGCTAGCTCTATTTAGTTTATTGAATTCAATATAATTTTTATATTGTTTTTCATTTAAAACAAAAATTGTATCATATTTTGCATCTAATAACTTAGGAATACATCCAGAAGCTCCTTTTATCACAAATTGATGATCACAAACTAATATATGTGGTGCATTTCGATTTATATCAGTTTTATACAAATCAAGATAGACAAAATACCATTTGTCAGTTTTTATTATTCTTTGGGCAAATTTAAATAAGTCAAATTGTAAAGTATCACCTTTTGATGCATAACCATAAATATCAATTGAATAAGCAGATTTAACATTGCACTTGTAAAAAATAAAAAAAATTAAAGTATATTTCAGAATTTTCACCATGGTGTATAATCGCTTCTTGTTATTATACTATTAGATACTGTAATTTGCGGCAATCTTCCATTACTTGGCAACCGTGTTAATTGTTCGTTTAATTTCGATTGTCTAATTTGACTACCTATTCTGAATCCTAACATTTCACTAAACTGCGTACCACTACCTTCTCTTTGTAAATCCCCACAGACAATATCAATCATAAACCCTGTGATATTTGTATTCTCTTGTCTAGTTTCTTGCAAATCAAACCCAAGTCTTGCCGAAGTCCAACTTAATCCAGCCATGCCTGCCACAAGGCCCGCACCTATGTTACCAACATCTCTTGCTGATGCAAAAACTGGCATAGATGTATTATTACCTTGTAAGGCTAAAGGCATTCCCCTATAATAATCTTTTACTTTTTTAAACAATATATTACTCGTACCATTGGTCTGTTTAAAATTATATTTCCCTTTACCTAATGAGTTCATCATATAACTCACTAAATTTGGATTCAATGATTTTAGATTATTTAAAAAGTTTGTACCTGATTGGTCATTTGGATTTATTGTTCCCGACCATTGCTGAGCCTCCGAATTATAAAAAGATTCAGGAGTTGCAGAATAGCCAATCATTTTACCTAATTTACCATCATTTCCCTTTATATAAATACCATTATAGTTATCATTAAGTGTGCCGCCAATAACTTCATATAAACCTTTTTTACCTTCTCTCACAAAAGTAGTATCACCAAATGGATCGCAATAATAAATTGGATTATTACTAAACGCACAATAAATACTTAATGATTTTTTCGGTTTCGGATCCACATTCCACCGTCTACCCAACCTACCATCATACTCCCAAAATGTGGCGGTGTATGTTTCATTATTACTGTATATTTCTTTGTCTTTCTCTTGTGTGTTAAATCCAAACCTAAAGCCGCTTCCAGCGCTGTAACTCCTTGATTTTATTGAACTACCAAAAGGATTTGATTTGGGGCGGTATTTTGAGTGATGGAAAATCATGCAGCATTTGCGTTTTTTTAATTTAAATTATTGCAATTCAGAATGTATTTCAGGGAAATTATCCTCAAAAATTGTATCAAAAAAAGAGATTTGCTTTAACCCTTCATTCGTATAATTATGTTTTACATAAAATTTATTTTTAATTCTACTTACCCTCATTATTTGCATATTTTCATCGTACATAATTTCTTTAAAACGACGAAACCATTGTTTTCTTAATTCGCAGAAATATATTGGTCGATCTTTGTACTTGCCAAATTTATACAGCCTATAATTCGACGTTGTCAAGCCTACACCCTTAACAATCGGATCTAAATCAATTATTTGTGTCCATTTATATCTATTCTTACCAATCGATTTAAATACAGTAAAACTATTATTTAAACAATGTATGGAATCCATAAACTTCGAATAAAATGCATGTTTTATAATTAATAGACGGCCTTTTTTCTCTACTGATTTAAAATTAATATATTGACTATTTTTCCATGTATCACATTGTAAAATAATAACTGTATCTCTTTTACTTAAAATAGATTTGAGATTGTCAACAGTGTCTGATTTAAATTGTCCAATGAATATCAAATCATTCTCTTTTGTTCTTCTATTTATACGATCTGAAGAAGATAAAATTTGATTATTTTTAATTGCGACAATTCTAACACAATTACCAATTGAATCAAATGTTTGGATATTTATTCTATTCAAGAAATCCAAGTGCATGATAGTCGCTAATCTTAAACCATAGGTTTTTGAATATGAATTTTTAGTTGGTTTGAAATAACGCCTTATTTCTTTTAATTCATTAAACCAATACTGTTCCAACACAGGTATACGCACACTGTGCCAAGTTAAATAACCATGCTTCAATAATTTATTTCCTCTCAAAACCATTTGAGCTGTATAGTAAATGCCACCAATTTTGCTTTCTAATGCCATTTTATCTATATAATTTACAATATGATAACAAACAATCAAATGAGATTCAGTATGTGATTTGTATTGATACTCGAAAAAATGGCAACTATCAAATTTATGGAAAGGCAGAATGAAGGATGTATCTTTCTTATGTAACCAATTATCATAATTCCATATTGTATCTGAAAATGGTGGTTGGCATCGTACAAGTAAAAATAATTTTTTAGCAAATAAATTGCCATAAAACACGAAGAACAATAGCGTTATAATTACTTTTGGTTTCATTGAATAATTATTCTGATGTTATTTCCACTAATTTTTCAACATCCTTTGTTCTCTTAATTGCCAAATTATAAGACCACCCGTCACTAGGTCCTTCAGACGCATTGGAAGGCTTTACCCCAATTGTGATATTTGTATTTCCATTTATGTAGATGTTAGCTTGTGAAATATCTACTGTATTTGTTACATTATGTGCTTCATAGATTACATCTCCTGTACTAGAATTCTTAATCTGAACATCATTAGGTATATTATCGAAAAATAAAGTACCTAATAAGCGCACTGGTTGAGTTGACGGTCCAATTTTAAAATCCTGTGCTTCAAGACTATTTGTTGTTTTTTCAGCTGATAAAAATTCTGTAGGTAATTCATCTGAAAATGATTTGATTTTCACATTAAATATCCAAGACATTGAAAATGGTGGTGAATTAGTATTCGAACCATTCGCTGTACTTAAATTAGATACAGAGGTAGTTTCGCTATAGTTCTTCATTTTTGAATCATCCGGGTTTAACATGTTTTTTGGCCCCCATAGTGAAACTCTAGTTGAACCGTTTTCTTCATAATAAGTCATAGAAATAAAATTATCAACGGTTTGAAAATATGGATTAATGTCAGGACCTAATGCGAGATTATTCTCGATGGTAATTTTATGTTTTACTTGATCTTCAATTAATTTTTCTGAAGTATAAATATCCACACGCACTTTATCTTTTCCTACCCAGTTATATATAGCAATAAACTCTTCTGTTCCATCAATATCAATAAATGACAAACATTTATTCCCACTAAATTGATATGACGAATACCATGGGAATTTTGAATCTAATGGATCTTTACTCAAAAACTTGCCTAAATTTGGATAGTAAATTCTGAACCCGTAATCTTGATATTGATCAAAATTCTCCTTCCCATTAAACCCAAACCTAAACCCGCTGCCAGCGCTGTAACTTCGGGTTTTCAATGAACTACCAAAAGTATTTGATTTGGGGCGGGGTTTTGAGGGTAGGATAGGCATTTATTTAGATAATTAAAATTGAATATTAGAAATAGTTATTCTATGTTCGAGTTTTAGTGGAAACTGAATCTCGTATATTTTTGTTGTAATCGATTCTTTATCTTTTTTTGCTGTAATTTTAACATACTTGAAGTTTTTGTCAAAAATAATATCTGTGATATAAAACGAATTTAAACATGTATAATTTCTAGAATTTTCGTTAAAGTAAATTTGCATTCTTCGATTAATAAAATTTAATCTAGAATTTAATTCCTTGTTACTATTAAAATGTCTTAATAAAAAATGGTTAAGTATAATACTCCCCAGTTGTTGGACCAAAGTTTAGTGGTGCTAAGTTAATATTTTGGTTTGAATTATGCAGCATTTTGGTTTAAAGATATTGAATATGCTTCATTGGGTTTCATTCCAATAGTTTGGTGTTTCTTG
>CANFLS010000064.1 GCA_947447955.1 Flavobacteriales bacterium | reverse complement strand
TGGAAAATTCAAAGATAAATTACCACATTAATTTTAATTTTTTTGAGGGACGATTTTTCGTCCCTTTTTTTTGACTAAAAAATCGAAGGTGACCAAAGTCACTGCAATTCATTTTTGGTAGATGTAATTTTGAATAAATATTTAAATTATGTCTACCATTAAATCATTAGTAACAGAAAATAACGCAACAATTGTTGACGTTCGCGGTCCATGGGAATTTGACGAAGGTCATATAGATGGCGCTCTTAACATCCCTCTAGATGAAATTCCATCAAGAATGGAAGAAATGAAATCATTGAAAATGCCGGTGGTGGTATATTGTCGTTCTGGCAACAGAAGCGGAATGGCAGAATCAATCATGAAGCAAGCTGGTATTATCGAAGTATATAACGGTGGCGGATTGGCCGACATGAGAATTGCTTTGATGTAACTTTTTTATTCGATTGTCGTCTTATTCGTGACGTTAATCCGTTTTTGTGTTTGATACTACTAAACTCAAGCATGAAAGAAACAAAAACATGGACGATAAGCAGTTGGTAGACAATCTAATTCGAGGCGATGAAAACTCGTTTAGATTGATGGTTGATCAATATCGCCAAACTGTTGTAAATGTTTGTTTTCGCATTATGCTAAACACTGAGGATGCAGAAGACATTGCCCAAGAAGTTTTTATTGAAGTCTTTTTCTCAATAAAAAAGTTCAGAGGTGCATCGAAATTATCGACATGGATTCACCGCATTGCCGTTTCAAAATGTTTGGATGAAATTAAAAAGCGTAGCCGTAAAAAGCGAATCGCTATGTTTGGCAAAACTACCGGATTGGATGAAGTTGTACATTGGCTAACCGGCGATAATTTTGCAGATTCACATATCATTCATTCTGAAGAATTGGCTAAACTAAATGATGCATTGAGCAAATTGCCTGAAAATCAACGGATAGCATTGGCATTGAGTAAAATTGAAGGACTATCAAACACTGAAATTTCTAATATTTTAGATAAGTCGGTTTCCTCAGTTGATTCATTGGTTTTTAGGGCAAAACAAAATTTATTGATAAATTTGAATACAAATTCGAAAGTTTTTGAAAAAAAGAAACTCTAACTAAATAAGCATGAATCAAAAACAATCCATAATTGATCAATATGAAAAAATGAATTCTGTTGAAATCTCTCCAGAATGGAATGATCAGTTGTTTTCGAAAATACGGCTGAAAGAAGAAACTTTACAAAAAAGCAACGCCCCAATCTATGCCGTAGCTGGAGTGTTGATTCTGTTTTTAGTGAATGTTTTTATGGTATACAATAATGTGCATTTGCTAAAATCGAATAATTTAAAGGCAAAATACAATGCCGTGGCCACAACATTTTTCATTCAAACCAGTTCGTCAAAATTTTAAAATATGGATGTATTAAAACAAAATAAGCTATTATTCAAATTGATTATTTTCTTGGTTTTGATGAATGTTGCCATTGTTGTTTTCTTGGTGGTTCCAAAACCACCCGAGCAATTTGATGGAAGAAGGCCAGACAGAAATATTAATGAAATTTTTGGGGTATTAAAAGATGAATTGCAGTTAACGCCAAAACAAATTGAGCAACTGAAAGCTTTACGTGAAGATTTTTTTATGAAAGAATCGAAATTGCGTAAAATTATAAAAAGTCAACGCGATTCAATGAATGAACTCATGTTTAATGCACAAACAGATACCGTTCTTGTGAAATCAATTGCAAAAAGAGTTTCTGATAATGAATACAATATGGAAATTCTTCGTTTTGAACAAGCAAAAACATTGAAAACCATTTGCACGCCAGATCAAATGAAAAAGTTTGAAAGTCTTGTTATCGATATTCGAGATTATTTTAAACCCAGAAAAAAATAAATAAAAAAGGCTGTTTCAATAAAGAAACAGCCTTTTTTCTGTCATTGGAATTTATTAATTCTTTGAGGTTTTCCCTTTGATTTTATAATCAAACAATCCAACTTTCAATCCTGCATATATCCCAAACCCTGACATGTATTTAGTTGATAAGGTGTTTGCGTTGTCTTGGTTAAATGCAAATCTATAATTAGCGCCTAAATATACTTTTGCAACTTTCATTAAGTTTGCTTCAAGTTGAATTCCTGGTTGAATTACAAAAAACTGATTGCCATTTCTTGGTTGATTCATCATACTCATTTTGTGGGAAGTGTCTTTCGTTCTGAAAGAACCAATAGAATCATAACTTGCATTACCCATTCCAACGGTTAAAGGAAATGAAACATGAACCAATGAATGTGGATTTACAGTGTATTCCATTTTTAATCCACCATAATTTACCCTTAAATAAAGCGGAGTAGCCGTATTTGTAATGTTAATCGGTTGTAAGTCTCTCACCATTGTACGGTTCATGGTTGCGCCTATTGCAAATTTTTCATTAAATATTGCCATGGCAGAAATTCCCCCAAGAGAAGTAAGTTTCGAATTAATTTGCCCATACTGATATTCCGGAGCGATGTACAAACCTACAGTGTTGATTTTTGGCATGTGAAACAAGGTTTTGGTTGAATCTTGTGCTTTGCCTTGGTTTGCAATAAAGCTTAAACCAATTACAGTTAAAATGCTGATTTTTTTCATGTTTTTGTTTTTTAAAATTGTGAGTTTAAGTAACCTTTTTACCATAATTGATATTGCTATACTCCCCATTACGGAAGCTTGATTAAAAGGGTGGGGTGGGTTTATAGAGAAATATAAAATTGTATCTTTACCCCACCAAAATTGTTGCTTGCACGTATATAGGGGTGTAGGTAATTACAAAATGTTTTTTAAACCCAAATCCATATCTCCTGAATCTAATTTTGAATCTCTCATTCAAAAATGTATTGAGGGAAATTCTTCGGCTCAGCGAGAATTAATAAAACAGTATTTGGGATACGCAAAAACCGTTTGTAGCCGTTATGCCAATTCAACTGAAGAACTAGAAGAAATGGTGAACGATAGTTTTTTGAAGGTGTTCAACAATCTTTCAAAATACGATACCTTAAAACCTTTCAAGGCTTGGTTCAGAACCATTTTGGTAAATGCCTCAATTGATTATTACCATAAATATGAAAAATTCACCAATCAAACCGACATTGAAGAATATGATTTTGTTGATGTTGAATACGACGTGGTGAGTAAAATGTCGGTTGATGAAATTATGGAGATCATTCAAGAATTAACGCCAGCTTATCGCATGGTGTTTACCTTATATGTTATTGAGGGATATAATCACCGTGAAATTGCGGAAATGTTAAATATTAAAGAGGGTACCTCGAAATCGAATTTGCAAGATGCCCGTCACAAATTGCAATCAATGATCCAATTGAAATACCCCCATTTGTCTAAATCCTATGCACTAAAAATTACCCGTTCTCATGAAAAATGAAATTTTCGATGAAGTTTTAAAACAAAAGATAGAAAGGAATAACCTTTTGGCAACAGAACAAGAAATTGATCGTGTTCACCAACATGTGCGTCAAAATTTTTCTTCAACTAACAATTCATGGATTAAATGGGCTGCGGCAACTTCGGCAATTGCTTTGATATCTACGTTGGTTTTTTGGAACATACAGCAACAAAATTTGAATGAAAAGTTATTAATGGCGATAAATGATCTGCAAAAAGAATTGGGCAAAACCAATCAATTGGTAGTTCAAAATCAAATAGAAAATAATACGCACATTCAAAATATGCAAAAAGAAAGCCAACAGCAAATTGCACAATTACAAACTGGTTTAAAGCGCTTAGAAACTATAAAAAATAGTCATTTTTATACCGGTAATAATGTTGTAGATCACACTTTTGTGAATGGTTCAAAATCTTTGAACTTTGAAAATAAATCAGGATTTAGGGTTGCCGGTTTAGGTAATAATATTCCCAACAATGATAAGATAGAAATACAAAATGTCCCTCAAAAAGAGATTCAAATCAAGGGAAGTATAGGTTCCGGTGAATTGGCGTCGAATCATATTTTACAAGAAAATAATCAAGCTTTGACAAAGACAGAATCTGCGATTAACGCTGTTGTAAATGATAGTATCATTGTTGCGGGCAATCAGTCAAATAATGGAAACAAAAACATACAGAATCAATCTGATACAATTGAGATTGAAAAAGCCCTTGCGCCAAAATCAAAGCCTTTTGATTTTTTGAAGAGTTTTAAATATAGGTTAGGGATGAATGGTGAATTTGCTCATGAGCAAATGGGCGTTGGGTTGTTTGGCGAATTGCTTTTGAATAGACATTGGTCGGTTGTTGCAGGACTAAAAAAGGGAATGATTACCAGCGATCATTTTAAAGATGATGAGGATTATTATTTTCGCAAGTCTAGAGATTTCAGAAGTGAATATGCATCGAGTTATAGCAGTGCTACTGATATTTCGAATATTGATTTCCAGTACGCGTTATTGCAATTGCCATTGAGTATCAATTATCGTTTCCCTCTGAAAAACAATTTGAATTTTGTAGGAAGTTTGGGTACGGATATAGATTTAACGGTACGTCAAATGGTGAAATACGAAAGCAAATTCAATGCTGAAATGCCAAAAACCAACAGTACTGAATCAGTTCGCAAAGAAATGATATTGAACAATGGAATATTGAGTCTTGGAGTTGAAGCCCAGTTTAAAAAACATTTCGTTGCTCAAGTTTCGCCTTATTTGTTGGTTAATTATAAGTTAAACGAATACAGGGATGAGCGATTTGCTGCCGGATTGAGATTTCGATTGAGTTATCAGTTTTAATTTACATTTATTTGAGGGATATTTGAAGCATTATGGCAAAAGAAATGTGGTTGAATTTTGGGGTA
>CANFLS010000063.1 GCA_947447955.1 Flavobacteriales bacterium | reverse complement strand
TAAATGACAAACATTTATTCCCACTAAATTGATATGACGAATACCATGGGAATTTTGAATCTAATGGATCTTTACTCAAAAACTTGCCTAAATTTGGATAGTAAATTCTGAACCCGTAATCTTGATATTGATCAAAATTCTCCATCCCGTTAAATCCAAACCTAAACCCGCTGCCATCGCTGTAACTCCTTGATTTTATTGAACTACCAAAAGTAGAATGGTTGAGGCGGGGGGTTGGTGAGTGATAGTTGGGCATAGGGATTTTCTTTTTTCACTATTTTAATACGACAAGAATTACAAATCCTTGATTAAAAAGTTTGGCAATATTCGCGTTGGTGAACTCGTTGTTATAAGATCCTTAAAATCAGTGTTGTAAATTTTTATTTTGTTTGAAATAAACAATTTCCGTTTCTTGTTATATTCAAGAGTATACTCTCCAATTAATTTTCCCGGTTCTGTTTTTTCTTGACTAAGATAAACTTTTACATGGTTCTTTGATATTTCTCTTTTTATATAGTAATTATTTAATGGTAAATAACTTATAGATTCAATTGAGAATTTAAAATTTAGCGTTAATAGAGAATTATCAATTTCAAAATAATGATCAATAACCGCCTGATAAAATGTGCCATTAAATACTCTTTGCTTAATTTGCAAATCCTTATCCTTATCTCTATCAACATTTATTAAATTAAAACGAGGATAAGTTAATAACTGAATTGATGGATTACTGTTAGAGTCTGATAATTCGAAAACTTCTTTGTCAATAAAAACAAAATCTGGACTAAATTCATTCCTCGTAATTTCATATATACCAACCATATAAACATATTTTTCAATGTGTTTTCCATCATTTGTTTTTTTGTTCAACTTCCTATAAAACAAACACAAATTATCTATTTTAATGTCATTATCATTCTTCAATGTATCTAAACCAAATTTACCGTAACCTCTCTCATTTAGTACATTCTGAATATTTTCCGAAAGTAAAATAGATGAGCTATCTATTGCATGCTTTAACTTCATATCAATTTGATTTACAGAATTCTTATTATTTTGTGCAAATTTTAATAAAAGAAAAAGTAATAAAAATGAAATAATTAATCTCATACAAAATTTCTATTGTTTAGGCCTCACACTATAAAATATTATATAAACAGGTTTCCCCTTTTTTGTATCGCCCAATGAACTTGCATTATAAAATGGACCATAGGATTTTACAATTGAAATATCCCAATATTTTTTATTTACATAGGAGTTACCTGGAATAAAATCAGGAAAGGAAGCATTGTAAAAATTTCTAACGGTTTTATCATTTTCAATTAAAGGTTCACCAGGAGGAAAGTTCTCTTGAATTGCAAATGGCAGTTGTTTTGATTCAACATTATTTGGATTTGTATTCGGTGTAGCTCCAGGATGAACAGATGAATTTCTTTTGGCGACTACTTCTATCGCCCTTCTAGCTGACATCAATTCTTGTGATGCTTTGAAATCCCAATTTGCTGGATCACCATCCACCATTTCACCACCTTTAGATGGATACAATCCTCGTGTTTCTCCAAATCCTACTTTAGCTATAACACCTGTGGTCTTAATACTTTTAGGATTTATATACATTTTACCAGTATTAAAATTTTTATAGCCCATAAAATGTCCCGACTTTCCTTCAAATGAAGCTACATATCTATTATTTCCAATAGTAAACGACCTTACAGTACCTTTAATGGTATTTACTTTAACATTAATATTATTCGCTAATGTAGTTTTTTGCGTTTTATTATACATTTCAACTTTTGCTGAAGTTGGTAAATACAAGGCATTATTATTTACGCTATTATGTTCCTTGTGACCTGCTGGAGCAACTTTATCTTCACCCGATAATCCATTTATATCTGAAAATTTTATTGGATCATTATTAAAAGATGAATAAGTGCTTTGCCAAGGAAAATCTTCAGACAGTGGATCGACATTCCACCTTCTTCCTAATCTACCATCATACTCCCAAAATGTGGCGGTGTATGTTTCGTTGTTGTTGTATATTTCTTTGTCTTTCTCTTGTGTATTAAACCCAAACCTAAAGCCACTTCCAGCGCTGAAACTCCTTGATTTTATTGAACTACCAAAAGGATTTGATTTGGAGCGGGGATTTGAGGGATGGGTGGGCATACTAAGTCTAATAATATATTTAACTACAATTTAAAAATACAATTTTTCTTAACCATTTTGATGACCAAATTTTTATTTTTACTTTCGTCAAAATACTTAAAAGGTTTATATTCCAAGACTTCTATTTCATATTTTTTATTATTCATTGTTTTCTGGATTTTATAATCGTATAACTTAATGTTGGAAATAGTATCAATGCCACTTATTTCTGAATATTTCCCTAATTCTTCAAAAGAACAAACTTTAACGATTTTATAATTTTGCAAGTTGAATATAAAGGCATTTAATTGATCTTCACTAATTCCGACTTGTACATTATTTGTGAATATCAAGATTGCATAATATTGATTACCTAAGTCCTGGATTTTAATTTCATGCGGTGGTTGATTGAATGAATTATGAAAAGAGCCTATTTTTATTAATTCATTCGGATTACTAGTTATTTTAATATATAGATTTCCTTCTAATTCATTGTATTTCATTTCAAATTTATTTTTCGTAAATGAGTCAATTAAAACATTTTCAATTTCTTGAAAATGTTTGTCATTTTCATTTTTTGATTTTAATGATGCTGATTTTTTTTGATTTGATTTACAAAAAACATTCAAAAAACATAATACAAATAAAAACTTTTGCAATGTCATAATATGTTGTATTTTTTAGCATACTTAGCGCCAACTTCACCCACTGTAATTTTACCATCTTTATTGGTATCTAGTCCCTTGTTTTTAAAATATCTGTCTGATCCTTTAATATAAATAACAGTAGAACTTGATTTTCCGACATTTTTGGGACTAAATGTTGCAAGTGCATAATCATCAATTGTATTTATTTTTTTATTAATTGATTGGAAATATTGTTGAACGACCAAAAGTTGTTCTTCTGCGGTCATTTTTTCCAACTGCGACTTGGAATATGCAGTATTGAAAACTGAATTAATTTGAGTGATTGCAGCACCAGTAAATTGTAATAATCCTATTTGACCATCAGCACTTCTAATATTTGGACTAAACTTTTCTCCAGTTTCTTGAGCAAAAACTGCCATCAATTTATTTGGATCTTGACCTAAAGTATAACTCACTTCGAGCAATTTGGCTATGAATTTAGAACTTACTTTATCTCGATATAAAATATTACTAGATTGATATTTAGTTATCATATCGGTTGCTAAATAATAACCTTCGAAACCACCTTTTTTATTAAATCCAGCAATGTATCGTTTTCCATCAACTGTAAAAGCCCGTGCTGAATTCGCATCAATTTTAATAGAAGCCCCCCCTGTTGTTTTGAAATTAGTTGAACCAAAAATTTCAATCGAACTACTTGAAGGTACATTCATGTAACCACCACCAGCAGTTTTAATTACTTGTTGATCGGTAGGTGGTTCTCCTTTCAATCCATTTTGATCGCTAAAATAAATCGGATTATTATTAAAGCTTGAATAAGTACTTTGCCAAGGATAATCTGCAGTCATTGGATCCACATTCCAACGCCTTCCCAATCTACCATCATACTCCCAAAATGTGGCGTTGTAAGTTTCGTTGTTGTTGTATATTTCTTTGTCTTTTTCTTGTGTGTTAAATCCAAACCTAAACCCGCTACCAGCGCTGTAACTCCTTGATTTTATTGAACTACCAAAAGGATAAAAATGGTGGCGGTGGGTTGAGAGTGAGGTGGGCATGGTTGAAATTATCTGGAATTTTATATTGATCAAATGTGATTTGTTTTTCTAAAATGTTTCCGACTTTCCCATAATTCAGAATTTAGAGATATCTTAAATGTAGTTATTGAACTGTCAATTGTTTGTTGGTTTGGTTTACCAAGCTCATCAAAATCAATATTCGTTTCCTTTGAAATTACCAAAAATGTAGAATCGTTTGCAAAATACATGTTTTTATCAAGACCATAACCTGCATCACCACCATAACAGGCAACTTGTTTAATAAAATTCAATCCCCCATTGTTATCCATTGAAACCAAGAAAATTTGCACAAAATTGGAATTCGCATAAGAAATGATTGAATATAATTTTTTATATTTTGTTGAGAAATCATTTCCATAATAAACCAATTTTGATTGCTTTTTATAAAACTGAATTTCTTTGTACGATTCTTTGTTTTGTTTTTTAAAAACATTCAATGACATTGAAACTATGGTGTCTGTTATGCATTTTATTTGTATTTCTTTGTAATTTAATAAGATACTTCTATAATCCTCGTATTCACAGGCTATAATTTTACTGGTTTTTTTGGGAGAAGAATATTTTTTAAAGCTATCTAAAAAAAAATAATTAGAACTTAATTTTGACAATTTAGTAATAGTACAATTAACCAAAATGACAATTATGGTAAAAAAACAAAATACTTTTTTCATTGTGGGTCTACTATATTAATTTTTGAAATATTCTGAAAATATGTATCTATATGCAAATGATTTTTGTGATGAACTTCAGCAACTGTATTTTTTAATAGCTTACCTTTGTTATTATAATAACTTATATATCGCCATAAAGTCGGAGTAATTCCTCGGTATATAAATGCATTAACTAATTGTTGATTCAATAATGTACTAAAGTCTTCATCTGTAGTTAAAGTTCTGTTGGTATTTCCATTTAAACTAAAATATCTAATATCAACGGCTAAACCTAACATGTATAATACTCCCCAGTTGTTGGACCAAAGTTTAGTGGTGCTAAGTTAATATTTTGGTTTGAATTATGCAGCATTTTGGTTTAAAGATATTGAATATGCTTCATTGGGTTTCATTCCAATAGTTTGGTGTTTCTTGTTGTGATAATACTC
>CANFLS010000062.1 GCA_947447955.1 Flavobacteriales bacterium | reverse complement strand
AGGGCACTTGAAAAAACTGATTTCGAGTGGGAACCCCATCCGTTGGTACTCACAAATATGGAACGCAATATTTTATATTGCCTAGCCTCGGGTATGAGCATGAAAGAAGTTGAAGTGAAATATCAATTTGCAGACAATACGTTAAGAGCGCACAGGTGCAATATGATGCAAAAAAATAATTGCACCTATGAAAAGCTATTGTCTTGCTTTAACCATTTTCCACCTGAAGTGGCATTTGATCCAAACTTTGCTTCATCAAAGGTTTCTAAATGAAAGTAATGGTAATATTGAATTCTTAATTCGCTTTTTATCACCTTGTTGTAAAACGAACCTATTTTGGTGTGTACTTTACACTATCAATCCCGAATCAATGTTACTGATCCTTTTCTTATTCCTTCACCACCTTATTGCAAAATGAACCAGTTGCTGTGTGAACCACAACTGTGTACATTGCGGCTGGCAATTGCTCAATATTGAGGGTGTTGCCTTCAGTTTTTTCGCGTAATACGAGTTGTCCATTGTTGTTGTAAATATCAATTGAGGTTACATTGTCAATATCCCAATTAAGTTGCCCTTTTGTTGGGTTTGGTGACAGCACAATTCGGTTATCTTTGGTTAATTTCTTTGCGCTAACAATATCGTAGATATCAATTGAATAGTAAGCAGTGTCACTGCCATATGCATTTTTTGCAATGCAATAAAGAAGAAATGAACCAGTTTTGCGATAATCGTGTATGAAGTAGCGTTGGTTCATATTTGAATCTTTGCTGCCATCGCCGTATTTGTAGTAAAAGTTGGCGTTAAGCGCTCCTTTATAGTTCAGCGTTACATGGTTATTGTCGATGTTTTCAATGTCGAAATCACAAATTGGGGCTTTTGACATTTGCATCACAAAACCTGAAAAATCACCCACGTTTACTTTTCTAATATACTTAAATCCAAAATCTAAATCAGACATATTTGATTGTGTAGAGGTAAGCAATCTGCCTCCGCCAAATGATTTATAGCGGTCAAATCGATTTTCATTTAAAATCACATTGCCATATCTCGCCCAAACCATTTTACCTTGTGGCGTATATTCTGAGCAATAAAATCCTTTAGCTATATTGTAATGGAAAGAGTCTGAATTATCAAAGTCAATATAATTTGGCCCCGGCATGTACAAATCCCCACCAGCAATAAACAAAAGAGAATCTCCATCTTGTTCAACATATTGAGTATATTGAGGAAATCCATTCGTGTAGAATTTTTTTGTTTGCGTATTATAAGTAAAGACACTGCCTGTTAAAGTTTGCCAACTAGGCATCACATTATCTGTAGCAATTTGGTTAATACTTGCGGATTGAAACCAATATCCATTCTTCAAAACGCCATAATTAAGCAAACCCCAGTATGCATTTCCTTTAATCAGGTTGAATTTCATCTCGTCAATTGACCATTTGTCTAGATCAATGATGGTCCAATATAAATAGGTATTATTTAGATTAAAAGAAAGTGGTTTTTTATAATAGGTAAGCGCATTTGAATTTATTTTTAAAGCAGGATTAAACGGCATATAAATGCCAGCAGCTGATTTGATGCCGTAATATTTCCCGGGCAGGAAAATTTTATTTGAAAGAGAAATATTATTTGTGTTTTCGACATACTCTCTCGTAGGCAACGAACCACTCATCCAGTTTTTTATTTTTTTATTTCCAAACTCGTATTGAAATAATATTCCTGTTAATAAAGAATCTGGTACAATATTGTTTTTAATTGTAAAATCTAAATTTTCTGGATGCCATGTATAAGCTTGGTCTATAGGAAAGTAAATAGTGTACCCTTTACTATTTATAGCAATTAAACGAGATTGTATTTTAGATAAAGGCATAAAGTAATTTTCAATGGCACATGTTCCACTTTTCGAAATTTTAAGCAACATATACATCGAACTATCCGGCACATTTACATAAGTGCTTTTTCCTTGGTTGATTTGAATTTTCAAGGAGTCTGCGTTTATATTGCAATACAAAAAAATATCGTCTCCAACCACTTGTGAGTTAACAATGTTTAATCCTTGTCCTTTACCAGTGGGTGTTAATAGCATGTTCCAAGTGATTTTATCTTTGTTCATTAAGAAAATCATATTGGGGGATTTCTCAAAGCTATTTACATTGATCGTATAAGGTGAATTTAATTTAGAACTACCAACCATTTGTATTGACTTGATAGTATCTTGGCCAATAGTTGTATTGAGAATCCAATAATGCTCCGTGCCGTTTATTGGTTGAACTCTTGATCGCGCGTATACTTGAGTATAATGAGGAGAAATACTGTACTGGTAATAAGAACTTGTTTTTTGGGCTTTTACACCCAAAAAACAAAGAAATGTTATTGCAAATATTTTATAATTGATTGACATGGTATTTATTGTACACATTTCAAAGATAGGGTTTTAGTTGTGCAATCCAAACTGAATTCTAAATTTGGAGCAGCCGAACTGGGGCAACAAGGGCAGTTATTAAAAGTAGTTAAATAAGGGCCAGCTAGCGTATATAAATACACTGGTGGAAATGGTGAAACACCACCAACCTGTGATAATCCAATTCTGATATTTGGACATAGTTCACAAGAATTTGGGAACAATACAATTTTGCCTAATTGATGTCCAGCTGGTCCACCGCAACTTATATATCCTCTTGAATATGGTAAGCAATTAGGATTAGGACATTTTGATGGTAGGGACATTAATGGAGTATTATTTATAATAGTGTCAATTAAAAATTGGGTAGCCATTCCAGTATTTGGATCGAAACATTCGAAAGTAATACAAATAGGACAATCTACTTGATTGTCGAAATAAAAAGTATCATTGTCGCAACAATTAGCTTGTGAAAATGATTTGTTAGAGAAATTTAGTAAAATTACCAATAGGATTAATTTTGGAAGAATTTGTTTAATCGTGTTTTTCATAGTTTTTTAAGTTTTAATGTGAAAAACAAAAATGAAAACTAATTTTTACAAATTATTGATGCAAATACATTTATCTCAAAAACTACGCTTTTTTCGTTGCCAATATTGGTAATAAAAGGATGTTTTCATTTGATTTGTTTACAAAACTGTGACAATTTGTGATTGCTGCTTTTAAGCAATTTTTTCGCGCGATTTGTCCTACAAAAAATGAATCAAAAATGCTTTGTATAACATTGTGTGCTTAAAAATCAACAATATGAAATACAAGTTGTTAGCACAAAAAAAATCCCTCAGTTTTTGAGGGATGGGTTTAATAGAGAATTGGTTAATTGTGTACCGCTTTATAAACCGCCCACTTTGTATTTGCCCTTGATTAAGTCGAGTACGTTTTCTCTGTAGCGGTTTTGATTGCTGTACGATATCTGTCCCTCATGAGCCAAAGTGCCAACAACTAGGGCCGGATGGATATTGTATGTGCTTGCGCATTCTTCAACTTTTGTTACAGTTAAATAGTTGCTGTAGGGAGAAAGGTATTCTACAATTTCATGCTGTTTGAGCATTTCAGAGGCCATGGCGTTGGCTTCTTCCTCCATAGCATTTACTTCTTGGTCTTTGAAATTGTCGAGTACAAATGGTGTTTTTTTGTTGAGATGCAATAAAACGTGGGCAATTTCATGGGCAACTGTAAACCAGAAATTGTCGATGCGATTGTAACGCGCTGTGTAAACGATCACCGGGTTGTTGTTGTGTAAAAAAGCGGCCCCATCTAAATAAGTTTTTTGCAAATGCGGCAATACAAAAAAGATGACCCCCACTTTGTTGAGTTCTTGTATAAATTCATTCAAGCCGTTTTCCTTTGTTGTGTATTGGTGAATGTTTTGAAACAGCTGGGTTAACTTCTTTTTGTCGTATTCTTTTACATTGAATTTCTCTGCCTCCATTGTTGCTTTGCGATACCAAGTGATGGCATACGACGCATTGAACTGATTGAAAGCTTCCGATTTCTTGGTAAAATAGGGGAGGTAGTGTTGATCGAGGATTTTAAAATCCAGGGATTTCCAATCCCAAAATTTAAGAACTTGTTTTGCCAATTCTTTGGCAGTTGAATGTGGTTTCAACCAACCCTTTTGAACCATATCGCGGATGGGCATTCGGGCAAAAATTTGTCCTTTAATTTCTGCTTCCATCACTTTCTCTGAATTCTCTTGATGGAGCCAAAGTTGATAATGGGTATCGAGGTTTATCCAATACTCCGGCGTACTATCAAAGATTTGCGCCAAAATTTTGGCGGTTTCCAGCGAAATAGATTGTTTGTCTTGAAGGATATGGTTGACGTGTTTGATTGTCAAACCCATAATTTCTGCCAAATCTTCCTGGGTCCATTTTCTATCTTCCATTTGTTCTTGGATAAAATATCCAGGACCAAATTTCTTAAAGGGTCTGAGCTTCAATTTCTGTTCCATCTTTTCAATTGTTAATCATAGTGATTTGAGATATCGGAAATAATAAAATCGCCAATTGTCTTCTCCTGATTTATCCAATGAATTTCCATTTCTAAACGATACTTTAAATTTATTCTCATGGAAAAGCGGTTATTATGGCCTTTCAATTTTTCGAAATTTAAACTATTGTTTTTGGTCAAGTCGAAAATGGTATTTGCAGCTTCAATTTGTTGAATGCGGGCAAAGAATTTATCAATGATATCCGCAGGAATTCTGTATTTATTGGATTTTCCTGTGGTATATAGTTTAATTAATTCTTTGTTTGCGAATTCAAAATTCATCTATAATCGTACACAAAGTTAAGATATTATTTTTCAAAATAAAAAATGATTTTATACTATTAGGTAAAATATGATTTTTGTATTTGTAGTATAAGTAAAAATGCAATGTTTTTTTGAGGGATGCTATTAAGGGAAATATCCGGTTTGATTTGGTTATTAGTGATTTGCAATATGAAAATGGGAATAAATCTTTTGAGGTTATTGAGTTTTGCAAGAATAAAAATATACCAGTTACGGTTTTTTGCCTCGGGTATGAGCATGAAAGAAGTTGAAGTGAAATATCAATTCGCAGACAATACGTTAAGAGCGCACAGGCGCAATATGATGCAAAAAAACAATTGCACCTATGAAAAGCTATTGTCTTGCTTTAACCATTTTCCACCTGAAGTGGCATTTGATCCAAACTTTGCTTCATTAAAGGTTTCTAAATGAAAGTAGAGGTAATATTGAATTCTTAATTCGCTTTTATCACCTTGTTGTAAAACGAACCTATTTTGGTGTGTACTTTACACTATCAATCCCGAATCAATGTTACTGATCCTTTTCTTATTCCTTAACCACCTTGTTACAAAATGAACCAGTTGCTGTGTGAACCACAACTGTATACATCGCCGTTGGTAATTGCTCAATATTGAGGTTGT
>CANFLS010000061.1 GCA_947447955.1 Flavobacteriales bacterium | reverse complement strand
TTTTGATCGTGAGGGACATGATACCAAACACCACATCCAAACCTTTTGCGCAATGAAGCACTTTGATTACAATCAAATTACCAGCTTTAGCTACGAGCAATTGTTTCAAACAATGAGAGAACTAAGGTTATCTTATGCCGATGCTGAACAGATGTTTCGTAGAATGGTATTTAATGTGCTGGCTAGAAATTGCGACGACCATACTAAAAACTTCGCTTTCAGACTAAAAAAAGACGGCCTTTGGGAACTCGCTCCGGCATATGACATCTGTCACGCCTACCAACCCAAACACAAATGGGTGAGCCAACATGTACTTAGCATCAATGGCAAAAGAACTGATATTCAAATAGAAGATTTATTGCTGATTGGAAAATCAATAAAAAACAAAAAGGCCGCCGAAACAATTGCCGAAATAAGCAACACGGTGAGCAAATGGAAAACATTTGCAAACGAAGTCTTGGTAACACCTGAACTGAGAGATGAAATAAACAACACCCTTATTCGAATGTAGTTTTAATAAATTAAAAATCAAGTGACAACACATTAATCTTACATTTATTTGCACCAAATTATAATAAACGCACAGCACCAAATTATAATAAACACACAACACCTTATTATAATAAACACACAAAAAATCCTGTTGCTACACTAACCTGAAAAATTGCACAAATGCAATAAAATATTGCATTAAATTTGTGGAATGCATTTATCGAGGATTGCGCGACTTGAGTTTATTCAAAATTTGCTTCGGGAGGGACAAAATCTCACCTTTGACGAATTGAAAACGGTGATTTCAGAGAAATTGTCCCCCATAAAAACAAGAATGCTGCGCGAAGATTTACACTTTTTGCGTACCGAAGGACTCAACAACAACCGATTGTCAATTAAACTGATAGATGGGAAATACGTCCTTCAGAACGACAACGATTTTAGCATCCACAGTTTGAAGGACAATGAACGCGGCACCCTTCCCCTGCTGTTTTCGATACTGAAGCCGTACGAACAGTTTCCGGCGGTAAGTGCGCTGTTAACCAACCTCATTCAAGTGCATAAACTGAACGATGCCGAGGTGAAACAACTGAGTTGGGGCATTGGAAAAAGTGCACAAAGTTTGAAGGCAGTGCAAATTCAGCGCATTATTGATATTTTGGGATGTATTCACAAGCAAGTGGCCGTTGAGTTTAACTACTATAAAGTGACCGAAGGTGCAGTGGAAAACAGCGATGAAAACATTGTTTATAGGCAAGTTTATCCATTTCAAGTGCGCACTTTCGACGATCGCTATTATTTGGTGGGGATACAAGTTGGACGGGAAATTAAGGCTGAGAACATTCAGCACTTCCCTATTGACCGCATTCACCGCAGGGTTGACATTGCGCTTGATGAAAATACCGACGAACCCCTTTCGTTCAACTGGATGAAATTTCTACAACAGACCGATTTTGCAAACCACTACAAACACTGCATTGGCATGTACCGCGAGTTTGGGAAAGAGGCCCAACCGATCACCGTTTACCGCTGGTTCACGGGCTGGGCCGCCAGCCAGGTTCAGGCGGTTCCGATACATCCGTCGCAGCAGATTGCACAAAAATCAGGTGGCGACATCCGCATCCAACTGTTCGTTTACAACACCCCCGATTTGCAGAATGTGTTCCGGAAATTTGGTGAGTTTAGTTGGGAGTGAAAATGCCAACAATTAGCAAAACTTGTAAATTTTGCAAGTTTTGATGATTTAAGCACTAGAACAGATGTTTTATTTTGGGAGACTTTGAAAGTGGTATGTCGGAAATTCCGACGAACCACTTTGTTCTAGATTTCAGCATTAAAATTGAATTTAAATTAAAGATTCCTCATCTGTCAAACCTTTTGCATGATTAAGTTTCATCGTGTCAATTTGAAATTGGATATCGGTGATTGTCATTTTGAGGGATGAATGTTAATCGTTTAAACCTTTGATTACCTCAGAAACTAGTTTAAATCGTTCAATCAGTTTGTCACCGTTTTCTCTCGCTTGATACATTGAATTAATTTCCTTCAGACCCTCGCTTTTTAGTCGTTCAAAATTTCTCTTAAAAAAACTCATCGTATATTTTTTGGGCTGTTTCAATACAGCGATGGTCGCCGGTATTTATTAAATCGGTGTAAACCAATAATGGAGGAACAGTATTTTCGGCATCATCATCCTTCCAAAACTTTTTGAATACTTTTATATTCCCTGTGGGATCGGGTATCAATTTGTAATGCTTGATTAATTCGTTTCTTGTTTCGAGGGTATAAAGCGTAAGTTCGGCAGGTTTTAAATAATTCGTTAAGATATTTCCGGCGGGTTCACCCCCCCACCACGTTTTGCCCTTTTTAAGAGGTAACTTTTTCCAATTGACAAAGTCATTGTCCCTCAAAAATCTGAATGTTCCTATTTCTAATTCGGGCTTTAATTTTTCAGCATATTTTATGATCCAAGTATTTAACAACTCCTTTTTATTGGTGAGTTCATACCTGTCTTTATCTATTTTCAATAAAAAGCCCTTTTCTTTTAAGCCATTTAAAATGTAATTCACATTTCCAAGCGCGACGCCCGTTTGTTGGGCAATTTCTCGATATGGCGCGTTGATTAAGGCTTCGTTGTAAAGAAAATCAAACACCACTTTTAGTCCTGTTTTTGTGAAAGCGCGATTGATTTTTTCTTTTTCAACTGGTAGCGTTTTATTGGAATCAATCCATAGTAACGTTTCACCATTTTTCAACCAAATATTTCCGTTGGCTTCCAAATATGCGATACCATGATTTCTTAATTCTTCTTTTATTTTTGGAAAAATAAGATCGGCCACAATAATGAGTGGCGCGTGTTCTTTTGCCAATTTGTAAATTAAGGGAAGATTGATTGCACGGAGATTATTTTTAACCTCGGCGTTGAATTTTATGGGGTTTTGGTTAAGCACAAATTCAATTTGCCCATTCAAACCATTGCTTGCTTTATTTAGGGCAATATCCATCCATTTGCCTTTAATTTGGGCAGTTCTTTGGAGGTTATCCAAAGCGGTTGTAGCCGTATTATGCTTTTTTGCGTTCACTATTTAATTACGTTCACGATTTCGTGAACACACAAATATAATGAACAAGATTTAAGAAAGCAAATTTATCTGTATCTTGTCCAATAGTAAAGTATATTTATTATATCAACTTGCAATTGGATGCCGGTGATTGTGATTTTGAGAGACATGGGTTTGAACGGATATGGTATGGAGGATTGTAATTTCTCGTCTGTAAAAATAAAAATAATTCGAGGTAATATTATCGGATAGATAAATAATCTTGTCGCAAAAAACTGCAAAATTTGCGACAAGATAACCCCCCTCACTCCCCCCGCACCTCAATAAACGCTTCTTTGATGCTGTCACTCGGAATCCATTCGTCTTGCCAGGATTCGTTTTCGAAGTTGCAAGTGGTGGTTTTGTCGTCTTCGAGGCCGTCCATGTGGTAGATGAGGGAACGGATGAGGCGTTGGCCCGCCTTCGCGATGGTGTCGTGGGGTTGCTTTTCGGTCCAACATACGGCGTCGATGGCCCATTTGCTGGGACCGTTCGCCCAGGGGTCGAGCTTTACCGCGGCGGTCATTACATAATGTCCCTCAAAACGAGTGTCGATGTATACCTTCACGTCGCCGCCCATACTGGGCATGCCAATCAAGAGGTGGGGATGGTAAAAAGTGCCATACAATTTGGGCTTGGCAGTGCCGGTAAAAAGGTCGCCCAACATGCATCGGGCCGATGAAATGTGGTAAACCGGCACCCCATCGATGGTTCTAAAAATCTCGTTTTCTACAAATTCTGTGTCGTCGCCGCCCATCATGATCATTTTCCCTTGAATGGCCTGTTGCAGCGCAATGCAATTCATTGTTGTTCCTGTGTTTTTCATAATTTTTTTCGTTTTTGTTGATGCAAAATTCAACCCTATTCAAATCAAAAAATAATGCACAAATGCAATAAAATATTGCATTAAATTTGCAGAATGCATTTATCGAGGATTGCGCATTTATGTATGAAATACCATTCATTAATACAGATTAAATCACTTAACGAATGATAAATCAGACAATTTATTTTATAATTGACAAAAATTCGTTATATTTGTACGAATAATCATTCATTAAAACCCAAAAAACACCATTATGACTGATATACCATACATAAACTGGCAATCTATGAGCGATGATAACTTGGCAAAACAAGTTGGCGCTTTTACAAAACACCACCGACTTCAACAGAACAAAACACAAGAAGTGGTGGCCGAAGCAGCAGGAATAAGTAGATCTACCCTTAGTCTGCTCGAAAAAGGCGATTCAGTTACCTTACCAACACTCATTCAAGTGCTGCGCGTATTGGATCAACTTAACGTGATGGAAGTATTTCAAATTCAAGAAAGCATAAGTCCTCTCGCCTTGGCAAAAGCAGAAAAGAACAAACGAAAAAGAGCGAGCAACTCCAACCCTAGCACCGTCGTTGACCCAATTTGGTAACTATGAATACCGCTTATGTGAAAATATGGGGAGAATTGGTAGGCGCTGTTGCCTGGGATGAAACCGTTGGCATCGCTACTTTTGAGTATGACCCAAAATTCAAATCAAAAGGATGGGATTTATCGCCCCTTCAAATGCCAATATCAGGAACAAGAAATATATTCAACTTCCCTGAATTGCGAAAAAAGACCGATACAACCTTAGATCCATTCAAAGGTTTACCTGGATTATTGGCCGATGTATTGCCAGATAGATATGGAAATGACCTAATTAATCTTTGGCTTGCGCAGCAAGGTCGACCCATGGATAGTATGAACCCAGTTGAAATGCTCTGCTTTATTGGTACTCGGGGTATGGGCGCAATTGAATTTGAACCAACCACCTTAAACAAAAGCAAACAAACTTTCTCTGTGGAGGTCGATAGTCTGGTAAACATCGCTCAAAAAATGCTATCACAACGAGAGAAGTTTGTCACGAATCTGAATGCAAATGAAGAAAAGTCCATCATGGAAATTTTGCGCATTGGTACTTCCGCAGGAGGAGCTCGACCAAAAGCCGTAATTGCATTTAATGAAAAAACCGGCGAAGTGAAATCAGGCCAAACCAACGCTCCCAAGGGTTTTGAACATTGGTTAATCAAACTCGACGGTGTAAGCGATGTGCAGTTGGGTTCTAGTAAAGGATACGGCAGGGTTGAAATGGCCTATTACAATATGGCAATTGCCTGCGGCATTGACATGATGCCCAGCAGGTTGCTAGAGGAAAATGGACGTGCGCATTTTATGACAAAGCGTTTTGATCGTGAGGGACATGATACCAAACACCACATCCAAACCTTTTGCGCAATGAAGCACTTTGATTACAATCAAATTACCAGCTTTAGCTACGAGCAATTGTTTCAAACAATGAGAGAACTAAGGTTATCTTATGCCGATGCTGAAC
>CANFLS010000060.1 GCA_947447955.1 Flavobacteriales bacterium | reverse complement strand
TGACCGCCGTTATGAAATAACAGGTGGAGCCCATGCTTTGGGATACCTCGGAGAAGTAACCGAATCGGTGATGAAGGAAGATGCCTACTACCAACCCGGTGATTTGGTAGGAATTACAGGCATTGAAAAGTATTACGAAAACGTTTTTAGAGGTATTAAAGGAGTTAAAACGGTTTGGCAAGATAGAACTTACGCCGAAAGAGGTGTTGTAAACAATGAAGCTTTCAACTTTCCTGCTACTGCTGGACCAAATGTAACTTGTGCCATAGATATTGAGCTTCAGAAATATGCAGAAGCCTTATTAACTGGCAAAAGGGGTTCTGTTGTTGCCATAGAACCTAGTTCTGGTGAAATTTTAACGTTTGTAAACAAACCCGATTTTGATCCAAATGAACTTATTGGGCAAGACCGTGGAAAAGCATTCAGAAGAATGCTCATTGACCCTAAAAAACCCCTTTATAACAGGGCGGTTAAAGGAACTTATCCTCCCGGAAGTACCGTAAAAACAGTTCTTGCCTTAATTGCCATGCAAGAAGGTGTACTTCGTCCTGAAACTACCCATGGATGTAACCGCGGTTATCATTTGGGAAGTATTACGGTTGGTTGTCACCCTCACGGCGGTCCTTTAGATGTGGTTGGCTCATTAAGAATATCTTGCAACAGTTATTACTGTCAAGTATTTAGAGATATCATTGACAATCCCAAATACGGCGATGTGAAATTGGGTTATGCCGCATTGGAAAAACATTGGCGCAGCTTCGGATTGGGTTCGCCTACCGGTATAGATTTACTCGGTGAATCTGGAGGTAATATTCCCTCCGTAAAACAATTAGACAGACGTCACGGCGGTAGATGGAAAAGCAGCATGATTATTTCATTGGGAATTGGACAAGGTGAAATTCTGCTTACCCCATTGCAATTGGCCAATGTGGCTGCTATTCTTGCAAATAGAGGCTACTATTACCCACCTCACTTAATCAAAAGTATCAACGGAACTGGATTTCTCGATGCCAATTGGATAAATAAATTTAAAGCGAAACACTACACTACCATTGATCCTGCTCATTTTGAAACGGTTATTGAGGGAATGTCGCAGGTTACCAAACCTGGAGGTACAGCGGGTGGAACAGGCGTTGGCGATATTGAACTATGTGCCAAAACCGGTACTGCCCAAAACCCACATGGAAAAGACCATTCGCTGTATATTGCATTTTCACCTAGGTTAAACCCAAAAATTGCCATTGCTGTAATTGTTGAAAATGGTGGTTTCGGTGCTACTTGGGCCGCTCCTATTGCCAATTTATTGATTGAGAAATATTTAAAACCTACTGCAGAACCATTCAATGTGGCCATGCGCGAAAGAATGTTGAAAGGAGTGATTAACCAATGAGCAGTAATTCATACAAATACAACTCTGCAAGTGAAGGGAAAATTGACTTTATTGCCTTTGTGCTTTACTTGATTTTGGTAACCATTGGTTTGGTAAATATTTACTCAGTAACATCAGATGTAAATCAAACTGGATTCCATTTAAGTGCCATTGCCACAAAGCAAATCATTTGGATTGGCGGTGCTGCATTGATCATTCTTACCGTAATATTTGCAAACGTTACCATCATCGATTATTTCTCCTATTATGCCTATATCATTGCCATTCTGCTGAATGTGGCCGTTTTGTTTTTAGGGAGGGACGTAAATGGTGCCAAATCTTGGTTTGGATTTGGTGGATTTGGTATTCAGCCCTCGGAGTTTGCCAAAGTTGCAACAGCAATGGCGTTAGCAAAATTTCTAGGCACTTATGGAATAAAATTCAAAGGCTGGAAAAATATTGGTATTTCAATTGGAATATTCTTATTGCCAATGATGATCATTTTGGTACAAAATGATACTGGAAGTGCATTGGTGTTTATGTCGTTCTTCTTGGTTCTTTACCGTGAAGGAATGCCAGGCTACTTTTTAGTTTCCGCAGTTTGGTTGGGCGTACTATCTATCATTTCTATCATTCTTGAGCAAAAACATGTATCGTTGGGATACTTGTATGGCACTATTTTGGGCATTTCAAGCTTCATCATTTACTTCTCTAGGCGAAGTAAGCAAATATCTATCCTCGTGGCATTGATCGCTTTAATTAGCGTTGGTTACAGTGCCGGAATTGGACATGCTTACCAAACCATACTTAAACCTTACCAAAAAGACCGTATTGAAATTGTACTTGGATTAAAAGAAGATCACCGCGGTATGGGTTATAACCTAGAGCAATCTAAAATTGCCATTGGTGCAGGACGCTTAATTGGACGTGGATTCCAAAATGGAACCCAAACCAAAATGGGATTCGTTCCAGAACAACATACCGACTTTATCTTTTGTACCATTGGTGAAGAATGGGGCTTTGTTGGTATTCTTTTCTTTTTTGGAATCTATGTGGGATTGTTAATTCGCCTAGTGCAATTGGCAGAAAGACAAACCGATACCTTTGGTCGGGTTCTGGGTTACAGCGTGGCTTGTATCTTGTTTTTTCACTGGTTTGTAAATGTGGGAATGACCATTGGTATTATTCCAGTAATTGGAATTCCACTGCCCTTTATCTCTTTTGGAGGATCAAGTTTATGGGCCTTCACCCTATTGCTTTTCTTATTTTTAAGGGTTGACCAAGTAAGAAAGTAATTCTACAAAATCATTTTTGTATTATTGTAAACACTTTCTATAATGAAATCAAATATTACCCTTTTATCGTTATGTGTTGCGCTGTCATTCTGTGGCAAAAAAAGTGCAAACAATGAAGTTTTGTTTGAAAGAATTGATGCATCTGAATCTGGAATCGATTTCGAAAATCTAGTTCCAGAAAACGATACGTTAAATCAGTTCTCCTACAACTATCTGTTTAATGGAAATGGCGTTGCCGTTGGTGATATCAATAACGACGGATTGCCAGATCTTTATTTTACAGGGAATTCAACCTCATCGAAGTTGTACCTAAACAAAGGTGATTTCAAATTTGAAGACATTACCGAGAAGGCCGGTGTAACTACCAAAAATTGGATGAGCGGTGTGGCCATGGCCGACGTAAATAACGACGGATTTTTAGATATTTATGTTTGCGGTAGCGGTCCCTCAAACAATTTAGACAACAAAAGGAACAAACTTTTCATCAATAACAAGAACGGAACTTTTACCGAATCGTCAGAAAAATGGGGCGTAAACGATCCCGGAAATGCCACCTGTGCCTCGTTCTTCGACATGGACAACGACGGTGACCTCGATTTTTACCTTGGTAACCACGCCGATAAGTTCTTTGTAGATGTGAATGTGCCGTTTACCCGAAATTTGGGAATGGACATCCATTCTCAGCAGCACATGTTTAGAAACGACGGTGGAAAATACACCGATATTTCTGAAGAAGCTGGTATGAAAGCCACCGGTTACTGTTTGAGCGCCACTCCATCGGATTTTAACGGTGATGGATTGACCGATTTATACGTTTGTAACGATTATTATATTCCAGACTATTTCTATATCAATCAAGGCAATGGGAAGTTCATTGAAACCAATGCTCAAAGGTTTAAACATACCAGCAACAACTCAATGGGTAGCGATGCTGCCGACGTAAACAACGATGGTTTACTTGATTTGATTACCCTAGACATGTTGCCAGAAAATCCAAACAGATTCATGACCTTAATGGGTCCAAAAGATTACGACTATGTAACTGTCAGTGAAAGAAATGGGTATGGAAAGCAATACATGAAAAATGCGCTCCAAGTGAACCGTGGAGATGGCTATTTCTCAGATTTGTCATACCTGTACGGCGTTGCCAGAACCGATTGGAGTTGGTCTCCCTTATTCTGTGACTTCAACGATGATGGATTTGTAGACCTTTACATATCAAACGGTTATTACAGAGATGTTACCAATTTGGATTTCGTGATTTATCAAAATCGCAAAACACAACAACAAGGCTCTACCGTTTCGCACAAAGAAATTTTAGACCTCCTTCCCTTCCAAAAACTTCAGAATTACTTGTATATCAATCATGAGGGACAATCATTCACCAACGAAGCCGCGAATCTTGGATTGCCAGAAGAAACCTTGAGCACCGGTTCGGCGTATGGCGATTTGGACGGAGATGGCGATATTGACTTGGTTTTATGCAACCAAGGGGAAAAACCTTTTATCTACAAAAACATCAAGAAATCAGGCAATTTTGCCAATTTTACCTTCAGCTCTAAAACCAATCAAACTGCAATTGGTGTGAAACTCATTGTTGAGGATGATAGCGCTGTGAGAATCTTTGAAAACAACACTGCCAAAGGCTATCAGAGTTGTTCTGAGGGAATGATTCATGTTGGGTTGGGCGAAAAAACATCCCTCAAAAAAGCAACCTTCATTCTTGGAAATGGCAAATCGTTGACACTAAACAATGTAGACATCAACAAAACTACGGTTGTGAACTTAGATGACTTTAATGGAAACCAAGGTCTTGCCTATTTAAACGCTGTGACCCATAAAAACGGACCCTTATTTGACGATGTAACTGCCAATATTCAACTGAATTTCAAACACTCAGAAACAGAAACTCCCGATTTTAAACGCGATCCGTTGTTGCCACACCGTTATACCATGATGGGACCCGGTATGACAACTGGAGATGTGAATGGCGATGGTTTGAGCGATTTATTTATTGGAAACGCATCTTCAAGTAGTGGTTCAATCTTATACCTTCAAAATACTGCTGGTAAAATGGTTGCTTCTAATAGCCAACCTTGGAAATCAATCAAAGCCGATGTAATGGGATCTTTATTGTTTGATGCCGATGGCGACAATGATTTAGATCTTTATGTTGCGGTTGGAGGTGCTGAATTTGGTTGGCCTTCAGCTAATTATAAGCATTGCCTATACAAAAACGATGGCAAAGGGAATTTCACAGACAATTCTGCGGCGTTGCCAAACGTAAATACCAGTGGAAGTTCAATTGCTGCAGGCGATTACGACAACGACGGTGACTTAGATTTGTTTGTTGCTGGTAGAATTTTGCCAAGTTTTTATCCTGAATTACAAATTAGAAGCTACTTATTAAAAAATAACGGAGGCAAATTTACGGATGTAACAGCCACCGACGCTCCTGCTTTGGTAATGCCGGGAATGATATCGTCGGCAATTTTTACAGATTACAACAACGACAATCAATTGGATTTGGCCATTGTGGGTGAGTATACCCCGTTGGTTTTCATGAAGAATACCGCTGGCAAATTTGAAATTGCCAGCGAAGAAACCCAAACAGGACTAAATACAGGTTGGTTCAATAGTATTTTGCCGATAGATATTGACAATGACAACGATTTAGACTATGTTTTGGGAAACAAAGGAAACAATAGCTTTTTAAATGCCCGTACCGAATTCCCCATTGCCATTTACTGGACAGACTTGGATAAGAACGGCCGTGAAGATTTGTTTATGAGCTACACCCAAGATGGCAAGGAGTATCCGGTGAATTCATCAGACGAGATGCAAATCTCTTTCCCAGGATTCTTGAGCAAGAAATTCACCAACTATGTTGATTTTGGGGGAAAGACGGTGTTGGAAATATTTGGTCAGGAGAATTTAGAACAGAAGAAACTCACTGCAAACAATTTCAGCAGCATGATTGCCATTAACAATGGCGGTGTATTTGAAATGAAGCCTTTGCCAAGAGATGTACAAAGTGCTCCTATTTATGGAATGCTTGCAATTGACGTAAATAACGACGGCTACGACGATGTTGTGGGTATTGGCAACAATCGCTACAACCGTGTTCAATTGGGTCCTGACGATGCTTTAAATGGCTTTGTTTTGATCAATAAGTCCGGAGTGCTTACTTATAGTGATGGACAGCAGAACGGTTTTTACGTTCCGAATGATGGCAGATCGTTGGTTGGATTGGCAATTGGCAAGAAATTATCGGTTGTTGCCACACAAAATAACAGCATGGCGAAGGCGTTTAGGCCTAAATCGGATATTGAGTGTTTGAACATTCCTAAAAATGCGGCAAGTGCTTCTGTTACATTGGGGAATGGACAAACGAAGAGGGTGTATATTGGGTATGGAACGGGGTATTTATCGGGGAGTTTGCCAATGGTTTTGAAAAATTCTTCAATAAAATCGGTTATTTTTTACAATAACAAAGGACAAGTTTTGAAATAATCAAATTTTTCATTTATATTTGCACAAAATTCAAAGTTATGGGTGTTACTAGACTTAAAAGAAAAGAAGCTAAAAATCGTGCAAGAAGCTCTCAAAGAGTTGAAGATATTAAAAGATTAAAAGAGTATGTGAAAGTTGCATCTCCATACAAAAATGAATCTGGTATCATCCTTGAAGACCAAGTGAAAGCATAATTCAAAAGATTTTTATAAAGAAAAAGCTACCAAGAGGTAGCTTTTTTTTTGTGCTAAACCCTCCCACATCCCTCAAAATTCAAAATAATGACATTTAT
>CANFLS010000059.1 GCA_947447955.1 Flavobacteriales bacterium | reverse complement strand
TTACTTGGGAAACTTCTTACACTCAAATTGTAATTCATTATCGCTTGGTTAAAGTCGGTTCTTGCAGTACCAATTCTATTTTCTGTACCCGCGATTTCATCATTTAATTTGGCAAATTGAGGAACAGATTTCAAATCTGGATATTGTTCTGAAACTACCATCAAACGACTTAAGCTACTATTTAAACTTTGAGAAGCTTTTGCTTGTGCTGCTTCAAATTTTGCCATGTTTTCTTCAGTCAAGCTCGATGCATCAATTTTCACACTGGTTGCTTGCGCTCTCGCTTCGATCACATCTTTTAAAATTTTATCTTCAGTTTTGGCAGCTTTTAAAACGGTTTTTGCTAAGTTCTCAATCAAATCATAACGACGTTGATATTGAGTTTCAACATTGCTCCAAGCAGTTTGTACTGTTACATCTTCTCTTACCAATCCGTTATAACTTCCACGAATCCAAAGGAAAACAATTAAAATCACACCGCCTATAACGGCCCAACGAATATATTTACTGTTCATAGTTTTGTAGTTCAAAGATATGTTTAAAATGATGAATGAGTTTTTTATTTACTTCGAAAATATCAATTTTTTCGTTTAATTCTTTTTCCATACTGGTAACTCCTTTGTTTACGATACCACATGGAACAATGTGGTTGAACATATTCAGATCGGTATTCACATTAAGAGCCAGTCCGTGCATGGTAACGTAGCGGCTACTTTTAATGCCTATTGCAGCAATTTTTCGTTCTGTTTTTAGTCCAATGTCTAACCAAACACCAATTCTATCTGGAATAATTCCAGCAACAATGCCATAATCGGCAAGTGTATTGATAATTGATTGTTCAATGTTTGATACAAATTTCTTCAAACCTATTTGCATTTGCTCTATATCGAAAATTGGATAAACAACAAGTTGACCTGGTCCATGATAGGTAATGTCTCCTCCGCGTTCAATTTCAAATACTTCGGCGCCAATATTTTGTAAAAAGCTATTGTTCACCAATAGATTTGCTTTTTCGGCGTGCTTTCCAAATGTATACACATGCTCATGTTCAACGGAAATCAAATGATGTTGGGGTAGTAAACCTTCTTGTTTTTGTTTAATTGCATTTTGAAAGAGATTTCTTTGACTGTCAAGTGTTTGGCCATAACTTTCTCTAATTAAGTTGCGGAAAATGCAAAAATTCATGATGCAAATTTAATTAACAGAATATTAGAATTGATAGAAATTTGACAAGGCGTTGTAATTTTACGATTGATATTGAATATGAGCATACAAGGTGAGCATGGCAGAGAAGGAGAGTACTTGGCTGCAAAATGGTTAAATAGGCAGGGCTATGAAATTTATGCCATAAATTGGAAATCTAGCCATCAGGAAATAGATATAATTGCATCGAATTGTCATTTTTGGGTCTTTGTTGAGGTTAAAACCAAAACAACATCTAATTTTTTACAACCCGAAAATGCAGTGAATTCGGAGAAGCGAAAAAACATGATTAAAGCAGCCAGGAGATTCGTATCTAAAGCAAATGATAATAAGAAGATAAGGTTTGATGTGATTTCGGTTTTTTTTGTATCCCACGGAATACAAATGCTCCATTTTAAGGATGCGTTTTTTCCAATAATTCGAAACAATGTGCATAGAAATTCAAGAGGTTTTTTATAGTGCTATATTAAATGTGTTCAATAATTCCCCTTAATTTGCAGAAGAATGAAAAAGTTTTATACGATTTTAGCCATAGTATTTTCTTTGAACATTGCAATTGCGCAAACCCATCATTGTGGAACTGATGAGTATTATAAAATGCAAACGCAAAATGATCCCTCATTAAAAAAAGCGGAACAAGAATTTAGAAATATTGCAAAAGCATCGATTAATTCGAAAATTACAAAAAGGGCAACTAAATATATCATTCCGGTTGTGTTTCACGTAATTCATACAAATGGACCTGAGAATATTTCGAGGGAACAAATGTTAGATCAAATTCGTGTCTTAAACGATGATTATAGCTATAAAAATGCAAATAAAACTGCGTTGCGTTCCCAATTTACTGCCGTAGCAGGAAGTGCAGATATCGAATTCAAGATGGCGTCAATTGATATAAATGGCAATTGTTTTGATGGGGTGAATAGAATTTATTCATCTACCGGTGTTGATATGGATATGACCAAAGAACCGGTTAAGTCATTGGCTTATTGGAATTATAAAAAGTATTTGAACATTTGGGTAGTTACGAATATTGTAGACGGTACCGGAAGTGCTTCGGGAACAGTATTGGGATATGCAGTTTTTCCATGGATGGCAGGTTCGAGAAAAGATGGTATTGTAGTTAGACATGATAATGTTGGAACAATTGGAACGGCTTCAAATGGGGATGGCGGACGTACATTAACCCATGAAGTTGGACATTGGTTAGGATTATTTCATACTTTTCAAGGAGATTGCGTTGATGATGATATGTGCGATGATACCCCTCCGGTTTCTGGAACTTTTGTCAATGCAAGTTGTCCTGCAAATGGAAATTCTTGCAAAAATGATGTACCTGATAAATTAGATATGTGGGAAAATTACATGGACTATTCTAATGGTAAATGTATGGCCGCATTCACATTGCAACAAATTGCAATTATGAGAGGTTCTTTGGCCGCTGCACCGCGTAATAGCAATGTGGCAGCATCTAATCTTACCGCAACGGGTGTATCACCTCAATCCGTGGCTCCGGTTGCAAATTTTACAGCTTCTTCAACTACAATATGTGCAGGGCAATCAGTCGTATTTACTGATTTGTCGTGCAAAGGAAATCCTACAGTGCGTTCATGGACGCTCACAGGTTCATCAACACCATCATCAACATTGGCGAGTCCAACTGTTGTATATCAAACACCTGGAACTTACAATGTTTCATTGATGGCTCAAAATAGTTATGGATCAAACACCCTAACAAAAACTGCATATATTACAGTATTGCCTGCTGTTTCAAAAGGGGATCCTAATTTTGAAGAGGGATTTGAAAATGGTGATCCAACCACAACATCTGCTGGATTTACTCATATAAGTCCTGCAGCTTCGAGGTTTGCATTAACGAATACTGCAGCCTTCACAGGTAGCAATAGTTACTTGGCAAAAATCACAACAGGTTCAACACCGGGAAATGTATTCAGTTTTACAACAAAGAGTTTTGATATTTCACAAATACCATCAACATCTACTCCGAAATTTACTTTTTATTGTTCATATGTTCAACCTTCAGTTGACGTTGCAGATATTTTAAGGATATATATTTCAACAGATTGTGGTGGAACGTTTAAGCAAATATTAGAACGTTCAGGTCTTGGTTTGGCTTACTCAACATCAGCCACCTATACTTCGAATTTTGTGCCGAAAACGGCTTCTCAATGGAAAAGAATAGGATTAGGTTCACTTGTTCCATTGGGTTACGATAAATCGCAAAATGCCATCTTCAGAATAGATGTGGTAAGCGCTGGTGGAAATTCTGTGTTTTTAGACAATATTAACATGAGTCCAAATTATGCGGGTATCAATACCATTACCCCTGAAAAAATTGGAATTTCATTATATCCGAATCCTGCCAAAACATTGGCAACCCTAAAATTAAATAGTATGATTCACTCAAATAATTGTCAAATTTCTTTATATGACTTAACGGGAAGAGAGGTTTCAGTTGTTTATAAAGGACAGTTATCTGAGGGAAAACAAGAGTTTGAAATAACACATCCAAACAATGAAGCGTTTGGATTGTTTATAGTTTCTATTAAAACAGAATTTGGAACTGTTTCAAGTCCAATAATATTTTCAGCAGAATAAATGAAGAATTTAGTTATAGTAGAGTCACCAGCAAAAGCCAAAACCATCGAAAAGTTTCTTGGTGAAGACTTTTATGTAACCTCAAGCAGGGGACATATTAGAGATTTAGCATCAGGGAATAATGCAATCGATATCAAGAATGGTTTCAAGCCGAAATATGAGGTTTCTGATGATAAAAAAACATTGGTTAAGGAACTTAAAAAGCTAGTATCTTCAGCAGAAATCATCTGGTTAGCAACGGACGAAGATCGAGAAGGAGAAGCTATTAGTTGGCACCTTTTCGATGAACTAAATCTAAATACATCCAATACAAAACGTATTGTTTTTAATGAAATTACCAAGCCTGCAATTTTAAAGGCTGTTGCAAATCCCCGAGGAATAGATAATTTCTTGGTTGATGCGCAACAGGCTAGAAGGGTACTTGATAGATTGGTTGGCTTTGAACTTTCTCCGGTTTTATGGAAAAAAGTGAAACCAGGCTTGAGTGCGGGAAGGGTTCAATCTGTTGCAGTAAGATTGGTTGTAGATCGTGAAAGAGAAATTAACGATTTTACCAGTAAAAGCGAATATCGCATTACCGCAATATTTAAAAATAGTGCTGGTAAATCGATAAAGGCGGAATTGTCCAAACGTTTCAAAACAGAAGCCGAGGCAAACGCATTTTTAGAGAGTATCAAAGGCGCAGATTTTAAAGTTGAAAATTTAGAAGTAAAACCAACATTTAGAAATCCAGCACCTCCGTTTACCACATCTACCTTGCAACAAGAAGCTTCTAGGAAGTTGGGTTATGATGTAACCAGAACCATGCAAATTGCTCAAAAATTATACGAAAATGGTCATATTTCTTATATGAGAACTGATTCGGTTAATTTGAGTTTGACAGCAATTAACGGGGCAAAAGAAGAGATTTTAAAAGAATATGGTGAAGAGTTTTCGCAAACACGAAAATTTAGTACCAAAAGCGAAAACGCCCAAGAAGCGCACGAAGCTATTCGTCCTACATACTTCAATAACAGAAATTCTGGTGCAGATCCGCAACAAAAAAGACTATACGAATTAATTTGGAAACGCGCCATTGCGTCTCAAATGTCGCGTGCAGAATTGGAGAAAACAATCATTACCATTTCCAATAACAAAAATGGTGAAATGTTTAAAGTTGAAGGTGAAATCATCAAATTTGAAGGGTTTTTAAAGGTATATTTAGAAAGTACCGATGATGAAGATGAAGAGAACGACGAATCAGTTTTACCAGCAGTTGCATTGAATGAAGCATTAAATACCAATGAAATTCAAGCCACTGAAAAGTTTGCCAAAAGTGCGCCAAGATATACAGAGGCTTCTTTGGTAAAGAAATTAGAAGAATTGGGAATAGGACGACCATCAACGTACGCTCCAACAATTCAAACCGTTCAAAAAAGAGGGTATGTGGTTTCTGAATCTCGCGATGGATCTAAGAGAACAATTACTCAATTGGTACTTGTAAATAACCAAATTGAACGAAAATTAGTAGAAGAAAAATTCGGTTTCGAAAAGAACAAATTATTTCCAACAGATATCGGAATGATTGTTACAGATTTTTTATCTGAAAACTTTCATGAAGTGATGGATTACGGCTTTACCGCCTCTGTTGAAAAGGAATTTGACGAAATTGCCAAAGGATTAAAAGGATGGCAGTCTATGATTTCCGATTTTTACAGTCCTTTTTCTGAAAGTGTAACAAAAACATCTGAAACTGGGCAAAGGGCAACAGGTGAAAGAATTTTAGGTAAAGATCCTGAAACTGGATACGATGTTTTGGTTAGAATGGGTAGATATGGTGCATTGGTGCAATTAGGGTCGAAAGACGACACTGAAACGCCTTTATTTGCAAGTTTACTGCCTAACCAAAGCTTAGAGCAAATAAACCTTGAAGACGCTTTAAAATTGTTTAGTTTGGCTAAGCAAGAAATGATATACAAGGACCAACCTGTTTCGGTTGGAAAAGGACGTTATGGTCCATATATAAAACTTGATGGCAAATTCATTAGCTTACCAAGTGATACCAATATTTTAGAATTTTCAAATGATCATGTAATTGCATTTTTGGATGATTATTACAGTCGCCCTCAATTGCCACGTGACATCGGAAATTACAATGGGAATATTTTATCGGTGAACAAAGGCAGATTTGGACCATACATCAAATTTGGGGATTTATTTGTGTCATTGGCAAAGGCCGATGATCCATATACGATTTCACTTGAAAGAGCTATTGAACTTTGTGAAGCAAAAGCAAAAACTGAAGCTAGTAAGGTAATTAAGTCATTCGATCAAGATTCCAATATCCAAGTTTTAAATGGTAGATATGGTGCTTATATTAAGTTTGGAAAAGACAATGTGAAAATCCCAGCAAATGTTGAGCCGGATAAAATGACTTATGAGCAAGTGATTGAAATTATTAAAAATCAAGCACCTGCTCCAGCTAAGGGAAAAGCTGCTCCTAAAGCCAAGACTGCCGCGCCTAAAGCAAAAACTACAGCGAAAGCTAAGGTTACCAAAACAACTGCAAAGAAAAAATAATAGGTGATAACCAAGAATCAATTGCGCGCTATGATTCTACTTCTTGACGATACGGATCAGGAAGTAGTAGACATTGTTGAAAGCAAATTCTTGGAGGAAGGAAAGGCTGCTATAACTGAATTAGAAGAAATTTGGTTAGAAAATGAATTTCCAGAGTTGAACTTTAAAATTGAAGAAATTGTAAAGAAAATTCAACAACAAATATTGTTTCAAGATGTGATGGATTGGATGGAATCTGACAATCCTTCAGCATTAGATGGCTGGGTTTTGGCAAGTAGGATTCAATACCCAGGTTTGAAAATTGAATTAGCCCGTCAACAACTAAATCAATTTAAAATTGATGCTTGGGTGATGCTTTCGTCTGTGCAAAATCCCGCTGATCAAATTGCCATTTTAAATCATGTGTTTTTTGAAAAATATGGATTTAAAGGCAATCACAGCAATTACCATTCTCCAGATAATTCTATATTGCCTAGGGTTTTAGAAACAAAACTCG
>CANFLS010000058.1 GCA_947447955.1 Flavobacteriales bacterium | reverse complement strand
TAAGTGGCATTTTATTGATAAATCGCAATACTGATTCAAACAATACGAAGCCTATTCAAGAGTCGCTTTCAGCTGCTGAAAGCAAAGCCATTATGAAAAAATGGGAAGCCACTCCCGCTGGTATATTTTATAATGAATGGAAAGTATCTCCTGCTGGCAAAAAAGTATTTACCAGTGAATCGAAAATAAGAATGTCCCTCAAAGAATTTAAAAACATGGAAGGCATGGTAACCTCACTTTCTCTTCCTCAAGGGTCAAGGTTTGGTTTAGGAATAATGGTAAAAATTCAAGGTGACGATTTTATTTTGACTTTCGACGCAGAAAAAAATGGCGAGAATGCTCAGGAAATTGAGCAATTAAAAAATCTAAAAGTAAATGACAAACTAATTATCAGAAGCCACAATGTGTCGCATGCTCCAAAATATGCATTTCCTATTGTTTCTGGCGACTATATTGAAAAAGACGGTAAAATGATATTTCACCGCATTCCAAACAAGGGCGGTTGCTAAAGAACTAACTAATTAAAATATCTATTTACGTTAATTTTGAGAACCCAATTTAAACTTCTTAGATGGAAATAATAAAACTCGAAAACGACATAAAAGTATTTTATGTAACGGCGGAATCTTATCCGGAAGGAATTTTGGCGGCACATCAACAACTACATGCCAAGGTTCCATTTTCTTATGAACGGAAATACTTTGGTATATCAAGACCAGAAAACAATAACGGTATTGTATATAAAGCAGCCACTGAGGAAACCTTTAATGGCGAAGCTGAAAAATACAATTTTGAATCATTAATTATTCCCAAAGGAAATTACTATTCTTTGATAATCAGCAATTATCGTAAAGATTTACCGAGTATTGGCATCGCATTTCAAACACTTCTTTCTCAAGAAAATATTGATCAAAATGGATATTGCATTGAATGGTATATCAACGAAAATGATGTTAACTGTTTGGTAAGAATAGCGGATATTATTTAATCCCCACCCTTTCGAACTATCATTAATGCTACAATCAAATTAGGAATCCAACATAGCCATGCCAAATTTGGGTAAAAAACTTCAAATGGAATTCCACTTGCGAATCCAAGTCCTAGGCCAATTCTTAATGTAACCGCTGCAAAAGTAAGCGCATAGTTTATAACCATCCAATTATAATGAACCTGAACCATTTTGCGAATAATGGAAGAATAGGCTTTATAACCTGTAAAAATCCATAGAACTGCCAAAAGTCCAAAACCCAAATGCGAAATCATCCCTCCGAAAGAAAATAAAGCCATATAAAAACCAGAAAGTCCTCCAATTAAAATACATATTAAATAGATTTTTCCAACGAGTCGGTGTAAATGGATTTTGTTGTTCCTCAATTTTTCATTGAACTGAAAAGGACCTGTAGCCAAGGCGATTAATGACGAAAAAACATGGAGGTAAATGCCAATTGGATGGGCCTTAAAGCTTACTTTCATCATTGGGTGGACCGCAATGCCAAGCTCAAGAAACCCGTAAACAAATATTGCATAAACGCTTACAAATAAAGCAGATATAAGAATGAGTAATTTGAGTATTTTATTCATTGTTTTTTGTAGCTACAAAAATGGCAAATAAATTCTGAAAAAAAATTAACTTATGCTAAGTTTTTTCAGGACGTAATTCTGCTCAAAGTTGAATTACCCCTATTTGATTCTTCTTCATGGAATAGTACTTTTGCCAATGTAATTATGAATCAGAAAAATTTACTTTTCCCGAAATTATCTCTTGTGCTGAATATATTGGTGTTAATTCCTGTCTGTTCAGGGTTACTATTAAATAGCAATTGGGTTGTAGAATCATTTGGAATTGAAACCCCAGCGCGAGCCATACTGCTTTCTATTTATTTAACCATACTTGTATTTTCTGCAGCGCTATTATACAGATTTGATGCAAAATTTGTCATGGCACTTTTGTCGGTTCAAGTCGTTTACAAAATTTTAAGTCCTATTATGGTTGGAACATTAACAAACCCGGTCATTATAAGCAATTTATTTATTGCGCTATTTCATATTTACAGCCTGAATAAATTAATTTCAAGCGAGAAACAGAATGGCTAATTTTTTGTAACTTCGTATTAATCAAAAAACTTCCAAAACGGAAGTAAACGATTCACTAAATATGTACCGCGAAATCGAGATAGACCGAGAAAACCTTACTTTGATGGGCGTTAAATTTCCATCTCTTTCTGCTTTGGAATCTACCGCGAATGCCATTGGCAGCAATATGTTTGAGGGATTTGAACCTACCACAGAATTGGTACAATTGTATTTTGATTGGAAAACGGGTGCAGTTTCAGAATCAAGTTTTTTGACTGCGTTGTATGCCAACTCCCAAAAATAGATATAGTTATCTAGATCCGATAAATCAATATACGCTAAAAAATGGCGTATTGCGAAATAAAGCAAACATTGAAGATGAAACTGTATTGCTGATATATGAAAGTTTAAAGGTTTCTAAACGACTCGAAGAATTATATTCCCAACCAATAAAAATTATTGATTCAAGTTCATTATTGGAAATCCACCATCAACTTTTCCAAGATGTATACGAATGGGCAGGAAAGGTAAGAACTGTAAATATCAGCAAAGACGGCAAACCCTTTTTTGAGGGAGAGCGCTTTCAAACAGGTTTCATTTATATCGATTCTCTGGTAACGGAATTCGCAAAAATCAACCCAGAACAAAGGTTTGAACTCGCTGAAAAGTTGGCAGAAATTCTAGACAATATCAACTTCCTTCATCCGTTCAGAGAAGGAAATGGAAGAGCCCAGCGAGAATTTATTCGATTATTGGCATTTCAAAAAGGGTACCATCTTAACCTGAATCCGCCCGACAATAAAAAGATTTACAACAACTACATGAAAGGCACAATTGATAGTGATGTAAAACTTTTAACAGAATTAATCAAGGGAGAATTAAATCCCTATTAAAAGCGTTATCTGTTTGTGGAAAAAGACCTTAAGAATTCAACATGTTCAACTGTAAAAAGAACAACCAATTGGATAATTGCACTTGCGTTGATTTCCATTGTTACACCTTTTGTTTATATAAAAATTGGCCCAATAGGCATTAAATATTATGGCAAAGACGTACCAGACATCTATATTTTAGGTGGCTATATTCTTGGTAAAGACACTTCTTTTGGGGGGATTAATTTCGCTTACAAATTCCAAGTATTTTGTATTCTATTGGTTACCATTTTGACCTATGGTTTTCGCAAACACAACAATGTCAAATTCCTAATTACCAATATCTGTTTACTCTTGGGTTTCCCGTTTTGGTTAGAAATATACACCGGAGGTGTAATCAGCAATAGCGATGGCGCAACAACAGATCTTAACATTTACCCTATGCCCGGACTCATTCTTTGGGCAATTATTTTAATCCTACATATATTGCTAATTGTGAATCATAAAAAAACAACTAAAAGGAATGAAAAAAAATTAAACCTATCCTAATTTTGAAACGAAACATGAATCTATGAAAACAATATTAAAACTTGAATCCTTGGGTTTGCTCATACTTTTCACCGCAGCCTACTTTTATTTATATCCCGGAAGTTGGGGATTCTATTTGGCAATGTTCTTTTTACCAGATATTTCATTTGCCTTGTATTTAGTTACAAAAAAACTAGGAGCAATTGCTTATAATGTGTTTCATCACCAAGGGGTAATGGCCGTTTTATTCATAATTGGATGCTACTTAAAAGACGATACCACAATGAAATTGGCACTGATTTTCCTCGCACATTCTACGTTTGACAGGGTAGCCGGTTATGGCCTCAAATACCTGAATAACTTTGACCACACCCACTTAGGTTGGATTGGAAAAAGCAAACATTTGAATAACGATTAAGAAAAATTGATTATTTTCCCGTTTTCAACCTCCAATGTCCCTCAAAATAAAAATCAATCAAATTATTGCTTCGGTTTTTGCTGGTAACAACAAGCAACCGTTTGAGAAAGTGTTGTTTGAAGATCGATTGATTCGTTACGATGATCAAATTGAGATGGAATATGAGTCACTCAAAGATGCCGAATGGTTTAAATTTGAACCAGTTGACAATAACACTCCATTTAAAGTAAGTCCGCTACAATTAAAAGCCGAAAACAGAGAAGCAATCAACGAAAAGTTGAAGCAATTAAAGTTGCTTCGTAAAAAAGCGAATTTATCTTCAAAACAGCTAATTGAGGGAATAGAACTTTTGTTAAAATACGGGGTATGGACAGACCATATTGTTTCATTTTTAGATGATTGTATGAATAATGAAGATATTTATACAAGCGATGCCCATTTAATTATTACAACCCTCCTTGAAAATTCCATCAGAGCTGTTCAAAATGAAGACGAAGAGGACTTCGAAAGTTACATTGCTTTTGACTTTGAAAAATATTTCGAAGAGCATTTGAGTCTAAAATTGAAAGTTGCGGGTTTCCTTGACATTCAATTTAGTCAAACGGTAACCCCTTTTGATGGTGAGGAACCTGAATCACTTTTGGTCTATCGTTTTATCATTGAATATGGCAATCAAAAACGATTTATCAGAATAGAATCGGATGGTGATATTTTTTTACTTTTACGATCTATTTTTAATGGAATTTTATTAGAATCCGGATCAAACATGCGATTTTATCGAATGCAATTTTGCCCCTATCCTATTTTATTAGAGAAGGAACTCGCTTTAGATCTGATGAAAAAACAGAACATTCTAATTTTCCATGAAAACTGGAGTTTCCCTACTAGCTTTCCTGAATATATAGATTAGCAATGATCATACTTGGTTGGTTAAGAAAATAATTAATTACATTGGAATTAACATTTGACAATACAACAATTCATGAAACCTATAGTCCTCTCCATTTTAGGAATTTTATTGATACTCTTGTGTATACTTGGATTTAATTATTCACCAAACTTCAATCATGCATCTGCTACTTCGGTTGGGCAAAAAATTGACAGTTTAAACGGTGTTTATGTTTTTGACAATGGCGGAGTTTCAAATGTATATGGCAGAAACATTGCAGCAGATGGCTATAATTTAGGATTAAAATACCAATGTGTTGAATTTGTAAAACGCTATTATTATGAATATTACAACCATAAAATGCCTGACAGTTACGGACATGCAAAAGACTTTTTTGATCCTAAAATTGCAGATAGAAAAATCAATAAAAAGAGAAATTTAATTCAGTTTTCAAATCCAAGTTTTTCTACACCTCAAATAAATGATATTTTAATTTTTAAAGGATATCTCTTTAATAAATTTGGCCACGTTGCCATTGTTTCAAAAGTAACCAATAACCAAATTGAAATTATTCAACAAAATCCAGGCCCCTTCAGTAGTTCACGCGAAATCTACGATTTGGAAAATAAAAATGAACATTGGAAAATCGACAACAATAGAATTCTTGGTTGGTTAAGAAAATAATAAAACTTATATTCATCGAAACTACATAAATTACCGAATTCTATGAAATATTATATCAAAGCGTTACTAAACTTTTCAAATTTCCATGGAAGATCAACAAGCCGCGAGTTCTGGTACTTTTGTCTTTTCAATTTGCTATTGCAAATTATAACTTTCATTATCGACATAGCGTTTAAACTTTCATTTTCAATATTATTTTACTCTATTGGAGTAACCTCTTTCCTTTATACGCTAGTAACCATAATTCCTGGTCTTGCCATTTCCGTGAGACGACTGCACGATATTGGAAAAAGTGGATGTTTATTATTTCTTCCCATAATTCCAATTGTCGGTGCAATTTGGTTATTGATCCTTTTCTGCTCCAACAGTCAACCAGGTGAAAACAATTGGGGACCAAATCCCAAAGAAACATTTATCTAAAACGCATAGCATAAATTGAAGATTTTTTTCTTCTCATTTTTTATTTTGAGGGAAATTTCCTCAACTTTGAACCTTTATGACCAAACAAATTTTTATCAACTTAGCAGTTAAAGATTTACAAAAATCTGCTGATTTCTATACTGCTATGGGATTTGAAATGAATCCTCAATTTTCTGATGACACCGCAAAATGCATGGTGTGGAGCGAAAGTATTTACCTTATGATATTAACCCATGATAAATTCAAGCACTTCACCAACAAACCCATTGCCGATACCAAATCAAATATTGCAGGATTATATTCTCTTTCCTTGAGCTCAGTTGAAGAAGTGCATGCAATGATGGAAAGCGGTTTAAATGCCGGTGGCATTGAACCAACGGAACTCCGCGATCTTGGATTTATGGTTCAAAGATCCATTGAAGATTTTGACGGACACACTTGGGAAATATTCTTTATGGATATAACTAAGTTTCCTGGTTAGGCAAATTAAAATAGTTGAGAAAGCATGAAATGGTATGATATTTTCGCAAATTTCTATGACAATTCACTGGAAAAACTATATTTAAGTAGTAGAAAAAGAGCTATTGAAATCTTAGAACTTAAACCTCATCAGAACATTTTAGATATTGCCTGTGGCACAGGCGCCAATTTTAAACATATCAAAAATGCACAGCCCTCAGTAAAAATATTTGGTACCGATTTTTCTGAAGGAATGCTTAGAAAATGCAAAAACAACATTGATAAGAATAACTGGAATGATATTTTTATTTTCCAAGAAGATGCACAATTGCTCTCTCCTAATTTCATTGAAAAGCATTTAGGCACACAAACGAAATTTGATAATATCATATGTGGTTTGGGGTTATCTGTTATACCTAATTGGGAACTTGTCTTAAACAACATGCTTGATTTACTTCAAGAGAATGGCAAAATTGTTATTATAGATGTTTACGCCGAAAAAAGAGATTTCAATACTTGGTTGGTAGAAAAAATTGCAAAAGCAGATCTAGATAGAAAAATTTGGCAAACTTTGGAATTAAAAACACTAAATTTCTATCAAGAATATCTTCCAATAAAAGAAAACAAGGTAGGTGGTAAATTATTTGTTGCTATGGGAACTAAAAAGTAGTATCCACTTACTTTACAACCTACTTTTGCGAATAATCAAAATTCTTAAAACATGAAACAAATTCAAGTAATACTCACTTTAGACATGGACAATATTCCAAGCAATTTCAATGAAATCCTTGTTGAAGAACAACGCATAGTAGCTGAATGGAAAGAAGCAGGCATCTTAGAGCATTTGTTTTTGCGCGAAGCCAGAAACGGAGCCATTTTGATTTTCAAAAACATTGATGAAGATGAAACGAAGGCATACATGGAAAAATTGCCATTTTTCCAATTGCGTAAAAGCATTGAATACTATTCATTAATCAAACAATTTTAACTTTTGCAATACTGAATACAAAGAAAAAGCCTCACATGTGAGGCTTTTTCTTTGTATATTTAATTTTCAATCTTTTTTTTAAACCCTATTCTTTCGAAACAACAGGTAATCTATAATAGAACCAATTGCAACTCCAATTGCCAATCCTAAGGCAATATTTTGAGATAAATTCTCTGAGTTTTTGCCAATGATTGTGCCAAGTAAAACACCCAAGGCAGAGCAAGTTCCAATGCCAATTCCAGAATATTTATTTTTTTTAGACTCCATGTTATTTATGCAAGTAGTTTCAAAGATATCCAATTATCATTTAATTTGAACGGCATATCTTCGCAATGCGAAACACTAACTTTTTTTCAAACTCAAAATG
>CANFLS010000057.1 GCA_947447955.1 Flavobacteriales bacterium | reverse complement strand
GCTTACAAATGGCTGCTGAAGTTATCAATGACTTAAGGCAAGGAAATTAGATTTTAGTTTAAAAATGGTACAAGTTTTTTATAGAAACTTTGAATTTACTTTGAATATACTATATATTTGAAATTAACAATATGAGAAAAGTATTTTTAGGATTGGCGCTAGTGGCAGTAGGATTTATTGCTTCATGCGGAAAAGACAGCACTACTGCTGACGCAAATGACATCACAGGTAAAAATAACCAACAAATATTCCAAATGCACCCTTGGAGAGGTATTTCATTTACAGATAGTTCAGGAAAAAGTGGTGTGCAAGAGACTTACACTGCTTGCGACAAAGATGATATTTACACATTTACATCGGCTACATCTTACAATTGGAATCCAGGTGCAAATAAGTGCGACCCTACTTCTACTCCAGTGGATGCTGCATGGAATATGTCAGATCCTGCTGGTAAAAATGTAAATTTCATGAATTACGATTGGGTAATTGAAACAATCAGCGGCACAAACATGGTGTTAAGAAGAAGATGGATCAACAACCAAGGTGACGAAATCACTTGGAGATTGAGTTTAGCTAAATAAAATTTAAAAAATATTAAACTATACTGCATAAAAAAAGGCCAGATTCGGGCCTTTTTTTATGGTGTTTATAATCTAAATCTTATTTGATCTGACTCAAGTACTCTTTGGTTATTGATGAATTTGGATTCAATTTCAAAGCTTTATTGAAATTGTCGATTGCATCTATGTTTTTATGCTGCGACATCTTTGCATAACCTCTCAAGGTGTAAGCTTTGTCGAACATTGGATTCAATTCTGTGCATTTATCGCAATATTTGATAACATCATCGTAGTTTTCAAATAAATTCTCTACCACCGCTCTATTGTAATAGGCTAACACATGGAAAGGGTTTATTTTGTTTACTTTCTCGTAAAGTTTTACTGCATCTTTAAAATTACCCATTCTTTGCATCAACAATCCCTTGGTATAGATTGCTTCATCGCTAAATTCATTTAATACAATTGCTTTGTCAATATACTTCATTGCCATGTTGGGGTCTTTGTCTAAAATAAACATGGCCTTTTGCATGGTTGCATCAAAGTTATTCGGATTAATCACCAGAACCTTATCAATCATTTGAATGGCTTTGATGGTGTCTTTTTGCTCTTTTAAAGCAACAGATTTAAGAACAAGTACCTTTTCTTTATAATCTGGCATTTCGATAATTCTATTTAACAACTTCTCAGCCTCGGCATATTGTTGACGCGCTACATTCAATTTTGCCAATAAAAATATGGCTTCATCGTATTTGGGATTTAATTGAATGGCTTCATTCAAGTGTTTGTTCGCGCCTTCATAATTTGCAGAATCCAGCGACAAGTAACTTTCGCCAATACGCAAGTGGTACAATGGATTTTTGGGAGAAATGGCAATTGCAGTATTCAAATCAACAATGGCATCTTTGAATTTATTGGAAAAGTAAAAAGAATTTCCTCTCAGGTAATAATTTTCAGCATTACCCGGTTCAAGATTGATTTTCGCAGAGATTGAACGAATATCGGAAGAGAAAGTAGTATCGGTGTCTGATATATACCTTGCGCCATTTGGCAAGGACTTCCCACATGCAAAAATTATTAGGGGAATTAATATCGGAAAAAGAGATTTCCGCATGGTGCTCGGGACGGGAATCGAACCCGTACTGACATTACTGCCAACAGGATTTTAAGTCCTGCGCGTCTACCTATTCCGCCACCCGAGCGTCGTTTAGGGAGTGCAAAAATAGGAAAAATATTTTTACAATCCAAAAACTATTACAACATTTCTTTTACTGTTTTCTCAATAATATCGCAAGCTTCGTTGATTTGGGCTTCATTAATTACCAACGGAGGTGCGAATCTGATAATATGGGTATGGGTTTGTTTTGCCAATAATCCGTTGTTTTTTAACGCAATACAGATATCATAGGCGGTTTTTCCATTGCCAAAAGGCTTCACAACTACTGCATTTAATAATCCTTTTCCACGAACCAATTCGAAAATAGGAAAATTCATATTTTCTAATCTTTCTCTGAACAACGCTCCCATTTTGGTTGCATTTTCAATTAATTTCTCATCTTCAATCACTTTTAACGATGCCATAGCAACGGCACAAGCCAGAGGATTCCCTCCAAAAGTGCTGCCATGTTGGCCCGGTTTTAGGGTTAACATCACTTCGTCGTTTCCTAATACACAACTTACAGGAAGTACCCCACCACCCAAAGCTTTGCCCAATATCAATAAATCTGGCTTCACATTTTCATGCTGGCAACAAAACAATTTACCCGTTCTGCCTATTCCAGTTTGAACTTCATCTGCAATCCAAAGTACATTGTATTTATCACACAAGTCCCTCACTCCTTTTAAATATCCATTATCAGGAACTACCACGCCCGCTTCACCTTGAATAGGTTCAACCATAAATGCGCAGACATTCTTATTTTGGAATTTTTCTTCCAAAGCAACCAAATCATTGTAGGCTACTATTGAAAATCCTGGAACAAAAGGACCAAAATTATTGTAACTGTCGCTATCTGTACTAGAACTAATAGCGGCAATGGTTCTACCCCAAAAATTTCCCTCAGCAAAAACTATCTCAGCTTGATTTTCTGCAATGCCTTTTACTTCATATGCCCACTTACGTGCAAGCTTGATGGCCGTTTCACCACCTTCAACTCCGGTATTCATCGGCAATACCCTATCATACCCAAACAACTTGGTTATGTATTTTTCGTACTCTCCTAATATATTGTTGTGAAATGCGCGGCTTGTTAGTGTTAACTTCTGAGATTGGTCATTCAACGCTTTGATTATTGAAGGATGACAATGTCCTTGGTTTACAGCAGAATACGCCGATAAAAAATCAAAATATTGTTTTCCTTCTACATCCCATACAAAAATGCCTTCTCCTTTTTCAATAACAACAGGAATTGGATGATAGTTATGGGCGCCGAATTGATCTTCTAAGTCGATATAATATTGTGAATTTTCCATAGACATATAATTTGTTACAAAATTACAAACAAACTTTCGAATTTCGTTTTTTAAGTATTCACACCTTTAATTACACTTCAAATATTTCAAATGCCAAATTATAGTACTATTTTTGAGCATAGTCATTTATGTTCAAGTGGAAGTCCATATTAAAAGGAATTATATTCATGTTGGGAACTTTATTCTCTATGGATATTGCTATTGGGCAGATCATTCCTTACAATGCCAAAGCCATATCACAAGGACAAATTGAAATTATTACAAGTAAGGGTATTGACTATAATTCAATAGAATACAAAAGTAAAATGGACAGTATCTTAAAGATTGCTCATTCAACGGTATTAGAATTGGAAAAGAACTTGCTGTATAAAATGACAGATAAAGTGCACCTAGTTATTTTTAACGAGTTGGGTGAATATCAAAACTATCAAAAAAATCATTTCACTGGGAATTTCGAGCAAACGCTAAATGCCGAACATGTAAATGCCATTTATTTTCCAGTATTTTTTGTAGGGAATTTATTGGATTTGAAAGTTCAATTAAGGTATGGCATTGCCAAACAGTTTATTGATGAATATTTATTTGGGTTGACGCTTAAAGAAAAATCCGACAATTCCTATGCCGAACGTGTTCCCGATTGGCTGTTGTATGGATTTGTCAATTATTTTGCCAATGGCATTCATTTGAATGATTTTCAGAAATTTGAAATGTATAACAACCAAGGAAAATTCAACAATATCAACAATATTCCACAGGCTGAGCAGCATATTTTTGGAACAGTTTTATGGTATCTATTTGAAAAAGAAAAAGGGAAATCGTTTAACAGTGCGTTTTGGAATCTGATAAAATCTGCCAATAGTTTTGAGAATTCATTTGGATTCCAATTTGGAATCAGCTTTGGCGATTGGTTGTATGAAAGGAAATTAGAAATTGAAAATTTTAAATCGAAACGAAAAATTAATTTCGATCATGAAATAAGTAAATCTCAATACAACGGTGGAATTGTGACTGCAGTTCAAACCGAGAATCTTGAAGCACAAGCCCTATTGAAAATCGATTTTCCGTTATATCAGAGAATTGTATTCAAACAGTTAGATAAGTATCAAACTGTATACCAAAATAATTTTGTGGGTATCTACCCTTCTTTGCGCTTTAATTCAACATCAATCTTTCAAAATAATCAGGTTCATGCCCTCGTTTATTTCGAAAATGATCATTGGTTTTTCAAATTGAATAACAAAATAATTTCTTTAGGTAAGACAGGATATTTCCATGATTTAAAAATGTTTAGAGATAGCTTTTACACCATTTATGAAGTGGATGGACATAGTTATTTGATGAATTTATCGGGCAAAACGCTTGAAAAAAGATTGATTGGCAATTCAAATGAAAAGATTATCGATTTTGTTTATAATGGCCAAGACGCGTTGATATATTCTAGTATTTTGGCAAACGGGATTTCTGAAATTCAAGTATCTAAAATCAACAAACTTTCAAATGGTATTTCAACAACGTTGTATATGGATAAAGAAACAAACTTTCCAGTAGTCTTGGAGAATTTAATCAGTGAAAACAACGTAAGACTGAGTTTTATTAGAAGTTGTGAGTCTAAACAAAGTTTAATTTTCCTTGAAAACAATGTGGTAAAGGCTTTAGACACCAAAGGATTGTTTTACCATCAAACATTATCCAATGGCAAATCATCTATTTTAGATTGTTTTTACTCAGATAAAAAGTTTTACATAAATGAATTGGGCGTTGGCGAGGAATTTGTGCTTTCAGATACTTTTAGGCCAAAATCTTATTCCTTTGACACATTAAAATCAAAGAAAATTGAGACCAAATCAACATTATCGGATACTGCATCTGGTTATTTTTTGAGCAACTTTAAAATTTCACTGAATAAAAAACGCAAACATTATTCAATTATTGAGAACATCAAAGACCCCATTCAATTGCCTTATGAAAATTGGTTTTACGCAAGCAAAGCCAATTTCGTTTTGAGCAATCAAGAAATGAATTTGCCTTATAGCATTGATGTTCCTATTAAATCTCAATTTAATTCCTTTTACACCTTATTTTTCAATGGAAAATTGGCAAGTTCTAACAACAAACACATGATTGATTTTACTGCGTTTAGCAATCCAAATCGACGCAGGATTGGATTTGCATTTGCACATAATTATTTAATAAACTCCAACCTCGAATATAATACACAATTTGAATACAGATTACGGGAATTTAATACCGAGAACAATTTATCGTCAAATAGGAATAGAACTTTTTTAATACAGCAAAAAATTACCAAAAAATATCCTTTTATTGCTTTATCGGCGAGTGGTACATATCAATTTCAGCAAATCATCTATTTAAATAGCAGCCCTGGGTTGTCTGAATTCCAAAACAAAAACCAACATTTTACAGGTTTGGAATTTTGCGCCAACATAGATAGCAAGCAAATTTTACATAGGAATTCTAATTTCAACTTTCAAACGAGCGCTACTTATGTCCCTCAAATCACAATTTATAACAACGAAATTAAGAATAGCAGTTGTTTGAAATTGAATGGATTGGCTGAGTATGGTTCAAAATATTTCAAACTCCGAAGTGTATTAAATGCAAAATATGCCTTGGGTGAATCGTATGTTTTAAATTTTCTTGGGGGAAGCAGGGGCTGGATCAATGAAAACCAATTCAATGCCAGTCAAATTGGTCTAATTAATAGAAATGATTTCCTTCAAATCCAAAGTGCTGGAAATGTTCGTGGATTTTATGCAGGAGATAGAATTGGCAGCAGCAGTATTTGTAGCCAAACAGAATTTACAATATGCCCAGTTCAATTATTACCCATTGGCGTAATTGAATCAAGATTTTTCAAAACGTTAACTTTGGTTGCATTTTGTGATATGGGTACCGCTTTTATTGGAAAAACACCACAAGAATCTAACAATCCTTTCAATACCTACATTTTCACTAATCCGAATTACCAAATATCGGTAACCGCAGCCCGAAATCCCTATTTGATAGGATTGGGTTATGGATTAAATGTAGAAATATTTGGATATGATGTTCGGCTAGAATATGGGTATGGTTACAAAGAAAATTTGTGGCAAAAACCCATTTTGCATATTGGTTTTGGAAAGAATTTTTAAAAAAAATACATCATTCATAAATATTGCTGTACTTTTGTAATTATTTAGTATAATAAACAAATTTTTAATGGGAATCTTTAGTTTTCTGACACAAGAATTAGCCATCGATTTAGGGACGGCCAATACCTTAATTATTCACAAGGATAAGGTCGTTGTTGACGAGCCTTCTATCATTGCAATTGAGCGCAATACAGGCAATGTAATTGCCATTGGTAGAGATGCAATGCAAATGTTTGGTAAAGAAAATGAAGGGATTCGCACAATACGTCCATTGAAAGATGGGGTAATTGCCGATTTTCAAGCTGCTGAGCACATGATTCGCGGAATGATCAAAATGATGAATCAACGCCAACATTGGATCAGTCCCCAATTAAAAATGGTTATTTGTATTCCATCTGGAATCACTGAAGTTGAAAAACGTGCAGTAAAAGACAGTGCAGAAAGAAGCGGTGCAAAAGAAGTTTATCTGATTCACGAACCAATGGCGGCGGCCGTAGGTATTGGAATTGATGTAACGCAACCTTCTGGAAATATGATTATTGATATTGGAGGTGGTACTACCGAAATTGCAATTATTGCACTTGGTGGTATTGTTTGCGACGAAAGTATCCGTGTTGCTGGAGATGAATTCAACTTAGACATTGTTGAATACATGAGAAGAGAGCACAACTTGCTTATTGGCGAAAGAACTGCAGAAAAAATTAAAATCAATATTGGTAGTGCATTGCAAGAGTTGGAAAATCCACCAGAAGATTACGCCGTATTTGGCCGTGATTTGATGACAGGTATTCCAAAGTCTATCCATGTATCTTATAATGAAATAGCCCGTTCTTTAGACAAGAGCATCATGAAGGTTGAAGAAGCGATTCTTAGAGCGCTTGAACAAGCTCCACCAGAATTAAGTGCTGATATTTTAACAAATGGTATTTGGCTAACTGGCGGTGGTGCATTATTAAGAGGTTTGGATAAAAGAATTGCTGCCAAAACAAAATTAAAAGTGAGTATTGCTGAAGATCCTTTGCGTGCTGTTGTTCGCGGAACTGGTACTGCTTTGAAAAATATTGGCAAATTCAAGTTCTTAATGACAGCTTAATACAGTAACGTATGTTTATTGTTCTGCAATGGCTTAAGAGAAACTCCTACCCTTTGCTTGCATTCTTTTTGTTCGGTTTTGCCGTGAATCAAATAATGCGTTTTCAAATTTATCAGCATAGTTATTACTATAACTCCAGTATTTCCTTTTTCAGAACCATTGACCAATGGAGAAACAACGTTTCATCCTATTTGAATCTGAAAAACGAAAATGAAGGCTTGCGACAAGAAAACTTGCGATTAAGAAGTCAATTAGACATCAACAAAATCGCTGTCAACACTTTTAAAGATACTACCTACTTCGATTCAATTTCTAAATCGTTAAATAACTATAAAGTAGCCTACACTTACATTAGGGCAAATATTGTAAAAAACACGGTAAATAGCAGAAACAATTATTTCATTATTGACCAAGGTAAAAATCAAGGTATTTTAGAGGGAATGGCGGTAATTTCTCCAACGGGAGTTGTAGGTGTAATTATTAACACTGCAGAGAACTTTTCACGCGGTATGTCTGTTTTAAATAGCAAATTCGAAATCACCCCCTACATCCCTAAAATCGAATTGCGTCAAGGTGTAATTGGATGGAGCGGAATGGATTATACCGTGGCAGATTTAAAGGAAGTGAATAGAACAGAAGTTTTAAAAAAGGGAATGGAAGTGGTTACCAGTAACTACTCCTCTATTTTTCCTCCAAATATTCCAATTGGAACTATCAAAGAAGTATCGCAAAAAAACAATTCTAATTTCCATCAAATTACGATTAAGCTGTCAACAGATTTCAGTAGATTGCAAACCGTGTATTGCATTAAAAACAATTACCACTTAGAAATTGATTCTCTGTCTAACCCTATAATCGATGAAGTAAAATGATCGCTTTTTTAAGATTATTCCTGATTGCGGCAGTGTTGGCTTTCTTACAAGCATTTATCATTCAACAGGTTGATATGGGTGTTTGGTTGCGACCAATGCCATACCTCCTTTTGTTTTTCATTACCCCTATCAACATAAACAAATACGGTATTTTGGTGGGTGGATTTTTCTTCGGATTATTCATCGATATCCTTGCAGGTAATTTTGGAATCCACGCCGCAAGTATTGTTGTAGTCTTGTATGCTAAAAACTTTATCGATCAACGATTTATAGATTATGATTCACTAAAATTACAAGGAGAAACTTATGTTACGGTAAACACCAAAGGTTGGCTATTTTTTGCATATTACGCTTTATCTATCATTGCAATTCATCACTTAACATTTTTCATGTTGGATTATTTTGAATTAGTGAGCTTCTTTAGAATGTTACTTTCTACGGTTATTAGTGCTATTGGTTCGTTTTTATTAATTTTATTGTTCAAATCAATAATCAAAAGCTAAAACACGATGCAAGACTTAAACAAAGACCGCTCGAAAGTCTTCGTTATTATTTTCCTAGTTATTTTATCGGCTTTTATCTATAAAGTGGGTTCCCTCCAGTTGATGGACGACCACTACGAGCAAAAAGCCATCAATAATGCCTTAAATAAAATTACCCTTTACCCCGCCAGAAGTATTCTTTACGACCGATTCGGGAAAGTAATAGTGAGTAACTCTGCCATGTATGACCTTTTGGTATTCCCAAAAGAGGTTAAAAACACCAATCCCGCGTTTTTATGCCAAGTCTTAAACATTGATACCGCAGAATTTAGAAAGAGAATTAGTGACGCTCTACTAAAATCAAAAAAACGCCAAAAAAACAACGCTTTTAATCGATCAGCAATTTTTTATTCCGATTTAACCATTCAACAATACACCGTTATTCGTGAGAATTTGTTTCGCTTGAAGGGATTTTACATTGAACCCAAAACT
>CANFLS010000056.1 GCA_947447955.1 Flavobacteriales bacterium | reverse complement strand
GGACAAAATCAAAAGGCCAAGGTGAATTTTGACAATATTGGCACCAAGGTTTTGGTATTGAAATTTGCTAAGATGCGAATTTTATAATTCATTGTTATTTATTAAATAATTCACTATCTTTGCACTCCCATTTTGGAGAAATGGGAATTTAACTAAAGATATTTAAAACAAAAAAACTATGGCAACAAAGATTAGATTGCAAAGACACGGAAGAAAAAAACGTGCTTTCTATCACATTGTGGTGGCGGACTCACGTGCTCCGAGGGATGGCCGTTTTATCGAAAAAATCGGTACGTACAACCCCATCACCAATCCTGCAACCATCGACCTAGACGTTAACAAAGCCGCTCAATGGCTTTTGAATGGAGCTCAACCAACTGACACCGCCCGTGCGATTCTTTCGTACAAAGGTGCCGCTTACAAGAAACACTTACAAGTTGGTGTAAACAAAGGTGCAATTACTCAAGAAGATGCTGACAAGAAATTTGCAGCTTGGATGAGTGAGAAAGATGCGAAAGTTGAAGCTAAAAAATCTGGATTGGCAAACACTGCTGCTCAGAACAAAGCGGATGCGATGAAAGCAGAAACCAAACGTAAAGAAAGCATCGCTGCGAAAATTGTAGCGAAAAACACAGTAGTAGAAGAAGTTGCTGAAGAAGTAGCAGAACCTGCAGAAGAAGTTGCTGAAACTACAGAAGTAGTTGCAGAAGCTCCTGAAGTAGTTGCTGAAACTGCAGAAGCGGTTGCTGAATCTGCTGAAACTAGCGAAGAAACTTCTTCTGAAGAAGCTACAAGCGAAGAAACCGCCGCTGAATAATTCACGGTATGATGTTGCCTCCCAAAACCACAATCGTTGGGAAAATCGTTTCCAAACACGGGTTTAAAGGCAATTTAAATATTTCAATCATTTCATCGTTCTACGATGAAATCTATGAAGGGGATTACCTTTTTGTCATAATCGACCAAAAAGGTGTCCCCTTTCTTATTGAATCCCTCAACATCACAAAACAAATTGTGAAACTACAATTTGTAGATTCTGAAACACAAGCCTTAGAACTTGTTGGAAAAGAAATTGCAATTGCATTCGATATTGACCACGAATCTCCTACCCCAAATGGATTAGAAGGATTTGTGCTCTATGACCAATTCGATCACCTGATTGGCGATATTAAAGCAATTGAAGAATATCCTGGACATCCAATGCTCGTTGTTATTGGCGAAAATCGCGAAATTTTAATCCCTTTAATTGAAGATTGGATTACCAATTTAAACGAAGATTTACGAACTTTGAAAATGACACTTCCTGAAGGACTTATAAATCCAGAAGAATATGAAGATTGATATCATTTCAGCTGTACCAGATTTACTCATTAGCCCACTTACCAATAGCATCCCAAAGAGAGCTGTGAACAAAGGACTCGTGGAAATCAATTTCCATAACCTACACGATTATGGAACCGGCAAATACCAACAAATAGACGACAGTCCGTTTGGTGGTGGCGCAGGTATGGTCCTTATGCCTGAACCCCTTGCACAATGCATTGAGTCCCTCAAAAAAGACACCCACTACAACGAAATTATATACCTCACCCCCGATGGTGTAACTTTTGATCAAAAAATGGCCAATAGCCTTTCTTTGGTTGATAATCTGATTTTTATTTGCGGACATTACAAAGGCATTGACCAGCGTATTCGCGACATTTATGTTACCAAAGAAATTTCCCTGGGCGATTTTGTGCTCAGCGGAGGTGAAATTGCAGCTTGCGCAATTGTAGATGCAATTGTGCGACTCATACCTGGCGTAATTGGAAATGAAGAATCTGCATTGTCAGATTCGTTTCAAGACAATTTACTTGCCCCACCTTTATATACCCGCCCAGAAACATTCCAAGACCTAAAAGTTCCGAGTGTGCTTTTGAGTGGAAATCACAAATTAATTGACGAATGGCGCTTCGAACAATCTATTGAAAGAACTGAAAATTTGCGACCAGATTTATTAAAAAACAAAGAATGAAACTTCAATTAAAACGCCCCTTGGTGGTCTTCGATTTGGAAACTACTGGTATTAGTGTTACCGCAGATAGAATTGTTGAAATTTGCATGCTAAAGGTTAATCCCGATGGGCAAGAAGAAATTCGCACCTACCGCGTGAACCCTGAGATGCCAATTCCTGCCGGAGCCAGCGAAGTGCATGGAATTTACGATGCAGATATTGCCGATAAACCCATATTCAAAACGCTTGCCCCGGAAATAAATACCTTTTTAAAAGATTGTGATTTTGGTGGATTTAATTCCAACAAATTTGATTTTCCTTTGCTAGTAGAAGAATTCTACCGTGCAGGGATTGATTTTGATATTGAAAAACGCAAATTTATTGACGCTCAAAGAATTTACCATTTTAAGGAGCCCCGTAATTTAAAAGCAGCCCTAAAATTCTACTGCGAACAAGACCTTGAAAATGCACATTCTGCCGAAGCAGACACTGTTGCAACTTGGCAAGTGCTTAAAGCACAGATTGAGCGCTATGACGATATCCCTCATGATATTGAAGGACTTCATAAAATGAGTGGGCAAAGCAATTTGGCCGATCTTGCTGGTCGCTTAATTATTGATAACAAAGGCGAAACGGTATTTAACTTTGGGAAACACAGAGGTAAATCAGTAAAAGAAATTCTGAAAAACGAACCTAGTTACTATAAATGGATGATGGATGGGGATTTCCCTCAACAAACCAAAATGGTACTAACCAGAATTCGATTAAGCCTTAGAAACGAATGAGCCAGAAACATACAATTACCATTGTAAAGGAAACAGATGAATGGTTGGTAATTAACAAGCCACCTTTTGTTCCATCTTTGCCAGAAAGAGGTAAATTTACCGCTGAATCGGTGATGGATTGGAGCCGCCGTTTTTGGCCTGATGCAATTTTATGTCATCGAATTGACCGTGAAACTTCCGGGGCATTGCTCATTGCAAAGAACCTAGAAGCTTTTAAACATTTGACCCTTCAATTTGAACACCGCACGGTGCAAAAAAAATACCATGCCATTGCCGATGGCAGGGTTGTTTTTGAAGACTTATGGGTTGATTTGCCTATCAATACTGAACAAATTGGTAAAATAAGAATTGACAAAATAAATGGTAAACCCGCACAAACCCGTTTCCAAACAATAAAATTATTTAAACACTATACTTTGTTGGAGTGTGAACCTAAAACAGGCCGCCTTCACCAAATCAGGGTGCATTTGGCTTCGCAAAACGCCAAAATTGCAGGTGATACATTGTATAAAAGTATCATTCCGAAATTGAGTATCATCAAAAGGAAGATTTCTGGGGAAGATACCGATTTGATTACCCGATTTGCCTTACATGCCAAAAGCTTAGAATTCAACGATCTCGACGGCAGTCGTGTGAAAGTTGAAACTGATTATCCAAAAGACTTTGCAGTTTTCTTGAAATTATTAGACAAATACGACCAATATTAATATGTTACTCTCCCCTTCTGAATTGCCATTACGCGTAAAACAATGGGGTAAACCATTGAAGGCGATGCTTTTGAAACTCAAAGCGAAGCCACCTAAAGATTTAGATGAAATTTTCGGAAAGTACCATGACGAAGCTTTTAAAAAAATAGATTGCCTCGATTGTGGCAATTGCTGCAAAACAACGAGTCCTATGTTTTTTGACAAAGACATTGAGCGTTTGAGTATTGCACTTAAAATGAAACCAGGTGCTTTTATTGAAAAGTATTTGTTTATGGATACCGATGGTATTTATGCATTAAAATCAGCACCTTGTCCGTTCTTAGGAAACGACAATTACTGCCACGTATACAACGATCGTCCAAAAGCGTGTAGAGATTACCCACATACAAATCATCGAAAAATGCATACTTACTTGCATTTGGGAGCTAAAAATGCAGAAATTTGTCCTGCGGTTTTCAATATCCTTGAGAAATTAGAGGAATCAATTATTGAAAGCCAAGGAATGAAACGAAAAATATAGGATTAACGATAAATCTATAAGGTTAACCGAAATTTTAGTTTCAGGAATCAAAAATTATCGAATTTTGTAACCGAATAGCGATTTTGAAACTTTTCATATGCTATTAAATTTGGTTTATCCCTCTCCTTTAGGAGGGGGATTTTTATTTGTATTCGTTTAGAACTGATTCTTCCACATCATGCTTTCAACAGGGCGGTTTGGTTGGCCACTGTATTTTGCATTTTTCTTTGCGTTGTATGGAACCAATATTTCACCATCAGCAGGGAAATAAATCAATTGACCAATTGGCATTCCAGCATATACCCTAACTGGCATTTTTACTGAAATTTCTAAGGTCCAGTTTCCGCAGAATCCAACATCGCCTTTACCTGCTGTAGCATGAATATCAATTCCCAAACGACCCGTGCTGCTCTTCCCTTCTAAGAAAGGAATGTGCGCGTGACTTTCGGTATATTCTTCAGTAACTCCCAAATAAAACTTATCTGGCATCAAAAGAATTCCCTCTTCAGGAATTTCAAAATGCTCAATGGTATTGTGCTTTTTTGCATCTAATTCCGTAGCAGTGTATAATGCAAGATATTTACCCAAATGCACATCATAACTGTTGCTACCCAAACAATTTCTGTTATATGGAGTTACAACAATTGTTCCTTTCTCCATTTCTTCAAGTATACGTGAATCAGATAAAATCATGGGGCAAATATAAGATTTTTAAAAGTAAAATTAATACAGACTTAAAAACGCAGCTTAGGTTCTACTTTGCCAATTTTTTGGGTAAAGCTGATACTGGGTACTGGAAAACTAAAATAATTGGTTAAATGTTCTGCAGTTCCATCGCTATTTTGCCTATCGTATTCACCTCCAAAATTAGAATAATAGGCCAAACCAAACGACCAACTCTTGGTGTCATTTTTATTGCTAATTAACCTCAATTGTAAATTTGCAAATAGCGTTGTTCTGTTGACTACTTTATTGATTGAAGTAGTCTTATAAGGAGAAGCTAATGGATTTGACGGATCTTCAAGTATTTTGTTTCCGTTTTCATCTAATACCCATTGTGATACATTTGCTATTTTCTGTGAACCCGTATTGAACCAAAGTTCTCCTATTAAATAAACAGTGGGTGTCAATTTTTTGCTTCCCCCAATATTATACATGAGTGAAGCATCAGGAGTGAAATTTGCAGTAAAATAACCCATACAAACGGTAAAATGATCAAAATCATCACCAAATGAATAACCCGCATACAAAATGTTCATTTTTGCTTTGTGCGGATCTTTTAAAAACATACTGGTAATGGCAATGTCGCCAATCATCAAACGCTGATTATTTTCTACATCCACAGAATATTTCGGTGATGCATAAAAATAAAGCGGCAAAACTACACCTGCTGAAATATTGAGGTTATTGGTGATTCCGTATTGGAAATCATTCATTAAAAAATTAAAATTGTGGTAATAAAGGGTTTTTGCAGGCAAACTGATACCCGATTGCATGAAAATGTATCGGTAGCAATGATGGTTGTCTGTTGGAGTAGTGAATTTTGATGTATCTGTGGCAATTGAATCAGGCAATGATGCAACTCCTTGGGCTTTGTCAACCACAAAAAATGACACCAATAATAGCAATAAGATTCTCATTCAGCGGCAAAATTACAAAGCAAAGTTGAAACTATATCTTTGGGGGTATATTTATTTGCCAACACTTTATACTCCTGTCGTCACTGCAAGTTACAAACATAGAATCACTTAACCACACACAACCATTTACTGAGCTTTTATGTCCCTCAAATTTCACATTGTCAATTACTTTAAGCAAAGTAAAATTATGGGCATTCCATAGACGAATTGTTTTATCCATACTCGTAGTTGCAATAAAAGATTGGGCTTTATTTACCTTGATAGCATGAATTGTAAACCAATGAGCATCAATGGCGTGTGTATTTTCACTTAGCGAATTCCAAACTTTTAATTTTGCATCTCTACCGGCAGAAATCAAATGGTTATTTGCAGTTTCCAATGCAAAAATGCTATTGCCATGAGCCTTGCGGGTTTCATTCAATTCGAAATCGGCATTCAATATATAAATATTACCATCTGAACTGGCAATGTAAAACGCTTGATTGGCATGATGAATGGCCCTTAAACTTTGCGCAGAAAGCTGCACTGATTTATGAATTCGGGTATACCAATCTGATACATTTAAAATACCATCGCCACCTACTGTAAGTATAATGTCCTCAGAAATTACATGGATACCAAAAATTCCTTTGGTGTGCAATTTTTGCATGATTGGCGCATTGCCCCGCTTTAAATAATACAAAGTTCCAGATTGTCCACCAACCAATACCATGTCTAAATTCGGAATAAGGGCCATGCAGTAAATGGCCTCAGGAACGGTGGCAAAAAGGAAACCTTCATTTGAATTTCCTGGTTGCCAATGAATAACGTACCCATCTGATCCCCCTGAAAAAAAACCACCGTTTTGGTCATTACACAGGCAATAAACCGATTGTTTATGTCCGTTGTAATTCTGTACCAAAGAAACTTGTAACTTTGTAGGCATGGCGTTTATTCAAAATTGGCAGTGCATTTCTGGGGCATCTCTATATTTATGGGAAATGCAATTAGAAAGTTCTCAAATCTACGCAGAAAACACCATAAAAAGCAATGCAAGAGAACTTGAAAAAGCATCCATTCATCAAGTAATTCAGTTGTTACATCCAAATTCAACATTGCAAAAAGATGAATTTGGGAAGCCCTTTTTGGAACCCCAAATGCTGCACATGAATTACAGCCATGCAAAAAATCTCATTTTTTGGGGGGAACATGAATCGTTCAAAATAGGTGTCGACATTGAATATTTAAGACCGCAACTCTCTAAAATTAAACACAAATTTTGCAGAGAAGATGAGTTTGATTTTATTCCTATCGAAAACGAAACACCCTATTTATTAGCCATTTGGAGCGCCAAGGAAGCCATTTATAAGGCTTATGGCAAAAAGGAAGTTGATTTTCAAAAACACATGCAGATCTTACCCTTTGAAATCGGCTCAGAAGGATTCATTAATGCAAATTTCTTATTGGGAATTCCAACACCAATGAATGTCCATTATCAGTTTAATGGAGAAGTGATCAAATGTTGGACAGTTTTTCCGGGCTAATTACTTTTTAACGTAAATCCTAGCAGGATTACCAATGACTGTTGCGCCTGCGGGAACATCTTTTGTTACAACAGAACCTGCACCCACAATGGCATTTTCGCCAATTATGATGTTACTCATGATGGTAGAACCAGATCCAATAGAGGCACCTTTTTTTATGAGGGTTTTTTCCATGATCCAATCATCGGCGGTTTTGAGTTCACCTGTTTCGGTAACAGCTTTAGGAAAGCGGTCATTGATAAAGGTAACAGAATGTCCCACAAAAACACCGTCTTCAATTTCTACTCCCTCACAAATAAAACTATGGCTAGAAATTTTACATCTATTTCCAATTTTAACACCGCCTTGAATTTCAACAAATGCACCCACTTTGGTTTCGTCGCCAATTTCGCAGTTGTAAGCATTTACAAATTGAAAAATCTTGGTATTCGGACCTACTGATACATTTTTCAAGCAATGATAAGGGGTTTCTTTGTTTAAAATTTCCATAATTACAATATTACAACCTGCAGAATTATTTGCAAACAGAATTTTACCAAAGATTTTTTCTTAGTCTAAAATAAGTTCAATAACTTTGAATCCTTTGAAGATGAATACAAACAGCTGGTCTCTCGGAATATTGTGCTACAATGAGGAAGAAAACATTGAAACCACCATTAAAAAAGCACATGCTGTATTGGAAAAACTTCAACAACCCTATGAAATATTGATTATAGACGATGGCAGTTCCGACAAATCAAAGGAAGTCATTGCCAAAACCATTGCAAATATTCCAGAAGCCAAACTCATTGCACATGAAGAAAACAAAGGCATTGGAGAGGCTCTCCATACTTTTTATTCGAGTGCCCAAAATGAAAATGTGGTTTACACACCTGGAGACGGACAATTTGATTACGAAGAATTGTTCTTGGTACCTACATTTCAACAAGGATACTACGTTTCTTTTTACCGCATTGAAAACACCACTTATTCATTGTTCAGAAACATTTTAACCCTCATTAATAAGAAAATAAACGCTGTATTTCTAGGGCTTAAATTGAAGGACGTGAATTGGGTTAAGATTTACAAAAAGCAGGATCTGGAACAATTGAACTTAGAAATTAGAAGTTCGTTGGTAGAATCTGAAATTTCTGCAAAATTGTTTTTCTTAGGACGTAAGATTATCGAAATTGAATCTAAATATTTACCTAGAATGTTTGGTCAGAGCAAAGGTGCTTCTTGGGCAATTTTGAAAAAGGCTATTTTTGATACCCTTTTGTTGGTGCGCGTAATTGGAAAATTTCGCCGTCAACAAAAAAACAACCGTTACAACAGCAATTAAATTGCTTTTTTGCAACTTTACAGCCCCTCACATTAACCCTATTGCCCCGAAAATCAGTATATTTGCAAGTTTTTTATGCAACATATACGCAATTTTTGTATCATCGCCCACATTGACCATGGCAAAAGTACCTTGGCCGACCGTTTATTAGAATACACCAAAACGATCGACAAACGTCACATGCAAGCACAGTTGCTTGACGACATGGACATTGAAAGAGAGCGAGGAATTACCATTAAAAGTCATGCCATTCAAATGAATTATGAGCTAGATGGTCAATTATATTGCTTAAACCTCATTGACACTCCGGGTCACGTAGATTTTTCGTACGAAGTGAGTCGTTCTATTGCCGCTTGTGAAGGCGCTTTGTTAATTGTAGATGCTTCTCAAGGTATTGAAGCACAAACAATTTCAAATTTATTCATGGCAATGGAACACGATTTAACCATCATTCCAGTTTTAAATAAGATTGACTTACCTGGGGCTATGCCTGAAGAAGTTAAGGATGAAATCGTTGATTTGATAGGTTGCGACCGAGATACAATACTTTCCGCTTCTGGTAAAACAGGTGCTGGGGTATATGACATTCTTAGAGCCATTATTGAACGTGTTCCAGCTCCAAAAGGAGATGTAAACAAACCACTAAAAGCATTAATCTTTGATTCTGTTTTTAATCCCTTTAGAGGAATTATTGCCTATTACAGAGTAATGGATGGCGTTATGCATAAAGGTCAGCATGTAAAATTCATGAATACTGGAATGGATTATCTCGCCGATGAAGTGGGCGTACTAAAATTAGAATTATTGCCAAAGCCAGAAATTAAAGCTGGTGATGTGGGATATATCATTTCAGGAATTAAAGATGCAAAAGAAGTAAAAGTGGGCGACACAATCACCGACTTTAAAAATCCTTCAATTGATCACATTAATGGTTTTGAAGATGTAAAACCAATGGTATTTGCTGGTATTTACCCTGTTGAAACTGAAGATTTCGAAGAACTTCGTGAAGCAATGGGCAAATTGCAACTAAACGATGCAAGTATTGTTTTTGAACCAGAAAGTTCAGCAGCCTTAGGGTTTGGATTTAGATGCGGTTTCTTGGGCATGTTACATCTTGAAATTATTCAAGAACGTTTGGAACGTGAATTTGGTATGGTTGTTATTACTACCGTTCCTAACGTAAGTTATATTTGTTACACCACTAAAGGTGAGGAAATCCTTGTCAATAACCCAAGTGACTTGCCAACCCCTG
>CANFLS010000055.1 GCA_947447955.1 Flavobacteriales bacterium | reverse complement strand
TTTGATTTTGTCCTTCACCTTCAATTTCTGCAACAACACCTCTGCCAAATCTTTGGTGTTGTACCATGTCGCCAACTTTTAACTGGCTAATATCGCCAGCCACAAAATTGGGATCTTCGGGTGGGAGCGGAGCTGTCACCTTTGGTGTGGTGAATATTGATTTGTTCGAGGTAGGTTTATTCGCGCTAACAAACTGTTCTTCGTTGCTATTTCTTTGGTATACAGCCTTGCTCTTCATCGAAGCCAAACTCATATCCAAATATTTGGCATCTATTTCATCAATGAATCTACTTGGTTCGCATGGAATTAAACTTCCATATTTGAACCTGCTGGTAGCAAAACTCAAATACAATTTTCTTTCAGCACGGGTAACTGCAACATAAAACAACCTCCGCTCTTCCTCTAATTCTTGGCGGTTCATTAATGCCATTTGAGAAGGGAATAGATTTTCTTCCATGCCAATCAAATGCACTACAGGGAATTCCAATCCTTTGCTGGCGTGAATGGTCATCAACGAAATGCAATCTCTGTTGGGATCTTTGTCTTTCTGATCGTCTGTATAAAGTGCAACCTCCTCTAAAAAGTTGGCCAAAGTTTTGTCTTTTTCACTTTCGTCATCTTCAACAAACTCCTGAATACCATTTAAAAGTTCTGTAATGTTTTCATAGCGTGAAATTCCCTCAACAGATTTGTCTTCAAATAAGGTACGCATCAAACCAGTTTGTTTGGCAACATGTGTAGCCATGTCAAACGCATTGGTGGTTTCTGTCATTCCAATAAAACCTTGAATCATCATGCCAAAGTTTTCAATTTTGGGACCTCCATTGCCAATTTCAGGGAAACTTCGGATATTTTTAATCACTTCCCATAAACCTATGTTCTGTTGACCCGACAAATAAATCAAGCGGTTTAGGGAGGTATCTCCAATGCCTCGGGCAGGGTAGTTGATGATGCGTTTTAAGGCTTCTTCGTCGTTGGGATTAATTACAAACCTCAAATATGAAAGCAAATCTTTTACTTCTTTTCGTTGGTAAAAGCTTGTCCCTCCATAAATGCGATAATCAATTCCTTGCCTGCGCAATGCTTCTTCCATGGCCCTACTTTGGGCATTGGTTCTGTAAAGAATGGCAAAAGCTTTGTTGGGTAAATGGTCGTTTTGTTTGTCTTCGAAAATATATTCAGCAACCCTTTTCCCTTCGTCGTTTTCGGAAGCATTTCGGGTCACTTTAATTTTGTCGCCTTCTTCGTTGGCGGTCCATACTTTTTTCTCTAATTGCTTTTTGTTATTTTTGATTACACTCGAAGCGGCATTTACAATGATTTGCGTAGAGCGGTAATTTTGTTCAAGTTTATAGGTAGAAACGTCGGGATAATCGCGTTCAAAATTCAAGATGTTTTGAATATTGGCACCGCGGAAAGCATAGATACTTTGGGCATCGTCTCCCACTACACAAATGTTTTGAGTAACGGCAGCAAGCTTTTTGGTAATCATGTATTGCACATGGTTGGTATCTTGATACTCATCCACCAAAATGTATTTGAATTTGTGTTGCCACTTGTTTAAAATATCGGCATGATGCTTGAAAATCATGTGTGTATTTACCAAGATATCATCGAAATCCATGGCTCCCGCTTTAAAACAGCGGGTGGTATAGGCCAAGTAAATATCTGCAAACTTGCCTCGGTTTGAAGCTTTGTCTTGGTTTATTAACTCCTCATTTTGAAAATAATCTTTGGCGGTAATTAGATTATTTTTAGCCATCGAGATACGTCCCAAAACCAAATTGGGTTTGTACATTTTATCATCGATGTTCATTTCCTTCAAAATGGTTTTGATCAAACTTTTGCTATCGTCGGAATCGTAAATTGTAAAATTTGAGGGATAGCCAATACGCTCTGCTTCTTGGCGCAAAATGCGGGCAAAAACGGAGTGAAAGGTACCCATCCAAAGGTTACGCGCATTTCCACCCACAAGTTTTTCAATACGGTTACGCATTTCTTTGGCGGCCTTATTGGTAAAGGTAAGGGCCAAAATATTGAAGGGATCAACACCTTTGTGCACAATATTGGCAATTCGGAAAGTGAGCACACGCGTTTTTCCAGAACCGGCACCTGCAATAATCATCACTGGCCCATCGGTATGGAGCACAGCTTGCATTTGCGGTGGATTTAGATTGTCTAAAAACGGAGGTACTTCATCACTTTTCTCTTGATCAGGCCAATTCATAAGAATACAAAATTAGGGGATAAAAAATGGGCTCACAAGGATGTGGAATAATTATATATTTTCATTTTGAAATGATTGATATAGAAATTATATTTGGATTGAATAATGTATTGACGGTATTCAAAAGTATATATGAAGATGATAAAAATGGTGATATTGATTTTATTGACTCCAGTCATTTTGTTTTGCCCCTCTTTTGATTTACTTTTTCATTATGGTTTACATTTTTGTTTGATTTATCCTATTTTGAGATATTGGGGTAATATCAAAAAATTTCTTTTAAATAAAGCAACGAATCAATGGAAAAAATATACAATGATTTATCTGACTTTATCATTGATTTGTTTTCTCTCTTATTTATATGCTTTTGGTTATGACGAAGGGAACATGGAAAATTATAAATTCCTGGGCGAAATTTACTCTTTTATTTTTAGGGCGTTTAATTTTCCTTTTGCATATTTATTACCAACAAATTTATTTTTAACTTGTCTGTTCTTGAATATATTGTTTTATACAATTTCATGTATGGTTTTTTTAAAAATCATAGGTAACAAATATGGAACAGAAACACAGTATTTGTTATCTACAAAGGCCAATAGTAAAAGACTTTCTGAGTCCATTCAACAAGCGGAAAAGGAGAGTTGAGGTCCTTCAATGTTGAAGAGTTAGAAACTGTTTAAGAATGAACATTGTTTTTACGCCAAATGCCTGGGAAGAATTAAAGAATTGATAAAATCAATTCAACAAGATCCGTTTAAGGGATTGGGGAAACCAGAACCTTTGAAATATGAGTTGAAAGGATATTGGTCTCGAAGGATTACAGATGAACACCGGTTGGTATATAAAGTGTCAGGTAGTAAAGGCGTAGATCAAAAATGCACCATCATTCAATGTCGGTTTCATTATGATGATTAATCGGTAAATCAATAAAAATTTTTCCCTCACCCACAAGGCAGGGTAAACGTAAACACAGAGCCAGCACCCTCGGTGCTCATTACATGAATGGTTTCGTTGTGGGCCTCAACAATGTGTTTGCAAATGCTTAATCCCAATCCACTACCGCCAGTTTCTCTGTTGCGGTGCTTGTCTACACGATAGAAACGTTCAAATACACGACCCAAGTGTTGGTGCGGAATGCCAATGCCATTATCGGCAACTTCAATAATTACTTTCTCGCCAGTATTGCTCAATCGGATATTGGTGTTTCCACCTTGATTTCCGTATTTGATTGAGTTATATACCAAATTCACTATAACTTGTCGAATTCTAGATTTATCCGCATTCACCAAATAAGCACCGTCTTTGGTGTAGCAATGTAACTGAATGCTCTTTTCTTTGGCCTGGATTTCAAGTTCTTCAATTACTTCATTTACCAAAGTCAATATGTCAAACGGTTCAATATCAATTTGTAGAAAACCACTTTCGTATTTGGTAATGGTGTCTAAATCATTCACAATTTGTCCCAAACGCTGCGCGTTTTTATCCGCCTTTTCAAGGAAAAGCATCATCGTTTCTCTATCGATATCTGGATCTTCTAAAACCGTTTCAATGTATCCTTGAATCGAGAAAAGCGGCGTTTTCAATTCGTGCGCTACATTCCCAATATAATCTCTTCTGTATGTTTCTAATTGTTGCAATTTTTGCATTTCAACTTTGCGAGATTCAAAAAGCGATTTAAATGCATCTTCAATGTCTTGGGCTTTGCTGTCATTTTCATGGAAAGCCTCATTTTTTTCGATGTAAATGAGTCGTTCCAAATTTCTCAAAACGCGTTTTTTGCGTTTTGCCCATAAAAAACTAGATATCAAAATACCAATTCCCGCTGCCAAAAACAACAGTGCAATGAATCCCCAAAACTCTAAAGGCGTAAAATGAAACATATCCAATTATTACAAATATAATATTTTCGGGGGCAGATCGCAAATTAAGTCTTCGTTACCGGGTTCCATCTTTTTGGGGGAAATTGGTTATCTTTGCACCCAATTTATGAGCGATTCTAATCTCTTCGATAAAATTATTTCTCACGCCAAAGAATACGGTTTTGTGTTTCCAAGCAGTGATATTTACGGTGGCCTTGCAGCGGTATACGACTACGGTCAAAATGGGGTAGAACTCCGCAACAATTTGCGCCAATATTGGTATCTGTCAATGACCCGTTTGAATCAAAACATTGTGGGTTTAGATTCTGCCATTTTCATGCATCCAAAAGTATGGAAAGCAAGCGGTCACGTAGATGGTTTTAACGATCCTATGATCGACAACAAAGACAGCAAGAAGCGCTACCGTGCCGATGTTTTAATTGAAGATCACCAAGAAAAAATCCGCCAAAAAATTGAAAAAGAAATAGAAAAAGCTGCCAAAAGATTTGGTGAAACTTTCGATGCAACAATGTATCGAAATACCAATCCCCGTGTGGTTGAATACCAACAAAAGATTGACCAAATGGATGCGGTGCTAAAGGAAGGTTTAGAAACTGGAAATTTGGCAATGATCAAACAACTCATTGAAGATGAAGGGATTGTTTGTCCTATCAGCGGTTCTAAAAATTGGACCGATGTGCGTCAGTTTAACCTGATGTACAGCACCCAAATGAGTGCTTTAGATAGCGGCGAAGATCAATTATACCTTCGTCCAGAAACTGCCCAAGGAATTTTTGTAAACTTCTTAAATGTTCAAAAAACAGGAAGGATGAAACTTCCTTTTGGTATTGCCCAAACTGGAAAAGCGTTCAGAAATGAAATTGTAGCACGCCAATTCATCATGCGGATGAAAGAATTCGAACAAATGGAAATGCAGTTTTTCTGCAAGCCAGGAACTGAATTACAGTGGTATGAATTTTGGAAAGAAGCGCGTTTGCGTTGGCACAAATCTTTAGGAACTCCAGATGCAATGTACCGTTACCACGACCACGTAAAATTGGCCCATTATGCCAATGCCGCGGTGGATATAGAATTTGATTTCCCATTCGGATATAAAGAAGTGGAGGGAATACACTCCCGCACCGATTTTGATTTGGGCAAGCACGAAGAATTCAGTGGTAAAAAGTTACGTTACTTCGACCCAGAAACCAACGAAAGTTATATTCCATATGTAGTTGAAACCAGCATCGGTTTAGATCGTTTGTTCTTGTTAACCATGTGTCAAGCTTTCCATGAAGAAGAAGTTGATGGAGATACCCGAACAGTGTTGAAACTTCACCCTGCCATTGCTCCAGTAAAATGTGCCATTTTGCCTTTGGTGAAAAAAGACGGTTTGCCTGAATTGGCTGAGAAAATTTACAACGATTTGCGTTTTGATTTCAATGTGTACATTGAAGACAAAGACAGTATAGGAAAGCGTTACAGAAGAATGGATGCCATTGGAACCCCTTTCTGTGTAACAATAGACCACGATAGTTTGGTAATTGGAGACGTAACCATTCGTCACCGCGATACCATGTTGCAAACGAGAGTTAAAATTGAAGAATTATCGGGAATTCTTGCCAAAGAAACCGGCATGAACAACCTATTAAAATCACTATAAAATGAAAAATTCTATTGAAAATATTTCCTTAGCTGGAGAAAAAGTATTGTTGCGCGTTGACTTTAACGTACCATTGAATGCTGAATTTGAAATTACAGACGACTCGCGTATGCGCGCTGCCATCCCAACAATTGAAAAGATTTTGAAGGACGGTGGTTCTGTAATCATTATGAGTCATTTGGGCCGCCCGAAAGAGGGTCCAGAAGATAAATTCTCTCTCAAACACATTGTAAAGCATTTGTCTGAAATGCTACATACTGATGTGCAATTTGCAAATGATTGCATTGGGGCAGATGCCGTTGAAAAAGCTGCTGCGCTGCAAGCAGGTCAAGTATTATTACTTGAGAATTTGCGTTTTTACAAAGAAGAAACCAAAGGCGACAGAGATTTTACACAAAAACTAGCTGCGTTGGGTACATTTTATGTAAACGATGCTTTTGGAACTGCGCACAGGGCACATGCTTCTACAGCAATTATTGCTGAGTTTTTTCCAGGGAAAAAAGCATTTGGTTTTGTAATGGGACAAGAAGTTGCAAATGCAATTAAAGTGATGGCTAGTCCTGAACGTCCTTTCACCGCTATTGTTGGTGGAGCAAAGGTTTCAGACAAAATTTTAATTGTAGAAAATTTATTGAATATTGCTGATAACATCATCATTGGTGGTGGAATGGCGTATACTTTTTTCAAGGCTCAAGGTGGCACAATAGGAAACTCTTTGTGTGAAGACGAACGTTTGGATACCTGCTTAGAAATCCTTCAAAAAGCAAAAGAAAAAGGCGTAAATATTTATTTGCCAATGGATTCTACCATTGCTGATAAGTTTGCAGCAGATGCAAATACCCAAAATTGTTCAAGCAATTCAATTCCAGATGGTTGGATGGGCTTAGACATTGGACAACAGGCCGCGAATGATTTTAATGAAGTGGTATTGAAAAGTAAGACCATTTTGTGGAACGGACCTATGGGTGTTTTTGAAATGGAAGCATTTGAAAATGGAACCAAAACCATTGCTGAGGCGGTTGCCACGGCAACTGAGAATGGTGCATTTAGCTTGATTGGCGGCGGAGACAGCGCAGCTGCAGTTTACAAATTTGGTTATGAAAACCAAGTGAGTTACGTAAGTACCGGTGGTGGTGCATTGTTGGAATACTTTGAAGGAAAAGAACTTCCAGGTATTGCTGCAATTAACGCGTAATTAAACTCTTTTTTTCAGCGGCAGTTAAATCGTTGCAGTTGTTGAAAAAAGCTTTCATCGTGGGCCATAATGGCTCGGTTGATTTTAAATTCTTTATTAAAAAAGCTTTGTCTTCTTTCAGATGGGCTTTCATACCTAATAACGACGGGGTATTAGATTCGAAACTAAAACGTAAGAACCTAATTTCACCGTCGTTTGGTGATTTTAATACACTTGTATTTAATTGATTGTAGGCAATTTTTGCGCTGCTCACCTTAGTGGAAACCCACGAGGAATTCCTGGCTTCTAACGCTTTTGCCGTAGCGTAAAATGCCCTAGATGATGCACTTTGATTTAAATGAGGTTGGGTAATTGAGATCAGTGTATTTACTGACGATTCATTTGTTAATGCTGACTTATAGGTTTCCCTAATTTGGGATAAATTTGGTTCCGATAAAAAAAACGAAACAATTGAAAATATCCAAAGCATAAACGATTAACAAAAAAATATGAAATTGGTTTGAATTATTTTATAACCAACGTTTTCTTCTGAAGAAGTACAATGTACCTAGTGAAGAAGAAATCATGAATGCAATTGCAAATACATATCCGTATTTCCAATGAATTTCAGGCATTGAATCGAAGTTCATGCCATACAAACTTGCAATTAGGGTAGGAGGCATGAAAATAACACTGGCAACCGTGAAAATTTTGATGATTTTATTCTGTTCAATGTTAATCAAACCCATAAAAGTATTTTGCAAATACTCCAAACGTTCGAAATTGAAACTGGTATGATCTATCAGTGAGTTAATATCTTTAATTACAATGCGCAATCTTTCGTAATCTTCGCCTTCAAATTCTTTACTTTTCAAAATGGCAGAAAGTACACGTTGTTTATCGACCGCATTTTGTCGGAGTTCCATGGTTAATTCCTGAACCCTGTTGATATTCAAAATAAGCTCTTCATCAGGGTCTCTGTCGAAGGTCATTTCTTTTGAAAGCCCACTTACTTGACGCGCCAAATTTTCCAAAATATCGGCATCATTATCAACTCCCATTTCAAGGAGGGTAGCCATAATTTGTTTTCCTGAGTGGAAGAAACGTCCTGCACCTTTAATTTTCTTTACACAGTCTGAGAAGGCAGTTAAGTCAGAATCTCTATAGGTAAATAAAATTTCATCTTGAAGGATGAAGGATACGGCGTTAGAATAAAATTGGGTTCCGTCTGGACTTAGTTGGAGGAAGTTACTATTTGCAATGATTTCATCGTCGGTTTCGAAGTAACGCGATGAACTTTCAATTTCCAATTGCTCTTGACGCGACTGGAATTTGAATTCAAAATGTGCTTCTACGTCTTTAATTTCTGCTGCTGTTGGATCTTGAAGGTCAATCCATACCAATTCATCAATAGACTCTACTTGAGCCAAGTTCTGCACCTTGTGCACGCGATTTTGTCGTTTGAAGTAAACGCGTAACATAACTTATAGTATAACTTCGGGGTTCTCCGTCCATCTGATTTGAGGTGCAAAGATAGGCTTTTTTCGGTAGAAACCTCAAAATGGGTTAGACAGATTAGACCGGTTAGACGGATTAGACGGATTCGATTGGTCCTAGCAACATTATATATCAATCCAATTATTAGATAAACCATTAAATTAAAATGCATTTAGAATAGCTAACGCTAAAAAGGGTTAGACAGATTGTCCCGAAAGTTTTCGGGAGGATTAGACGGATTAGACGGATTCGATAGGACCTATCAACATTATATATCAATCCAATAATTAAATAAACCAATAAACTAATTGTGTTTAGAAGAGCTAACGCTCGTTTAGTGTTTAGATGCATTGCCATGCGTTTAGATTTTTAGCAACCACCAAAAAAATCTGTCTAATCTGTCTAATCTGTCTAATCCGTCTAATCTGTCTAATCCAAATTATTAAATCTGTCTAATCTGTCTAATCTGTCTAATCAGTCTAATCCCAAATTTACTCCTTCTTCATCTCCATCAACAGCGCATTCGCGCCAGAATTCACAATGCGCTCGGGGCTGATGTTGTTGTTGAAAGTGAAAATTACTTGGGCGTCGTTTTCGGTTAAAATGGTAATGGGTTCGGCACGAAAGCGGTTCGCAGTTTCTGGAACAAAAACGTAACTCACATTGTCGGCGCGGACAATCGATTCCGGACTTGCACTGAATGAGTTGCTCATTTGTCCCTCAAAATCAACATTTAAAAACATACCCGAATGCACCGAGCTGTAATTCTGTGTAAAATGGCAATGAATTTCAGCAGTTCTGTCTGCGCTGATGTCGTTGTTGATTTGTAAAACCGTTGCTTGATACTTCACCTCTGGATTCTCGTTGGAATATGCCACGATTTTTTTGCCTATTCGAAAATTATTCAAATCTTTCTCAAACACTGTAACCACCAAATGCATATCGGAACTGTTAATCAACTCACCCAAATCATCGGTTGGTGCGTAATATTGTCCCATTTTTGCATTTACTTTCGATACAAATCCATCAAATGGAGCCACAATGGAAATCGATTTTTTTATGGTTGAAGCACTGAGTGTGGCAGGATTAATGCCAATCATTGCCAACTTTTCAGCAAGAGCGTTGGTGTTGATCTCTTTGGCTTCGGCATTCATTTTTGCTTCTTGCAAAGATTTTGTGCTCGTAGCCTGATTCTCAAAAGAAGCTTTCTGACGGTTGTACTCGGCTTGAGCAAATTGCAATTCAGACTTGTTTTGCAAATAATCTTGCTGCAATTGAATGTACTGCACATCTTCAACAGTAGCCAATGTTTGTCCCTTTTTTACCTGTAATCCAGACAACAAAATGGTGCTCTTCAAATATCCCCCCAAAGGAACATGAATCACCGATAAATTTTGAGGAGGTACTTCAACCATTCCCGATGCTTTGTGGATGTTGCTGCCTTGTCCCTTCGTCATTGGCGCCAAGGTAATATTGGCATTTTTTAAAACGTCGTTCGACAGTTCAACGATATTACTCACAGAAGTTTTTTCTTCTTCAATTTTTTTATCAGGGCTGCCGCTGCAGGCCCAAAGTGAAACGCTAAAAAGTATAGAATAAAGGAAATTATTTTTCATGGTATTGTTGGTTGTTAATGATGCTAAATTGATAGTTTAATTGGATTTCGGCGAGTGACAATGCGATGTTCAACGCTTGCTCTTGCAAACGACTCCATTCGATGGCGCTGATTTCGCCATTCGATAATTTTTGCTCGGCCAATTTTTTGTAATC
>CANFLS010000054.1 GCA_947447955.1 Flavobacteriales bacterium | reverse complement strand
GTTCAGGAATTGGTTCGCCAGAATTTCTATCATGTTCACCAACAAAACCACCTTGTGTTCTGAATCCCATTTTTACAAATCTGGTGTTTTCAATAACCAAATGTTGTAATCGAACTAGCTCTATTTCTGTCAATTCATTAATGCCCGCTTGACCAATTGCAATACCCCAATTTGCTGCACGTTTACTTTTAGGACTTTCACCTTCAATTGTAAAAGATGCTTTTGAATCTTTGAGAAGTAAAAATGCTGATGCCCGTTGAATAATATCTTTTCTTATGCCTGAAATTTGTTTTTTGTTTATTTCATTGTAGCCACAAGAAAGATGGATTTTTAGTTTCTTGGTTTTCGAAATAAGCGCACAAAAATTGCTTGTACCGGGCAAATTATTGATTACCAAATGCCTTGGAGATTTGATACCATTCACTGAAAATTGCAATTTTTCGTCAATTACAGCCACATAGCTTTTCTTCGCAATGTCGACTTTTCCATCAATTTGCTTCCCTGATACCCATTCCAGCAAAAACCAAATTTTTCTCGAATATTGCCCTAGGGGTTCAATATTTACAAGCTCTAAAATTTCATGACTCGTAAGACTTTCATACAACTTTGCAAAAAACAATAGATTAACACCGTCATATTTCAAGGCAAATACCAAGTGATTATAAAGCGCTTCGATTTTTGAAATCAACTGACTGTCTTCCGGAAAATATCTAAATGGATAAACTTTCGATGAATCTGTTTCATACTTCGCATTCTTGTCTGAAACCATTGTTTTTATTGAAGGATATGGCATTGGCAAATTCAGTTTCTGAATAATTGCAAAATAACCAACTTCCCAACCATGAAATGATTTGAGATCCCCATGAATAATGGGCGCAATACGTGAAAAATGAGCGCTAATCATAAATTATTGTGAATAATGGGCGCAATATACGAAAAAATTACCAAATTCATGAAAAATAGGCGCAAATTAATGTTCTGTGTGAAAAATGGGCGCAAATTGATATTTTAGAAGAAAAACAACCGATCCCCGTTATATCTATTTGAAAATCAACTCATGAGACTATTTGTACTATCTATTTGCATGTTGTTATCATTCAATTCAAATGCACAGCAAAAAGGTTACTCGGTAACAATCAATTCTGGTATTTCAAGTTTGGGGGATTATGACGCGGGACTTTTTGTTTACCATCAAGGAAAACCAGGGTTACTTGGCTTAAATTATTTGCCTCAAGCGGGTGTTTCTGTGGGTGCATACAAGGAACTGTCAACGAAACCAAAAAGCAAATTCGATTTGGGACTCCTTGCCTACTATAGCCGTATTGAATTGCAATATCAGGTTGTATCATCCATGTAAGTAAGAGAATTTGACTCAAGTCAACTAAACTTTGGATATTACGGTCCTAGTTTCAGGTATTCTCACAAAATCAAAGATTCAAAATGGAATTATGAAGCCGGTTTGGATGCTTTATTTTTAGGATTAAGTGGTTTAACCTCTCCCCAATTTGATTCATTGAACTATATTGGAATAAGTTCCCTCAGTGGAAAACCAAACCTACCACGGTTACTGGTTATGCCAAGTTTCGGTATTACCTATTCAATGAAAAACATAGACCTGGGAATTCATTTGTCGCAGAGTTTAAATACATTTTTAACAGCGAGTACTTTCCACGGAAAGCAACTCATGTATTTAAATTTGGGAGCAAAGTTTAGGTTTTGATTTTGAGGAAAAATGGGTGTAATCTTTTATCGTTTGTGCAGTTAAATTCAACTATCCCCCAAATAACTTAAATTTAGCTAGAAGCTCGTAGACAAAGGATTTTTTATTTGGCGATTTTAGATTTGTGTCCCAATGAACCGCATCGTATGGATAATATTTCAAATCATTAATTGCGGTGTCATCAATGTTTTTAATTTTTGCGATTGCACTGGCTTCCCAAGCCCAATAGCCTGAATAAATATTTACTTGGGTGTTTTTATGACTATTATACCAAGATGCGTCACTATGTCCTTTGTACCAGAAAGATGTAAGATACGTTTTAATATCGTGATGATCCTTAATAGCTAGCGCTTTTTCGTAAGGATGTTTTTGAATGATATTTTGGCCTGAAAGATTCCATTCTGGCTGTTTAGATTGGATTAAAAAATCAATCAGCCTATCTTGGACATCGTATTTCCTAACGACACTCGTAATCTTCATAAAATCAACCAATTCCAAATCACAAAGAATCCCCAAAGACACTATCCAAATCATAATATCGTAATCCTCATAGCCTGCTAGATATTTAAAATGATTCTCAAAAATTGGAATCAAATTGATTAACAACTCTTTAATCTTGGCACCATTTGCGCCACGAGAATATTCAGCATGAATGATATCTAAATGACTTATTAAAATTGCATCCCACAAATAAGGAATTCTCGCTGCATTCACCTCCGTTGAGTAAATAGCATCAGTAAGTCTCTGAATTGTGTATTTCTCCTTTTCTATAAAAAGCGAAAAATAATGTACATCTTTAATTTTATCTCTCATTCAATCAATATTTGGGGTGGTTAATTATTTTGATTTAAATTATTAATTACAAGTTACTTAATTAATTTAGGTTAATATTATCTTGGCATTATTTTCAAAATTACATCTGAATCTTCAATAAATGCATTGCATGATGTTAGGTAATCTTGCATTTCATCCATTTTATCTGCAAACACATTGGCGCTGAACTCCTGAGCGCGTTGCAGCATTTTGATATACGTATCACATTTCCGTTGTTTCGTAAACTTTTTTAATGCGCCCATATAATCCTCTCTAAATACCGTAGGTATTATAATTTTGGACTGTTGTGCTTTTACCAACTCTGCATTCATCATTACGCGGGCAATACGACCATTTCCATCCAAGAAAGGATGTACTTCACTAATCACAAACATGATGTAGGCGGCTTTGGCAAATGGATGATCTAATGCACTATAAAAATCAAAGCTCTGCTCCAATGTCCCTCGTACTAAATTAAAATCCACAAATGCGGTGCTTCCTGCAAAATTGTTTTTGTCTTTGAAAAACCCTGGATTTTTATCAATTCTCGCACTCAATAATATTGAATGTCGGAATGACATAATTTTCAAAAACTCTTCTGGCGTTGAAGGCGTTATCTCTATTTCCTTTTTGTTTGAAACAATCTGATAGGTCCCCAATACATCATGACTATCATCATTTCTTGCAGGTAAAGGCCTATTGGTTTGAATTATCTCTTTTGCTTCATCTATGTTGAACCTAGTTCCCTCAATATAATTAGAAAAGTAACTTTCATAAAATGCAAAATTCCGAAATGAAGTTGGTGTGGTGTTTTTCTCTTCACGATATGGAAATTCCGTCTGCTTTAATTCCCTGAATAAGGTTTCAAACAATTCCAATCTTATTGGATCGTATGGTTTTCCAAATGCACGGGCAATTGCCAAAGGCGAACTCAGTATTTTTGAAGTCTTTGTGGTCAACAACGCACTCACTAAGCGATTTAACTTCTCAAATTCTTTGGGCATTTCCAATTGGACTGAAATAATCCTTGCTTGATCTCTGAGTTTATTAATTTCATCTTCACCATTTACCCTTATTATTTGCTCTAGACGCTCTTCTATCTCGGGTAAACTCAAACATTTTGATGCACTACCTAATTTTTTAGTAGCTTGTAAATTTTCTAAAAATGCACGCGCTTTTTGAGAGACGTATAATTCGCCAGAAAATTTATTATCGCCTTGTATTGGGGGATAACCTTCAAGAAATTGAAGTGTGATTCCTGGAAGTCTAACTTTTTTAGTGTACGTTGAGGTTATAAATAATTCTCCCGTTTTTGTTGGTTGAAACTCAAATGCAGAGCGATGACTTAATATCACTCCAGGATAAAGATTCCCTAAAATATAAAATAGATTTCTCCTTATGATACCCTCAATTGGTTCGTCTAAATTCGATGAAAATATCCTAGGCGCAATTTTTCTAATGGCTCCGCTTTTTAAAAGCTTCGATATTTGGATAGAAACCTTTGAATCCTCCGAACTAAAAATAACTTCTTGCAGGTGAAGTGGTAGTTTATTTTCCATAATCCATCAAAATTCATACGAAATTAATGACTTTTTTCCACTATAACGCCTTTTTTTGAAAGTATTTTCCACTATAATGGGTTTTGGTGAAAGTTTTTTCCACTACCCGATAGTGCAACAAAGTGCACTTTTAAATTAATTTCATGAGCTAGATACTAATTAAACTTCAAATAGTGCCATTTAATGCTCTTTTTGTTGTAAACACACAACCTGATAATTCTAATCTTTGCTTTATGCCTATCAATTATTGAATTATGTAAATTTTACTCGGTTGTGACAAATAAAATCAATGAAATTATGATATTCAAAAAAAGTTGATTAATTTCACATATTACAAAATTCGTTTTCAATTTTTTGATTTTGAAATCGTTATATACAAAATTCAATTTAATGAAAAAGTGCAAAAATCAAATCCATCAGCAAATTAAAGGGGCTTTACTCCTTTTCATGCTGTGTTTTGCATTTGGATCTGCGTTTGCGCAAATGAATGGAAGTTACACCATTGACCCTTCGGCTTCTGGGGTTGCAACTGCTAGGGTTTTTAAAGATTGGAACTCGTTTGTAAAATCCATTTACAATGTAAGTACTACCGTAAATCCACGAACTGATGGTGGACCAATTGTTTTGGGATTAGATTCTGTTTCAGCACCAGTTACCGTAACTGTGAAAAGTTCCAATATTAAAGTTGAAAAAAACGCTTTGAATTTTCCCGAAATCAAAGGAGTGAGTTCCAAAAACACATTTGTAATTGATGGAAATTTTCAAACTTATAATTGTAATTTACAATACGCTCCATTTCGATTGACAGGAATTGATTATTTGACCATTAAAAACTTAACCATTATCAATGGACACAACGAACCAGGTGGAATTTGGTTTAATAACCAATCAGATTACAATACAATAACTGGGTGTACGGTAAATTTTTCAAATTTAAAAGGTGTCTACACTTCAACAAGTTATTTGTATTTTTCAACTTTAGTGAATTATCCACACGTATGTAGCTATGGCGCCGCAGGACCTATGGGACCTCCAGGTTCTTTCAATACCATTTCATCAAACACCTTCCTCACCAGTTCCGTAAACAGCCCTGGGCCATATTATGCAATTACGTTGAATGGGTCGAGCAATTCCTATTCAACTATCCCTCAAAACAACACTTTTACTGGAAACAAAATTCAGAACTTTGGCTATAGTGCAATTTATCAAAATTATACCAATGGAAATAAAATCATCAACAATGACATTTCTCGGTTAAATTCTTCTCAAAATGGTTCGGCAAAAATGTATGGAATTTATAATACGGAATCATATTCAACTGCAAGATCTTCTGAAATAAGCAATAACAACATACACGATTTGCCCTTTGCGGGAGCCAAAGTTGCAACTTCGAATTTGGAGTCAATTTTTTTAAGTTATAACCTAAATTGTATTGGCAATGACAATTTTCATGCATTGTTTATTGAAAATACTTTTTTTAATATTTTCACAACAAATATGAACGGTTTTGGGCTTTATTTTTATCAAACTGAGTATGCCGAAATTAATAAAAACACAATTAAAGATATAGGATGTAATTCAAATTGGTATTCATTTTATGTTGAAGTAGCCAATAATATTAATTTTCTGAAAAACAAATGTGACAACATCAAACAATATTCGAACAATGGTTATTTAAGAAACATTTCACTCAAAGACATATCAGGATTATGGTGCAATGGGAATATCTTAAACAATAATTACTCTGGTGGAATTTTATACAACATTCAAATTATTTCGAATAACGGTACATTGGCGTATAATGAATTTCAAGATAATATTATTACAAACAATTCAGCGGTTAAATCAAATACAAGTTTGGAAATACTCTTCTTATCCAAATTTGCAGCAACCAATCATTTTAAAATCTACCGAAATTATTGCGTTGGAAATACAACTTTAGATTCAATTGGAGTTCATTACTTTTTTTTAAATGATTTAATGAATTGTGAAATTATTGGAAATGTCATTGCTGGTAATTATGCAAATTCACAACATATTCAAATATATTCAAATGGATTATCTAATTCAGGATATAGTGCTGAAGTTAGAAACAACACATTCCAAGCCAATACTTCATTGGCACTATCTCCTTCAGCATCGAAAATCAATTGTACTATATATTTTTATAATCATAGTTTAAAATTTACGGGTAATATTATTGATTTAAAGGGAAGTGGAAAACAATATGAACGAAGGTTTCATTTAGCGTCAAATACGCTTAAGGAATTTGACTATAACACGTACTCATTGAATAATTTGTTTCTTAAATCGTATTTGGTAATTAATGGTGTGGAATATACCAATTGGGCTGGGTTAAAAAGTTCGGGAATTGCCGGTGCACATGACAATGGAGACGATCCCTCGTTTGTTGATATTTCAAAAAACGATTGGAGACCAGGTGCAACAGCTGTTCAAAACAATGTGCCTTATCTTGCTATAAATGAATTCGATTGCAAAAAAGTAACGAGAAACAAAATTGCCCACGATCGAGGTGGTTTGGAAACGAATTTAGATTTGCAGGCAATTTCTACAAACCTTAAGTTGCCAGTAAATGTTTGCGCAGGATACACTTCCGAAAAGATTTGGCTTCAATTAAAAAGTTTGTATCCTTTTGATTATGTGAGCAATGTGAAAGTGTCGTATACCATTAACAAAGGCCCTAAAGTGAGCACATTTGTTACAAAACAATTGTACAATGGCGATACTGCCCTAGTTTACTTTCCAAAGCCCCTTATTTTAAATGAAACCGGAGTTAACAAAATTGCAATCTTCATTGATATGCAAGATGATAACAGCAGCAACGATACACTTTACTTTTATACCTATGTAAAACCAGCTCCCGGTGGAGGCAAGTTTACACCCTCTGCAACCATCACTTTGGCAAAGTATCAATCCAACAAAAGTTTTGACGTTACGATTGTGGGTCAAGCAGTTGAATATACGGTTAACGCTCCACGGTTATATTCCAACAAAGATTATGTAGGAAATGGTGGCGGAAATAAATGGTTTGCCAGTGTAATTGTGAAAAACAAAGCGGGCAAAGTAATTCCAGGGAGTTCACTCGTCCCTCCAACAACAACTTCAGATTTGGTTGTGAAGTTTGTTACATTTGACCAGTCAATAGAAGATTCAACGCTTACCTTGTACTTGAAAGTAACGGATAATTTCTATGGCTGTGATACAATTATTCAAAGAGATATTTTAATTTATCCTACAATTGTTGCTAGAATGAACACGCAATCAAGGATTTGCGTTGGGAAAAACGTGCTATTTGAGAACAAATCGACATTGGTATCTGGGACATTTGAATTCAATTGGGATTTTGGTACCGGAAATCCCTCAGACAATAAAACCGAAAAGAATCCCCTATTCTCATACAAAACTCCGGGCAAGTACAAAGTAACGCTGCTGGTAAAATCTGTGCTTTATGGGTTTACAAGTAAGGACAGCGCTTACATACAGGTTGTTCAAGGTCCAACCGCGGCATTCTCTAACAAAAATGCTTGTGAGGGATATGATTTGTCGTTTACCAACCTCAGTACACCGAGCAATGCTTTTGTGAATTGGAATTTTGGTGATTTGAAGGGAATCAGTACGTCAAACAATCCAACTTATAAATATGCAAAGAGCGATTCATTCTTGGTGACCCTCATTGCAGATTATGCGGGATGTCAGGACACTGCTGTTCACAGGGTTTATCAATTGGCCAATCCGAAAGTATATTTTACTGCACAAAGTGCTTGTTCGGGCAAAACAATCAATTTCAAGAATGGCACAACTTGGGCATTTGGTGCTATTACGTATGACTGGGATTTTAGCGACAATACACATTCCACCGACATTCATCCTGACCACGTTTATACGGTTCCAATTACAACCACTTATAATATAACATTGAAAGCCCGCATCGACGTAGGGTGTGTTGATTCGTTTACAAGACAAATTACGGTGAACGAAGGTCCTAAAACCTGTGATTTTTACGCCATTCCTGATTATGGGTTTGGGTATTACGGAATGAAGTTAGAGCCCTTGAATGCGGTTGGTAAAGTGGGTGCACAAACCAATGTAAATTATACTTGGACGCTTGAAAATGGCGGTCAAGTAACGGGACCAATTGCTCAGTTTAATTTACTTCAAGATGGAAGTTACAAATTTGAGATGTTGGCAGTTACAAAGTCAACTGGATGTGAGTGTAGAATCACAAAATCGGCGATTATGAATCGCACTTCCACGATTAACCTAGCGAAATCCGAAGTTTCTATTTATCCCAATCCTGCCGTTGGTAGTTTCAACATTGCATTGTCTGAATCCTTTGGAAAAGGAATAAGCATTAAAATTATCAACTTAGCTGGAGAAACTATAAAGATGATTCAATGCCAAAACAATGGTTTAATAAACGTTAACACCAACAACATGAGCGATGGCATTTACATGGTTTGTATTCAAAGTGGGATGAAGGTTGTTACCGAAAAGATTGTGGTTGGCAGGTGAATTTTAAAACTCTATTTTTCAAACCCAATTTGGAACTGATTGGGATCAATAATTGGAAGAACGGCGTTATGTAAAAACGTTCCTTTAAATGTCGAAAACATAACACCTCTGGCAGTAGATATAGAAATGCCATTTAGGGTTTCTATCAATTGTTGAGGGATATTTACGTTGCCGTCGGCTTCGACTTTTATTACATCTTCAAAGTTAACAATTTCAAAAATGCAGCTTACTGACAAATTACCAAGAACTGCTGAGAGATCATCATTTTTGATATCAATGTGCACAATCACAAAAACGAGTTTTTTGACTGCATCTGTGCGACTTTCAATATGAATATTGAAATTAAAATTTGTTACGGGTGTATTTGGATTGGTGGGTAATGTCAATGAGTTATTTAACAATTCAATAGCTCTTAATTGCATATCGACATTAAATTCTTTATTTTCTGTTTTGGCCATTTTCCATTTGATATAATTGTGAATAATTTGAATTTACACCTTCACTTACATAGAAACAAGTTCCAAAAACACCTTCTTCTTGTTCGTATGGTGTTGTAAGCTTTATTGATGCTTCGGAAGCAACAGCATTTACAACTATTTCTTTTCTGTAAATAACTTGAATCTGTTGTTTGCCGAACAAAGCAGTAATTTCGATATCAAGTATAGAAGCTATCTCCGTTAAAACATCAATAGTAAAGTTCTGAGTTCCACTCACCCATTTGGTAATTTCAGACGGATTTTTACCCAATTTCGCTGCAAACTGAGACTTATTCCATCCTTTCGCTCTCATGAAGTCTTCAATACGAGCAGCAAGTTGCATTTTGATTTTTGTTTGCTCCATTTCTAATGGAGTAACTTCATCTAACAACTCTTGAAGTTTTGAGCTGTTATATTTTCTTGCTTTGGTTATTTTATTCATTGTCGTAATTTTTTAAATTTCCTAGTAATTCTGTTCCATTTCTTGACCAATATAAATCGCCATCATCCAACTGTTTCAAAATGATTTCGGCATATGCCATTACTTTTCGAGCTTCTTTACTGAGTTTTTCGTCATCCTGCCATTTTTTAACTGACTTGTCTTTATAACCTCCACCCCCAAGTATAATTGCCACATTTGCAAATCTTATACAATACAATCTTAACTTCCTTTCTTCATCATCATACAAAGCCCAAACATATTTGCCATTTTTTCTAATAAAATCATTATCTCCCTCGTGTTTAAAGAAACTCTCCCTAGCTCCTGTTGTATGGCCGATTTGTTTTAATCGTTTAAGTATCTCTTTTAACTCATCCTTGAATTCTGCTTTATACTCATCAAAAAACTTATCAAACAACGTTTCATCTTCGCCTTCAGGAATAATTGAATAAACAGCTGCCTCGCTGCCACTAAACTGTTCCATTTCGACAATTTCGTAATTCACTTTATTCTTCTTGGTTCTTTAATTAAAGTATAATTTGAATCAATAATTCACTTTTGAGTGAAATTCAATATACAAATTTAAGCATTAAAGTTCAAAAAATGTATTTTTTTATATTATATTTTACTTTTAAGTAAAACACATGGATGATTTACCGACATATACGTCCTTAGTCGAAAAAAGCAACCCAATTCTACTCATTCAACCAAAACTACTCCACCACAATCAACTTCGATTGAATACTTCCGCTGGGTTTCACAATGTACATTCCTGGTGTTTTTATTAAGGTTGTGAATTGGGG
>CANFLS010000053.1 GCA_947447955.1 Flavobacteriales bacterium | reverse complement strand
TCCCATTCCGAACAGAGAAGTTAAGCCCCTCAGCGCAGATGATACTTGGGTAATACCTGGGAAAGTATGTCGCCGCCGTCCTAATAAGTCAAAAAAGCCTCACTCGTGAGGCTTTTTTTGTTTACAGCTTCGCTCCGCTCAGCTAGTTGACTGCACTTCGTGCGTTGAGGGTTTCGCTACGCTCAACCTGTTGACATCGCTAGCGCGAGTTTAAACTTCGTTGTTTACAGCTTCGCTGCGCTCAGCTAGTTGACATTGCTTTGCAAGTTGACGCCTGCGGCTGTTTACGCTTCGCTGTTTAATTTTAAGAAGAAACCTCAATGCCAACTTTCATAAACTTTTATAAACGCTCTAAACATTTATAAACCTTATATTCCTTTCGTGGCACCATAATTGACCAATAGCTTTTACTTATGTTGAAATTCTTTCTTATATTGACTTTTGCCTTTTCTACCTCCAAATTGAAGTCGCAATCTTATTACAATCCAATGGGAAGAACACAGCACATTATTGCAGGTGCGGCAGTAGCTGTCACTACATACACAATGGCTGAATTATTGTTTCCTAAGGCTACGAAAAGTGAAACTAAGTTGTTTGCCGAAAGGATCAGTTTAATATCCGTTTTTTCAGCTGCATTGGGTAAAGAATTTTATGATTATGCAGAACATAAACATATTCACACTTGGAATGCGGCTACTTTGTCTGACGGATTTGGTGATTTCATCACAACTTGTTTGTCTGGTATGACAGTTTCGGTGTTAATTCCGTTTTAAATCAATTTATGACGGTGAAGCATTTTCATTATAACTGCTGTCCATCGTTTTGGATTTTTGCAATAACCAGAACGACCAATGGTAATTAACCATTTTCTGATATTGGTTGTCCCCTTTAATTTTTGATAGTATTTTCTTGCAGTTACGTAATTGCAAAAATGAATAAAAGAGGCCGTATCGTTTAGATAATATTTATAGCGGCTTTTGATATTGTGAGTTTGTCTGAGATTGTTTTTACCTACTATTCCAAAATGGTTATTCAATAATCGGCAAACTTTACTTGTTCCATATCCGGATTCTTCTATGGAAATTCCTAAAATGACTACACTAGGTATTCCGTATTGAACAGATAAGCTATCGCAGAGAGGTTTGTATTTGGCAACATACTCTTTTGATTGTCCCTCAGCAATAGAAATCACAAAAAATAATGTAAAAAACAGAATGATATATTTATTCCTTTTTATTTTCATCATTGAAACGAAATACAAAGATAAAGAAAATCAATGTATTATCAAAAACTAATGGCTCAACCGCGTCTTTGGTTGGATTAATTTGAATTTCCTTATATTTGTAATAATGAGAAATACACTAAAATATTTTTTCACCCTTTTGACCTTGGTATTGACCGGTTTTGTTGATTTGTCGGCTCAAAACTTGAAAATGCACCGAGTTTTAAAAACTCCCGGTTTTCTAGAGTACACCAACCCATCTGCAACCTTTGAAACGTATAATTCGGTAATTACCAAATTGGCTAATTATCCGTCAAACGTGAATTATAAAGTTTATAATACCTTAAATGACGATTTGGGTCAAACACACTATCGCATACAAATGTATTTCGATAATGTTCCTGTTACATTGTCTACGGGTATTGTGCATGTGAAAGACAACTTTATTTTTAGAATCAATGGTGATTTTATTTCAGCGAAAGATGTTCAAGGTAAAAAAGTACTGGGTGTTGATCAAGCAAGAGAATTGGCTTTTAAGTATTTGCCGTCTGAAAAATATTATTGGCAGGATATGGGGATGAACAAAATCCTTCAAAAAGTAACAAAAAATAAGGATACAACTTATTATCCTAAAGGATCTTTAAGTTATATAGGTAAAAATAACCGACTTGATACCGTTCAATCATTGTGTTATAAATTCGATGTGTTTTCTCAAACTCCTTTAGCAGGAAAATCAATTTATGTGAATGCTGAATCTGGTGAAATTTGGGCTACCAATGAATTGATTTTACACACAGAAGTAACTGGTAAAGCAACTACAAAATACAGTGGAGTTAGAACTATAAAAACTGATAGTACTGCTCCTGGAGCATATAGATTGAGAGAAACTTTTCGCGGTACAGGCATAGAAACCTATAACATGAAAAAATCGAATGTTTATGGTTCTGCAGTAGATTTTACGGATGCCGATAATAATTGGAACAATGTAAATGCCAATAAAGACGAAGTTGCAACGGATGCGCATTGGGGTGCCGAGCAAACCTATGATTATTATAAAATCATGCATGGTAGAAACAGTTATGACAACAAAGGAGCTCTCATTTATAGTTTTGTGCATTATACTCCCAATGGTGCTGGCTATGATAACGCATTTTGGAATGGCACTGGAATGACCTATGGGGATGGAGCTACCAGTTTTACTGGACCTTTAACGGCCTTAGATGTTTGTGGTCATGAAATCACCCATGCCGTAACCACCAATTCTGCAAATTTGACCTATTCAAATGAAAGTGGTGCCCTAAATGAAAGTTTTAGTGATGTATTTGGTGAAACCATTGAAAATTATGGCCGACCTACCCAATGGAATTGGAAAATTGGAGAAGATATTACAGCAGGGAATGCGGGTATTCGCGATATGTCAAATCCTAGTTCGTTTTCTCACCCCAAATATTATAAAGGGTTAAATTGGTATGCTGGAGCTTTAGATAACGGCGGAGTACATACGAATTCTGGCGTTCAAAATTATTGGTATTACTTAATTGCTAATGGTGCTAAAGGAACTAACGAAAAAGGGAATGTTTTTGCTATAGACACATTGGGTTTTGTTAAATCCGCAAAAATTGCCTACCGAAGCTTAACCGTATATTTAACTGCTGCTTCTACTTATGCTGACGCAAGAACGTACAGCATTATAAGTGCCACAGATTTGTTTGGAAATTGCACAAAAGAAGTAATTGCGGTAACCAATGCATGGTGGGTTTGTGGTGTGGGAGCTAAATATGATTCAGCCTATGTAAAAGCCAATTTTACAGGAGATACGCTTGCTTGTAAAACTTCGAAATTGGTGAATTTCTTCAATACCTCTGATAATTATAGTACTGCAAAATGGTATTTTGGCGACGGTGGAACAGCTACAAGTGTAAATGCATCACACAATTATGCAAGCTATGGAAAATTCACAGTAAAATTGGTGGTTAAATCTTGCTTTAAAGGGAAATCAGACAGTATTACCAAAGTCAATTTTGTGAGTGTGGATAGCACCAGAGATATCTGTAATGCCATTTTATTGCCTATAAGTGGAAGTGTGAATGAATCTCGCTGCTGGGGTTTTGTCTATGACGATGGAGGAGAAAGTAATTATGGGGGAAATAAAATAGTTGCTACCAAATTAACAGTTGCCAATGCCGATTCAATCAGATATAGATTTATTATGCTTGACTATGAAAATGGATTTGATTCATTGGTCATGTTTCAGACCATTGCAAATCAGGCAAACAAAATTGGAAGTTTTACAGGAACTACCACACCATTTGCCGGCGCTTGGAAAACCGTAAAAACAAATGTGCTTATTTTTAGGCAATACTCCGATGCATTGCAAGAAGGAAAAGGATTTAAATTACAATATATTGCCTATAGGCCAAAATTGACTATTGACTTAGGTAAGGATACCGCTATTTGCATTGGAGATACAATTCAACTTTATCCATCTTATGGTGGGGGAAATGCGTCAGATCTATTTATAACTGGCCCTGCTGGATTGACACCCGGCAACTACAGGGTTGGTCCCAAAGTAACAACCAAATATTACTTCAAGGTAACTGACGCTTGTACCCGTTTATCGGCTATTGATTCAATTATTGTTCTTGTTAGACCTCCAATTAAAGTAAAATTAGGCAATGATACTACTGTTTGCCAAGGTAGAAATGTAATTTTAAAGCCAGTGGTAACTGGAGGGAATCCTGCCGGTTATAAGTATTGGTGGTCACATGGTCCAGGTATTGGAATGCCTACAGAAATGGTGATTTCAACTGATACTGTGAAATACTTTGTGGTTGTTTCTGATGGATGCACCAAATTACCTGATACAGCCTATCAAACAGTAAATGTTTTGCCATTATTGGAAGTTGTTGCTACAAGATTAACCGCAGATGTATGTCCTGGAACCAATGTGAATTTAAAGGTAGCAGGAAAAGGTGGTAAGTCGGCAGGTTATGTATTTACATGGGATCATGGTTTGGGAACAGGAACAACCAAAACGGTTTCAGTTACAGATACCACAACTTATTATATTACCTTGAGTGATGGATGCTCGGTGGTTTCCGATTGGGATAGTATTCAGGTAACCATTCCGGCACCTTTGAAATTAGATTCAATTTCAGATTCAACTATTTGTGCAGGTCAATCACGTCAAGTAACATTGAATGCATCAGGTGGAAGGCCTTCAACACATTTTGTGGCTTGGACTAACCCGGCAATAGTTGGATATACTCCAACTTTAAATCCTCTTGAGGGAGTAACCACTTACACTGCTATTTTATCGGATGGATGTATGTTGGTGAATGATACAATTTCTTTCAATGTGAAAAAACTACCGCCGATATCTGCAACTTGGAATGTTTCAGACACAAAAATGTGTTTGGGGGATAGTGTTAACGTGGATTTTACCATCAAAGGTGGTGATAGCACCAAGTATAATTGGGTATTAAATGGGGCATCTACAAATTCAAAAATCAATAAAATTGCATTGGCAAATACACAAAATGTGACATTGGATTTGAAGGATGGTTGCTCGCCGGATGTTAATTTTATTCAGAAAGTTGTACTTAGTCCCTCAAAATTGAATTTAGCAATATTAAGTGCCGATAGCACCAATTGTCCGGGCACAAAAGCGGCATTTATTGAAGTTTCAAATACTGCTGTTAAAACGCCAGTTTCATACAAATGGAATGATCCATTGTTGCAAACAACTGCGAAAATCGCAGGATTGAGCGCAGGCAATTACAGGGTCATTGCCAGTGATACATTTGGTTGTGAAGATTCTCTCTCTGTAAAAGTTGTAGATTATGGTGTGGTTTTTCAGGCATTTACTGATACAACCATTTACCGTGGAACCGCAATTAAATTGCGTTTAAAAAATGCAGTTGCTTCGAAATGGTTTGGCCCTTCTATATTGGGTAAGGATTCTGGAATAATTATTACTGTGAAACCTCTGAAAGATACCATCTACACTGTGGTAGGCATTGATAAAAATGGTTGCTTAGGAAAAGACACAGTTACAGTTTTGGTTATTGATCCTCTAACGGTTAGAATTCCCAATATTATTACACCTAATGGGGATAGAAGAAATGATGTGTGGGATTTAATTGAACTTGCTGAATTAGATCAATATACAATTATTATTATTGACAGATTGGGTAAACGTGTTTACAAGTCTGAAAATTATGGCAATGATTGGGGAGGGAAGGATATGGACGGCAATGAATTGCCAGTGGGTGCATATTTCTTTAAAATGACACATAGAAAGAGTTTCAATGTGATTCAAGGGTATATTCAAATTATTAGATAATAGAAACACGTAAACAAAAAAGGGGCTAATCATTGATTAGCCCCTTTTTTATTTATAAATGAGTATTAATTAAATAGTTTTTTTCTTAGAAGTGGCAGCAACAGAATTGGCTGACTCTAGGGTGTTCATTGCCATCATTTCTTTCAAAGTTTTGTTCATGCCTTCGGTAGAACCATCTAAGAAAATAACGTTTCCTTTTCCGTCTGTAGCGAAGTTTTTAATGGCTTCTGTCCACATACTAAACAGCAAAAACGACGAATCTAAATCGGCAGTTTTCATTTCATTGGCAGCTTCTGACATACCTTTTGCAACTTCTTTTCTAAAGAGTGCAATACCTTGTCCACGCATTTGCGCTGCAATTTTTTCAGCTTCAGCAGAGATTTTAATCGCGTTACCTTCAGCTTCAGCAGCTTTTGTTTTGGTAATTAAAAGTGCTTGGCCTTCGTTTTCGGCAGCAGCTTTTAAATTGCTTGACGCAACAACTTGTGCCATCGATTTGGTAATTGCTTCATCAAAAGTGATATCATTCAATGCCAAATCTTGCAAATGGTATCCCCATTTTTCTAGCACATCATCAATGTTGTGTTTTACTGAATCAACTATTTCATTTCTGAGGGATAAAATTTCTGCTTGCTTTTTTGTAGCAACAAACCCACGAATACTTCCTTCAATTGTACGTATAAGGGCCGACATAAAATCACGCTCATTTACGAATTTGAACGCTACATTTTTTAGGGTTTCTTCATCATTGTTTAAAACAGAATATAAAAGCATTGCTTTAAAATAAACATTTGCTTGATCTTGTGTAATTGCTTGAAAATCTAACTCAATAGATCTGTTTTGCACAGAAATTTTGCGGAAAATAACTTCAAGGAATGGAATTTTAAAATTCAGACCGGCATAAAGTACACGACGGTATTTCCCGAACATTGTAACAATTGAAACAGTACCTTGTTGAACGGTTACCAGACCAGATAACACAATAAGAATTGCGACTCCGATAATAATAAGAGGAAAAATATTCATAGTACGAAATTAAATCAAAGTTTGGATTTTGGTAATGCTTTAGAATTATTTTTATTGATAATGAGGGATTTGGGTCATATTTTCGACCAATTGGGGAATAGATTCGCTTGTTTTGGTGCAAATGAGCGTCTAATCATCGAAATTTGCATTCTTCATGAAAAAGTTATTGATGATGTTGATTATTGGGTTTGGGTATTTTTATACTGCCAAAGCACAATTTCCAACAAGTTATATGGTTAGTGGTAAAGTTCAAGATGCGAATGGTCAGCCAATTGAAAACACAAAGATTACCCTCTATAGAATGGCGGATACCTTCTATAAAAAGCCATCGACTGAGCAAATATTAAATGTTCCTAATGATATTCTTTCTGAGGTTTTGGCTTCAGTAAATACTTCAAAATCTGGAGCTTTTGAAATTTCGGCGCCAATGCCTTTGTTTAAATTGCAAACGATGGGCGATCCAAGACGTGGATTTCGTTCTCCCCATACATTTTCGGCTTATGTTGTTGTGTTAGCGGAAGGATTTGAACCTTATAAATCGTATGTAAATTGGAAACCAACACGCAGCGCTGAAGGACCAAGTTTAACGTTAGATGAGCCCTTTGTTTTGTTGAAATTAAAAGACAGAATGCAGGGGGTTGAAATTAAAACCAATGCTATAGTTCAAAAAGGCGATACTTCTGAATTAAGTGCTGCAAACTACAAAGTGAATCCTGATGCAACTGCCGAAGATTTGGTGCGTAAAATGCCCGGAGTTACTTCTAGCAATGGTCAGGTTCAAGCACAAGGCGAACAAGTTAAGAAAGTCTTGGTAGATGGCAAACCGTTTTTTGGTGATGATCCCAATACCGCTTTGAAAAATTTACCTGCTGAGGTTATTTCTAAAATTCAAATTTATGATGGTCGTTCCGACCAAAGTGCGTTTACCGGATTCGATGATGGAAATACAACCAAAACCATGAATATCATTACCAAAATGGGATTTAAAAATGGAGTTTTTGGAAAGGGTTTTGGGGGATATGGAAGATCTTTTGACGGCAGTGGAGATATAAATAAATACAAAGCTGGCCTAAATTTAAACTACTTTTCTGGAGATAGGCGATTTACATTGTTGTCGCAAATGAATAATATCAACGAGCAGAATTTCTCTATTGAAGACATTATGGGTTCAATGGGTGGCGGTTCTCGTGGTGGAAGAGGCGGCGGTGGAGGCGGAATGTTCGGTGGTGCTGGCGGGGGCATGGGAGGTGCTGGTCAGTTCTTTGTGGGAAGTCAAAATGGAATTACCTCAACTGCGGCAATTGGATTAAGTTATTCCGATAAATTGGGAAAGAAGAAAACCGTTGATTTTTCGGCAAGCTATTTTTTAAACAATACAGACAACGACAATTCGACGAGTACCAATAGAATTTTTGTTACTGGGAGTCAGTCGGGTTATAATTATAACGAAACTGCTCAGAATTTAGCGCATAACAGAAATCATAGATTTAATATGCGTTTTGATTGGAAGCCTGATACCGTAAATAGAATAATCATTCAGCCTAGATTGACGCTTCAAACCAATGGGAATAAAAATCCCCTAACAGGGATTACTTCAAATCCTGAGTCAGTTGATTCAATTTTCAGTAAGTTATTCAATGGATATGTTAACAATTCAGTTGGTTATAATGGCGGGGTAAATATCAATTGGATGCGTTCTTTTAAAAAGAAAGGTAGAACATTGTCTGTTTCGGTAAATCCAGGTATTACAAATCAAACTGGCGAAACCAATATTAACAACAGAAGTGTTTTTAATATTGCCGGAAATAAAATTGATACCGTAAAACTTCAGCGCTTGGATATTGGAAAAACTGGGTTGACATTGAATGGTAATTTGACATTTACTGAAGGATTGGATTCAAACAATTTAATTTCTGTGATGTACACTGGAAATTTAAACCAAAATGGAAGCAATCGTTTGAATTATGTCCCTCAAAACTATTTGTCTGAAAGCAATTACCTAGATACGATTTTATCGAACAGATATAAAAATGGATATAGCAGCCATTCGGTAGGAGGTCAATATCAATTTCAAAATTATAAATGGAATACAAACATTGGGGTAAGTGGACAGTTGGCTATGTTGAACGGCGATCAAACTTTTCCAATGGTTACAACAATTAGTAAACAGTTTTATTCAATTTTACCGTCATTTAGTGCCAGGTATAAACTAGGTATGAAAAAGAATTTGCGTTTGAATTATAGAACTTCTAACAATGCGCCATCGGTTGATCAATTGCAAGAGGTAGTGAACAACAGCAATTCTTTGCAACTAAGCGTAGGTAATAAATCATTGGTTCAAGATTATCAGCACAATTTAACCATGCGATATTTTTCTGTGATTCCTGAAAAGGGTAAGAATTTATTTGTGTTAGTAAATGCAACATACACAAAAAATTACATTTCATCATTGACGCAAATTGCGGGAAATAGTCCGTTGGTGGTAAAGGTAGGTGATACCGGCGTGCTTAGATTGAACCCGGGCGCTCAGTTATCTAAAGCATTTAATATGGATGGATATTACAACTTGAGATTGTTTGGTACGTATGGAACGCCATTGGATTCTGGGAGGTTGAATTTGAATGTGAATGGGGGACTTAATTACGTTCAAACTCCGAGTATGATTCAAATTGGAAATGGAGAAGCGAAAGCAAATACGTCTAAAAATCCTTCGGCGATTTTTGGTTTAGTTTTGAGTACAAACGTAAATAAATTGGACATTACATTAATGAGCACAACTACTTATAGTTATGTGATTAATACCTTGCAAACGTCATTGAATCAAAGTTATATCAACCAAAGCACACAGTTTAGGTTAAATTATAATCCAACCGAAAAGTGGGCAATTGTTTCAGATGTCACCCAGAGTGCTTATACAGGCTTGAGTAACAGTTACAATCAAACATTTTATTTGTGGAACATGGGATTGGCTAAAAAATTCATGAAGAATACAATAGAAGTGAGGTTGAGTGTTTATGATATTTTGAATCAGAATAAAGCCATTGCTAGAAATGTTACACAAATTTATTTTGAAGATGTGATAACCAAGGTTCTCACGCGCTATGCTATGTTAACAGTTACTTACAATTTACGTCAATTTAAGGGTAACAAAGACCAAGGCAAAGAAGAAAAAAGAATGTTTATGTTTCCGGGTGGAACACCCCCTCTGGGAATGCCAATGCCAGGAATGGGAATGCCACATGGTGGAGGTTTGAATTAGGAATGAACTAAAAAGTTAAACTATGAAAATACGAATTATTAAAGCGCTAGTGCTATCAATGGCTATTGCGTCATGCACAATTATCCGTCCTGGAGAAATTGGGCTAAAACAAAGATTGGGTAAATTGAATCCAACTTCTTTCGGTCAGGGACCGCACCTATTCAATCCTTTTTTAACAAAATTCGTAATTGTAAATGTTCGAACGGTTGAAATATACGAAACCTTACCATTGCCTACAAAAGATGGGTTAAATGTGAATGCCCAAATCACATTGTTATACCATGTGGATCCAAAAGCCGTTGCTAGCGTATATCAGCAATTTGGTTTGAACTATGAAAATGTTATTGTTCAAAGTAATTTTTTAGCTACAGCGCGGGAAGTGAGTTCTAGGTATTATGCTAAAGAATTGTATGCTATTGAACGTGAGAAAGTTGAAAAAGTAGTTGCGGATGAATTGCGCAATCATATTTCCGACAAAGGATTTATTATAGATGCTGTTTTGTTGAAGGATATTTTATTGCCTACGTCAATGGTGAATGCCATTCAAGAAAAGGTTAACGCTGAACAATCTGCATTGCAAATGGAATATGTAATTGCCAAACAGAAAAAGGAAGCTGAAAGATTGAGAATTGAAGCGGAAGGAATTAGAAGAGCGCAAAGAATTATTGATAGCTCTTTAACTCCGAAATTACTTCAATATAACAATAT
>CANFLS010000052.1 GCA_947447955.1 Flavobacteriales bacterium | reverse complement strand
TACCCCAAGCAAAATCTCTCACGTTTTTGGCTTGGTACTTCCAAGTTTTTACGTTAGAAAGTTGTTTCATGAACTCTGGGTGTTTCTGCATCCAACCTCCACTTATTGCAGCTTGTTTTATTGGTTCATAAGCAAGATAACGCTGTAAAAACGCATCTGAAGTAAGTTCATCTTTTACGCGTTGTGGATTCTTTTCACTTTGAATAGCTTCTTCAAGGGTTACCACCATTTTAGGATTTACGCTACTTTGAGCTTCTTGCCAACGTTTAATTTGTTCGGCAGTTAATACGCTGCTATAATTCTGACATTCGCCTGTTGAAGCTACAATGTGGTCTTTTGGGGTAATCATGGTAACATCGAAATCTCCGAAAACTAATGAGAATTCGCCGCGACCTGTAAACTGTTTGTGATTCCAACCTTGGTAGTCTGAATAAACACACATTCTTGGGTACCATTGTGAAATTGTAAACAAATCGCTACCGTCTTTTTCAAAGAATTCATATCCTCCACGACCGCCAATGCGTTTTTTCTCTGGAATTTTATAGGTCCATTTTACTTTGAAAGAAATGCTTGATTTAGACATTAAATTCTGCTTTAAATCAATGCGCATCATGGTGTTGTTGATGGTGTATTTCAAAGCATTTCCAGCAATATCGCTAACTTCCAAAATTTGCATTCCGTAGCCTGCTAATTTCTTTTTAACATCTAAGTTATCCAATTCATTGGGGTTACTAGGGTTCGATTTATTGCTTTCGTTAAAGTAATTGCTCTCTCCATTTGGATTGTGCTCGTTTTCATCGAGTTGCAACCAAACGTAAGTTAAATTGTCTGGAGAATTATTGATGTAGGTAATTTCCTCATATCCATGAAGATATCGGGTGTTTTCATTCAAATATGCAGTGATTTTATAATTGGCTTTTTGTTGCCAATATTCTTTTCCTGGAGCCCCTGAAGACGTTCTGTATTGATTCCCATCAGGTAAAATAGTTCCCAATTGTTCAAACTTGTTTCCGTGATTTGAGGTAGGATTATTTTTTAGATTTTGTCCAAATACCGCAGTATTGAATGCAATGGAAAGGATAAATATAAGTTTACGCATTTGATATGTTTTCAATGTTGATTTTAACTGTATTATTTACAAAAGTAGATTCTTTTTGAGGGATTTGCGTAGTTTTATTGTCAGGTTTTGTCCAAATTCGAAACCTGTTTTTTATCATGCTTCCACTGATGATCAAAACAATCATTGAAAGGATTGCAATATAAATCATTCGATTTATTTTTAATTTACTGATAATGAGCGTGCTTATTGATAAGATAATACAAACGATTATGATTTGTCCTGCTTCAATTCCCAAATTGAAATAGAACAATGGCAGAATAATATTCTCTTCAGTCCCTAAAAGTGATTTCAACATATTTGAAAATCCGAGTCCGTGAATCAAACCAAATAATGAAATTAATGCAAACTCGAATTTTAAAGAAACTTCGTTATTTTTTGATTTCAAACGTATGATTTGATAAGCCGCAGTAATGAAAATGGTCAAGGCTATGCACAATTCTATCAAATTTGTATTGAGGGATATTATATTCAACGTACTTAAAGCCAATGTAATTGAATGCCCTAGTGTAAATCCTGTAATTAAAATGAGCACCTTTTTTATGTCCCTCAAAATAAAAATAACTGTTGTAATCAGTAAAAAAAGCATGTGGTCGTAGCCTTGTAAATCGGTGATGTGATTTAATCCAAGTTGAAACCAAAGTAAAAAGTCTGACATGTTTGTTTAAATTTGCGGTCACGCAATTTAATTCTAAAACTTTAATTATTGAAAAACTTCAGTAAATGCCTGTTTGCCCTTTTGATGGTATCGATGATGTCGTTTGTTCATCCATTTTTTGTGGGGGTAACAGAAATTGCTTGGAATAGCAAAACGGGTAAAATTGGCGTGAGTATTAAAGTGTTCACTGATGATATTCAGGAAGCGATTTATAAATCGGAAAAGGTTAAATTTCAATCTTTGGTTAAAAACGAAAACAATAAATTAGCCTTGAATAAATATGTAAAAAAGCATTTTGCATTGAAAATACTGGATAAGAATGGCAAATTCAATGTGGTTGAATGCACTATGCTGGGATGGGAATTAGAGGATGAGGCTACTTGGATTTACTTGGAACATACAGGATCAAAAATTACAAAGAATGCAAAACAAATTGCCGTGTCCAATGAATTGTTATTTGAAAATATTCCAAGTCAAATTCACATAGTGCATTGTAATCGAAATGAAATTAGAAAGAGTGAGCAATTGTCTCATTCCAAACCTATGGTAACCTTTAGCTGGTAATAAAAAAAAAGGAATATAATTGCTTACATCCCCCATTATAAAACAAACTAAATTTTCTTTAAGAATATACCCTTAAACTGTTTCCAGTTAGTGTGGTATTGAATTTTTGCAAGTTTCCATTTGCTGGTCCGCTAACTGCAGTACCTGAATTTGCAAAGGTTGCACCATGTCTTGGACATACAAATTTGTCGCTTCCAGAATTGTAATTCACATTTGCCCCTTCGTGTGTGCATGCTGCAGAAACAGCAACATAATTACCGGCAGTCGTTTTTGCTACAATAACGCCATCTTTTACAATGTAACCTCCATTGGTGTTTAAGGCAGCATAAGCAGATTGAGTCAAGTCTAAGGTGAAATCAACGCTCATATTTGGTGTTGAAGCGCTCGAAGAGCAAGATCCCATACACATTGGCAACGTAGTTGCAATGGCTGAAAATCCAAGTAAGGTTAAAAATTCTTTGCGGTCCATAGGTTAAAATCTAAGTTTGAATAAAACCCTATACGAAAGATCCATAAAAAGGGTGGGGTAAGTTTATTATTTTACTAAATTCACAGTACCATGAATTTCTTTCGCTGATTTTGAGGGACCTTCAAGGTATAATTGATAAATAACGAAATAGGTTCCTGCAGGACAATCGACTCCATCGTTCATTACTTGCCCATTCCAAAATTTACTTTGATCATTGATAGATGCATTTTGTGTTTCATATATCAATTCACCCCATCGGTTGTAAATCATAATATTGTAATTGAAATCACGTCCTTTATGGCCAATTTTGAATATGTCGTTGTAGCCGTCTTTTCCCGGACTGAAGCTATTTAATAGCCAATAATCAAGTTCTGTATTATTATCCTTTTGTAATCGGCAATTAATAATGATTTCCATGTTGATATTATCAACCGAAGGAGTTACATTCTCTAAGTCTCCTTGGAAATTGTCTGTATAGGTTAAAGAGTTTCCTAAAATTAAATCTGTATTTTTTGTAGTATATTGGTTTGGGTTTTTCGTGCAAGAACTATCTCTACAAGGGTTGAAAATTGAAAAATTCAAATGTGCATCTGTGGTGCCATTGTCTTGACCTAAAAAGATTGAACCGCCGGATTTTAATGCATCAAAATCATTTCCAGTATGAATTGTAGTAAAATCCTTAGCCCCCCAATAGACGGCATTCTCTGTTCCTGAAACAATTGTACCATTTGTATCTATACCCAAGAATCCTTGCCTTAAACGTCCCAATTCATTTGTTTGAAGGGAAATATATAGAATTTCGTTTTCAAAATACACGTGATTGAATAAATCATTTGCCCCCGAATTCGAGGAAATGGCTTTTTGCCAATAAATTTTCCCGGAGGGATAATCCATTGCACAAATAAACCCGTCCCTCGTCCCAAATTTTTCTGTAAAGCCCATTAAATAGGTTTTGCCAGAGCGACTAAAAATCAACTTATCGGTTGAACAAACAGCAGAGCTCTCATAGAAATGCGCAGATTTGGTTTTGCCATTATTTTTATCAACTAACAATATAAGCGGTGTTGGGTTAGAACTTATTCTGCCCGTAATTAAATATCCGTTTGGTGTAGATTGAATTCCACTGGGGTGGGCCTGTGTACTATTTCCAGATATTTGAAAGTCAATTTGATTAATAAACAATTGTTTACCATTGCTATCTAGTTTACTAATTAGAACGCGAGAATAATTCAAATCCGAAAATTGTTGCGCATCTCCAACACAAACAATATCGCCATTGTTTTCGACCAAAAGTCCCCTAAAAGCATCCAATTTACCATTATTGTTTGCGTTTGGTGTTTTCTTGTACCATTTTACATTACCTGCATTATCTACAGAAATCATCGCCGCTAAGTTTGTATTGATAGACGGTTCAAATATTTGACCTGAAATCACCATGCCGCCTGAAGGAGTAGCACACATTCTCAAAGAATATCCAGCCTCTTTATTGATTGAGCCTGCAGTTTTAAAAAATAAAATTTTACCGGTATCGTTGAATTTACTGTAGAAAAACTGGTTATCATTGTTTTTCATATAGGCCAATCCACAAATCCAAAAACCATCAGCCACACTAACAACACTGTGTCCAACAAAATTTGTAATTTTTTGCATTCCAAGATTTGTGGTTTTTTCTTTCAACGTAATGTATTTAGAAAAATTCACAGGTTTGCATATTTGAGCATTACAAAAAAAAATTGTGGTTCCTAAAATTAGGAATAGATATTGTTTTATTTTTCTCACAGATATTATCATTGTAACCCCCTTTTTATTTTCTTAATAATGTAATCGTTCCATGAATTTCCTTCGCTGATTTTGAGGGACCTTCGATGTATAATTGGTAAATAACAAAGTAACTTCCCTCAGGACAATCTTCGCCAGAGTTCATAACCTTCCCGTTCCAGAATTTACTTTCGTCCTTAATGGAGGCATTTTGCGTTTCATAAACCAATGCGCCCCAACGGTTATAAACCATCATGTTATAATTGAAACTGCCACCTTTGTGGCCAATTTTGAAAATGTCGTTGTAGCCGTCTGACCCAGGGCTAAAGCTGTTAAATATCCAATAAGTTAATTTTGATATTTCAACCGATTGGCAAATTGTATCGTTACACCCAAAACTGTCTACAATGCTCAAACAAATGCGCACAAAATGGGTTTGGTCGTTGTTGTATGTATGCGTTGGGTCTTTGGTGTTTGAGTCATTGGTTTGATCCCCGAAATCCCAAAAGAATTTGGTATTTCCCAATGATTTATTTTTGAAAATCAACAAGGGATTGTCTGTCGTGTCGATATTGAAATCAGCAATAATATTCGATTGGGTAATGACATAATGCACCAACGAATCACACCCAAACTGGTTTTTTAATTCACTTGAAAATTCGCCCGGCGTGTTATATTTGTTACCGTTAATATAGACGGTTTGTCCTTTGCACAAATGGAATTTAACAGTATCAGTAGATGTTTTGTGAACAAGGAGTTGGTGATGAATCACAGAGTCGCAACTCCAAAACCCATGAAAACTGTCGGTATAAATACCTGCTAGTTTTCTATATTTCCCAGCGAGCTTGATTGAATCGGTGCTGCAAATTTGGTGTTTTACAGTATAAGTAGTGTCTTTATGAACGAATAACTTGGTGCAAATGATGGAGTCACATGAATGTGAGTTTTGAAACGTATCGGAATAAAATCCAGCTTTTGAATAGATGTTTTTACCCACTTTGAAATAAGTATTTCTGCAAATATGGATGGTTTGGGTATCTGTACTTCCAAAGAATTTCACGTCCCTCAAAACAAAAGAATCGCAGAGCCAAATTGTTTTGAAAGTGTCATGGTAAATTCCCGATGAAGTGATGAATTTGTTGCCAAATTTCAATGTATCTCCAATGCAGGCTTTGTAATGAAAGGTGTCTTTGAAAGTAGGGTGGAACACTATTTTATAGGTAATTACGGAATCACATCCTACTGCATTGGTTAAGGTATCATTGATGGTGGCATTCGCAAGAAACGTTTTACGGGCAACTTTTACAGCATTGCCTTTGCAACCATGAATCGTTTGCGTGTCTTTGGACGATTTTAACACATTGAAATACAAATCGGTAAACAGCCCCATGTTTGTTTTGTTCTTCATGATTCGAAGTTTGTAAACATGCCCGTCAACAGGATTTGCAAGTGTATCAGTTGCATTTCCTATTTTATCTAAAGATCGTACAACTTTATGCGTCGTAGTATCTGTCCATTCGAAGGAATAAACGGATCCCGAAAATTGTTTTTTAAGACCAGCTACAATGGGTTTCCAGCAAAATGAACTTACAGAATCAAGTACAGTAGTCATGCTGCTATCTATACACGAAAATGGATTTTGAATTGATGCCAAAATAGAATCGCCGGTGGCATAAATTAGTTTACGTTGGGAATCGTATTCAATATCAAATATATAGCGGTGTTTTTTGTTGTCGATGTTAAGTGTGTTCTTTAATGTTACCAATGTGTCTTTCAATTGATAGCAATAAATTTTTGAACTATCTCCAGCAATAAAAATGTTGTTACATGGGTCAACAGCAACGCCGTATGTGAGTTCGAATTTTTTATTTTTGAGAGTGTCTTGATAGATTTTTTTGCCATTTGAAGTTTTGTATACTTTAAAAGTATGTCCGTCAAAATAAACCAAAATGGAATCGTTGCATCCCAATAGATTTCCTGTGACACTTTGATATTTGTTATTTGAAACAATATAACCACCAAGAATTCGATACGGAGTAATTAAAAACGAATCAGACCTCCAAATTTCCGAATAATTCGACGCAAGTTTTTGAATCCAAATGTCATATTTGCCCGACCAAGAATAAAAAACACTATACAACGAATTGTTCGAATTTATACCACACAATACAGGTCCGTTTTTTGGCCCATTACTTTTTGGATTAGTGATTTTTACCACATCGAGATATTTGCTGGTGGAATCTTTATTGTAAACAAACATTCCCTTTGTAATTCCAGGACCAGCAAATAATCCTGAACTTGTAAACGCAGTATCAGGAAATTCACCTAACCCTATAATTTTAGAATTCGGATTGTTCGCAAATGGCAGTACCGTGTTAAATATAGATATTTTGGAAAAATCATATTTCCTTTCAGGCGAATATTGATTAAATCCACCATTTTTATTTAATTGAATGAGATGATTCAATTTAACTGAATAGTTCAAACCCGAATTATAACGCACATAATTGCAAAATATGGTTTCTTCTGATTTTTCAACAGAAATTCCATTGGGATAGGAAGTTTGAAGATATTTTGCAGCGCTATCATATCCTTTAAAAATCCAAATAAGTGTTCCCGCCATTGAGTATTTGGCGACTTTATAATAATTATTGTACCTGGGATCAAATGGATACTTGCTTGCCGAATCAAAATTTGATTTAGAAAAAGGGGGGAAACCTTGTCCTCCATATATGTAAATATTTCCATTCAGATCATATTCAACATCATAAATACTCTCAAATTGCGAATAGTATCCTGTAGTTTTAAACCCATTCAATACTTTGGTTTTTATTATGAAAGGATCAATTATGTATGGGGGGGTTAGATGTTGGTTTTGCAAATCAAATCCGAATATTTGATTCTTTATTTTGCGGAAATAGCAATTGTTTCCAGATATTTTTTTTGCATTTTCTGCTGAAATCAATCGAATGCCATTTACTTCCCAAGAACTAGAATCAATTGAGATTTTGATATTTTCGGGTGTCGATTCGATAAAATCAGTGCCTGAAATTTCAAATTGAATTTCTTCAATTCTCGCATTTTTATGTAAATCAAAAGAATACTTCAAGTCGCCATTTATTAGTTCATAGATTAAATCAATATTTGGGTATATGTTGTTCAATTTCAATTTCTTATAACCATATTGCGGCCCAGATTTGTTTCCTCCTGTAAAATAATAATTTGTTTTATTTTGAGGGATAATTACAAGTTGCTTGTTTGAATTGACCCAAGATTTCGTGAATGATTTTTCACCTTCAAACCATCGCAATTTATCAGCATAAATTTCAATTAAGTCATTGCCTTTGGAAATCGAATACAAGCATAAAGTGGCGTCGTTGTCATTTCGCGGACTACCTTCTAGAAATACAGTTTCCCCAAATAAATTGCCCTTTTTAGTGAATGGCTGCGCCGATACCAAGTTGGCAATAAGCAAAATGAAAATCGATATGCACTGTTTAAGTGTTTTTATCACAAAGGATTAATGCTGCAATTTAATAATAAAATTTCAATATTGTAATCTATATGTAGTAAATCACTTGAAAGCAATAATCGGAACTTTTATAAATGAGTATTTTTTACAATTTAAATACCATCAACGAATTAACATCACTGCGCCATGAATTTCTTTTGGGGGATTGTTGGCGCCGTTTACGAATAATTGGTAAATGTTGGATTTCTGGAATAGGTACATTTTGTCCTTTAAAAATTGTAAGGTTTTCTGCGAATTCTCATTTATTGTATGACAACGTTTTGTTAATTTTTCGTACCTTTGCACCATGAATGCAGAACAGCATAAAGATATAAAAGGCCGTGCAGAGGCTTTGAGGAGGTATCTTTGACCTCGATAGAAAACTAGCAGAGATTGCAGACGAAGAGGAACAAACCTTAGATCCTAGCTTTTGGAACGAACCTAAAAAAGCTGAAGCACACCTAAGGAAAATTAAAGATAAAAAAGTTTGGACAGATGGCTTTGCCAAAGTTCAAGCCTTGCTCGACGATCTTGAAATTCTAGTAGAATTCCAAGAAATTGGCGAAAGTACCCCAGCCGAAGTTGAAGCGCAATATGCCAATTCAGTTGAAGCCATTGAAAATTTGGAGTTTAAAAATATGCTCCAAAGTGAAGAAGATCATCTGGGATGTGTACTCGAAATCAATGCCGGTGCCGGCGGAACTGAAAGTTGCGACTGGGCCCAAATTTTATCGCGTATGTACATCATGTGGGGCGAGAAAAATGGTTTTAAAGTCAATGAACTCGACAGAACAGATGGTGAGGTTGCCGGTATAAAAAGTATTTCACTCGAATTTACAGGTGGTGAATTTGCTTTTGGATATTTAAAAGGCGAAAACGGAGTACACCGTATGGTGCGTATTTCTCCTTTCGATAGCAGTGCCCGCCGTCATACTTCTTTTGCAAGTTGTTATGTTTATCCACTTGTTGATGATACCATCGAAATTGAGATCAAACCGAATGACGTTGAACTACATACCTCACGAAGTGGCGGTGCTGGAGGACAAAACGTAAATAAGGTTGAAACCAAAGTTCAGTTAACACACATACCTTCCGGTATTGTTGTTGTTTGTCAGGTAGATAGAAGTCAGTTAGGCAACAGAGAACGTGCCATGCAAATGCTGAAAAGCCGTTTGTATGAATTAGAAGTTCAAAAGCGAAACGCTGCCCGTGAAGAAATTGAATCTGGTAAAATGAAAAACGAATGGGGTTCTCAAATTAGAAACTACGTTTTTCATCCATACAAGCTCATCAAAGACGTTAGAACTGAAACGGAAACAAGCAACGTTCAAAACGTAATGGACGGAGATTTGTGGCCATTTATTAAGAGCTACTTGTTGGCGCTTAAACCTAGCAAATAGATTAGATAGATTAGACAGATTAGACAGATTAGACAGATTAGTTGTTGAATTTGCTTCGCAAGTTTACTGTATTCGCATGTTTAGATGGTTTAGACAGATTTGTTGTTGAATTTGCTTCGCAAGTTGACCGTATAACGCCTGTTTACGCTTCGCTGTTTGTTTTAGTCAACCATCAAAAATATGCTACATAAACTCTTATTAATGTTAACGAGTCATGTTTAACTATTTAGGTAAATAAGCGCATAGTGCGTTGAAAAGCTTTGCCAAGCGTATAGACCGCTGTGCGTGTGAGACTTAATCCTAATAATCCACCATAAACCAAACAATCTGTCTAATCCTCCCGAAAGCTTTCGGGATAACCCGTCTAATCTGTCTAATCCCTATTCAAAGCCTCCTTATAAACCGTCAAACACCGATCTCTGGCAAAACTATGCTCAACAATTGGTTGCGGATAATCTTTAGTGCCATATTCTGGAACCCATTGTTTGATGTATTTGAATTCAGAATCAAATTTTTGGGTTTGTAGGGTAGGATTGAATACCCTGAAATAAGGTGCTGCATCAACACCACTTCCAGAAGCCCATTGCCAACCACCATTGTTGCTAGCAAGTTCGAAATCTAATAGTTTATCAGCAAAGTACGATTCGCCCCAGCGCCAATCAATGAGTAAGTGTTTGGTTAGAAAACTTGCTACAATCATACGTACCCTGTTGTGCATGAATCCCGTGGCATTCAATTCTCTCATTCCAGCATCAACAATGGGATAACCCGTAGTTCCGGCTTTCCAATGTTCGAAATCACTTTCGTTGTTGATCCATTCAATTCGGTCGTATTGTGTTTTAAACGATTCCTTTAAAACCCTTGGAAAGTGATACAAAATTTGCATGTAAAACTCTCTCCAAATAAGTTCGTTGACCCATTTATCACTCAGTTTGAATCCTTTGCTCACTTTTTCTCTCACGCTGATGGTTCCAAATCGCAAATGAACACTTAATCTACTGGTTCCTAGCACCGAAGGAATGTCGCGGGTTTGTTCGTAGTTTTTAATTCTGCCTTGCTCCACAGTTGACGAAGGAATTTCAATGGGAGAGGGTGAAAATCCCAAATCTTTCAAACTCGGCATTTCGCCGTATGTAAAATTTGCCAATTTGTCTAAATTATTTTCTGAGGGATAATTGATTGGTGGGTGCTCTAAATACCTAGCTTTCCACTTTTTCATGTAAGGAGTAAATACGGTGTAAGGCAATCCATCGTCTTTGGTTACCTCACTTTTTTCAAAAACAACTTGGTCTTTGAAACTTGAAAAACTGCAATTAAATTCTTGGCAAAGAGTTGCAATTTTCGCGTCGCGCTCAATGGCAGAGGGCTCATAATCAGCATTGGTATAAACTCCAGCAACTTCATTTGTACTTAAAATTTCTTTCCAAACTTCGGTTGGATTACCATGCCATACTTCAATGTCGCTATGCAAATTTGGATATTCACTTGATTTGCCATTGAAAATATCCTTCAAAATAGAAATTTGGTTGTGAATGAATTGCAACCTCGCGTCACTTTTATTCGTAAGTCT
>CANFLS010000051.1 GCA_947447955.1 Flavobacteriales bacterium | reverse complement strand
TCTGAAACAATAATAGTTAATCCATTTGGAAGAACATATTTCTCATAAGGGATTTTCAATGATCCCTTTTGAGCTTCTACTTTTTCAATCAAAGTAGCTTGTCCAAATACAGAACAAACGCTCAAAACTGTTAATGAAGCTAAAAATAGCAGTTTTTTCATAGTTTCAAAAGTAGACATAAATTCAAATATCTCAAAAACTTGTTGGACGATTGTTTAAAATCATTCTATGAAATTCATTTAATTGAACGTTAAAGATTAATTTTAAACGTCATTTGTGTTAAACAATTGTCATTATTTGTGATTTCAAAATCATATTTGTTTCAACAATATTATTTGTGGCATTATTGTATTTATTTTGAAGGATATGAATTCGAAAATCCTTAAAATTGGTATTTTGTCTCTTTCTTTATTGACTCTTTCAGTAGTTACCATCAAAAGTAAGTCGAATGGTTTGTCATCTGCATACAGCGGAGCACCTTCTGAAAGTAATTGTACTTCTTGTCATGCTACCTATTCGGTACAAACTTCAGGCACCAACCATGATAAAATTAGTCTTAAGGGAAATTTTACAGGCAGTGGCTATATTCCTGATTCTACCTATAAAATAACTGTTACCTATAAAGAAACGGGGAAATCAGTTTTCGGATTTCAATTAACAGCGTTGCAGGATCAAAATGTAAATTACCCCACTCCTGCTGGAACTTTTACGAGTAAAGACTCACGAACAGCGGCATTTACTCAAGTTATCGGTTCAACAACTAGAGGTTACATTGAACACACATCTACCGGAACTGCAAAAGTTGCCACGGATTCAGTTTCTTGGGTGTTTGAATGGAAGGCTCCTTCTACCAATATGGGAGATATTAAAATGCACTTGGTTTTGAATGTTACCAATAACAATGGCAATGACGCTGGCGACTATATCTATACTAAAAAGTTTGTGGTTTCTCCTTCAACATTATTGCCTAAGGCAAAAGCTGCCATTTCAGATACACTTTATTGCTCATCTAAATCTTTAACGTTTAGCGGAACTTCAACCAATAGCGCAACAGGATACTCTTGGAAATTCCCAGGTGGATCAATAACAAGTTCAACCCAACAAAATCCCACGGTTACCTATTCAACTACGGGTGCAAAAATTGCAATCTTAGAAACAACTAACTCCAAAGGCAAATCACAGCCCGACACTTTAAAATTCACCGTAATTCAAGGAGCCACGAATCCTGTGGTTACACCATCGGCCGCTACTGCCTCAATATGTTCAGGAGATTCAATGCTATTTTCAGTGAAGCAAAGCACAGGACATACTTATCAATGGAGTCCTACAGGATTAAAAACAACCTCTATGTATGTTAAAAAAGCTGGATCTTATACGGTGACGGCTAAATTTCCAAATGGTTGTACAGTTTCATCTGCGCCAACAGTTGTAACCGTAAATATAAAGCCGGTTTTAACTGCTTCTTTTGACTTGACAAACGATACAAATTGTTATAACCAGAAACTTAATATCACGGCAAAAAACTCAAATGGATTTAGCGATTCATTTTCGGTAATTTCTAAATCAGGCCCTTTTTCAAAAGACTCGTTGATTAAATTCAATTTTAAGAAGGGAAATAATTTTGTAACTGTATGGGCTAAAAGCAAAAATGGCTGCGTGAGTATCCCTCAAACAAAAAAATACTTTGGAGCAGATACGCAAGCCGCGCCAATTGTTACAGTGATAAATAAGGCTACCAATGGATTTAGATTTGTATGGACAAATGTTCCTTACGCAACAGCTTATTTAATATCATTGGATAGTGGTAAATCATGGTCAAACCCCACTTCTGGAAAATTAGAAACATTTGAAGATGTTATTGTGAGTCAGCAAGGGCAAAAGAAAACCATCATGGTTTACGCATTGACTTCTAAGTATTGCGGAATCACTCAAATTGCAACTAGTATTGGACAAGGCGTAGGATGCAATGACGTTGTTTTTAACATTATAAATTCCAAAAATAGACCTTGTATCAATCAAAATTACAAACTTGTGATTTCAGGATTATGGAACTATTCCAAATATGGATTCAAAGTAAACAATCAAACCAAGACCGATACAAATTTTGTATACAATATCAATAAGAATCAAACTTTCAATATTGATGTAATTGACTCAAACAATTTGATATGTGGCTATACCTCTAAATCAATCACAGTTAACGTTGATACAGGAATTGCGCCTACCTCAAATTTAGACAATATGGGTACCATTGTTGTTTGTAATGCACCTAAATCATATTCTTTGGGTGTAACATTAAATAAAGTAAACTCTGGAGATAGTTTATTTTATGTTGTAAACAGCATCAAATCATTCGCCGGGAAATCTGATAATTTTAATATCAACTTAATCAAAGGAGATAGTTTTTATCTTGTTCGTAAAAATAACAATGGCTGTTCAACTAATGGTAAAATTATTCGAACCGATTTAAGGAAGCCATTAGATGCATCTTTCACCACCAAGTATATGACCAATTTTCAATATCAGTTTATTCCTACAGATACCTTAAGATTTCATACTTGGAATTTATTTGACAATGGGAATTTGATTGACTCGTCTAAAATAATCAAATATTTAGCTGACCTCAGCGCTTATTCTCAAAAGAATTTGCAAATCAAGCACACCTTATCCGATAGAACAATCAAATCTGGCCAAGTAATTTGCTATGCCGCTGATAGTGCTAATTTCGATGTATTTAATTATTCAGGAATTCAATATAAAAACAAAGATTTGTTTTTATTAAAGCCCAATCCTGTATCAAAAGGCGACAATGTTAATTTCGGAGGCGATATTAACTTCTCTCAATCAAAAATTAGTCTTATCAACCTTAATGGCGCAATGGTTGGGAATATTGTATTAGATAAAAACAACAATTGGATTGTACCAAATTACTTATCAGCTGGTACTTATATCATTAAAATAGCTTATTTAAACAAATTAAAAAGTTCCCTCATTTTGATTCAGTAAATGAGGGATTTTTTCCTATTTGAATTTATCTTTTAAATAAGGAGCGGTTACGCTTTCGGCACATTCGAGCAGTCCACTTGGCGGACCTTGGTAAACCAAGTTTCCACCTTTGTCTCCTGCTTCTGGACCCAAGTCAATAATCCAATCGGCGCATTTTACTACGTCCAAATTGTGTTCAATACAAACAATTGTATTTCCCTTGTCAATCAGCGCATTGAATGACTTCAAAAGCTTTTTAATATCGTGAAAATGCAATCCTGTAGTTGGTTCATCAAAAATGAACATGGCTCCTCCTTCTTTGAATGGATTTGCTTTACTTAAATAGAATGCCAATTTCACACGTTGAGCTTCTCCACCGCTCAAGGTATTGCTTCCTTGACCCAATTTCACATAACCCAAACCAACATCTTGTAGCGGTTTTAATTTATCGGAAATATTCTTTTCCTTTTGGAAAAACTCAATGGCATCGTCAACTGTCAATTCTAAGATATCAAAAATGTTTTTTTCGTTGAACTCAACTTCCAAAACTTCTTTCTTAAATCTCTTACCTCCACAAACTTCACAAGGGAGTTTGATGTCGGCCATAAATTGCATTTCAATTACTGTTTCCCCATCGCCGGTACAATTGTCACATCTTCCCCCATCCACATTGAATGAAAAATGCGATGGTTTATATCCGTTAAATTTCGATGTCGGCTGATTTGCATATAACTCACGAATATCGTCGTAGGCTTTTACATAGGTAACTGGATTACTTCTTGAGCTTTTTCCTATTGGGTTTTGATCTACGAGTTCAACTCCTTTTAATAATTTTTTGTTCCCCAACAAGGCCTTGTGGCTTCCCGTTTTTACAGAAACGAATTGTTGTAATTCTTTAGCCAATGCGGGATATAAAATTTGCTTAATTAAGGTTGTTTTTCCAGATCCTGAAACACCCGTAACAACGGTAAACGAATCAATTGGGATTTTTACATCAATGTTTTTTAGATTATTGGCAGTTGCACCCGTAATTTCTAAATAATTGATTGATGTTCTTAAATTTTGAGGGATTTCAATCTCTTGAATTCCCGACAAGTAATTGCCAGTAAGGCTATGTGCGTTGCTAATTAATCCGTTGTAATCACCGCTGTAAATCAATTCGCCACCTAACGTTCCTGCGTAAGGACCGATGTCAATAATTTGGTCGGCTTGTTTCATTACATCTTCATCGTGCTCAACAACGATTACTGTATTGCCTTCGCTTTGAAGATTTTTCAAAACTTTAATTAGCTTTTCAGTATCCCTAGAATGCAATCCAATACTAGGTTCATCGAGAATATACATTGAACCTGTAAGATTAGATCCAAGGTTCGTAGCCAAATTAATTCTTTGGCTTTCTCCTCCACTTAAGGTATTGCTCAAACGATTTAAACTCAAATAACCCAATCCTACATCAAATAGATAATTCAATCGGGTTTTAATCTCGTTTATTATTCTATTTGAAATTTCAGTATCCTTCGCACTTAGTTCTAAATTATTGAAGAAGTTTTGCGCATCTAAAACTTGCATTAATAGAATTTCTTGAATGTTTGAGAATTTCGAAATCGTATTTTTACTAGAAACATTTTCAAGTTTCACATAACCTGCTTCTTTGCGCAATCGAGTTCCTAGGCAATCAGTACATGGCGTTTTCCCTCTGTATCTCGCAGCCATTACCCTGTATTGGATTTTGTAAAAATTCTGTTCCAAATGATTGAAAAAATCATTCAATCCTAACAAATCTTTTTTGCCTTTCCAAAGTGTGTCTTTTTCCTCTGAGTTTAAATCATGGTAAGGACGGTGTATAGGGAAATCAATTACAGCAGCTTTTTTCAAAAAATGGGTTTTCCATTCTCCCATTATTTCGCCTTTCCAAGGAGCCACGCAACCTTCATAAACACTGAGAGACTTATCTGGGATAACTAAATCTTCATCAATACCCAAAACGCTACCAAATCCCTCACAAGTTTTACAAGCACCATAAGGGTTGTTAAAACTTAAAAAATCTCTAGTAGGAACTTCAAATTGAATCCCATCCAATTCAAAACGGTTGTTGAATTCTTTAAGTTCTTTTGTTTTGTCAACGAAAATTGCACAATCGCCTTCTCCTTCCCAAAAAGCGGTTTCAATGGCGTCGAACATACGCGATTCGGAATTTTCATCTTCAGAATCTATTTGTAAACGATCAACAACAATATAGGCAGGGCTTGTAACAATGATGTTCTCTTCTAAAACATCAGAAATTCTATACACTTCATTATTAAAGAACAACCTGCTAAACCCTTTTTGATTTAATGCTTCAACATCGGTAATTAAAACTTTTTCGAGTTTGATTGGTGTTAGAATCAAAATTCTATTCCCATCTTCTAACGTTTTCGCTTCTTTAATTACATCTTGAACAGAATCGCGCTTTACTTCTCTCCCTGAAATGGGAGAAATTGTTTTACCAATTCTGGTAAATAATAGCTTTAAATAATCGTAAATTTCCGTTGAAGTTGCAACCGTGCTACGCGGGTTGTGGGTGTTCACCTTTTGCTCAATGGCTACCGCGGGACAAAGTCCCTCAATATAATCAACCTTAGGTTTCTTCATTCTGCCCATAAACTGTCGGGCATATGAACTCAAACTTTCTACGTAACGTCTTTGTCCCTCAGCAAATAAAGTATCAAATACCAACGAAGATTTACCGCTACCGGAAACCCCTGTTACTACTGTAAATGTATTGTGTTTTATTGAAACATCAATCCCTTTTAGATTGTGTTGATGCGCATTTTTTACGAAAATATAATGATCTGAATGTTGCTTTTTCACTTGTCTTTTATTGAATGGTATCTTTCACGATACTTGCTCCGGCACAAATACCAACTCCACCGCGAATATTGGTAAAAACTGGAGATGGTTCGGAAAATATACCTTGTTGTTGCTTGTAATTGTCTATGGATTTAAAATATCTGTAATATTGTTCGCTTAAATTTTTAATCACCACCAAAAATTTGTAAGCGGTACCTGCCGTACCATAAGGCGTGGTGAATTTTAGGAGTTTTGATTGACCGTTAAAACTGCCATCTTGTATAATTAAGGCACCTTCTTTGTTTTTAACTTGATTGTCAACAAATTCTGGATTCTCAGAAATTATTGGAAAAGGAAGCCAATCTGAAATAACATCATCAAATCTAAACAAACCTATTTCGTAATAATTTCTTTCAGTACCATTATCATTGATTGTGAAATCAATTGTTCCTGTTGGAAAGCCTACTGAATCTTTGGAAGTATTATCTGTCCATTTTGCTTTGTTATTCAAAGTTAGCTTAGGAATTGAAAAATCACTCAGGGTTGAATTTAAATTGCCATAATCAACTTGTAAGGTATATTTCACTCCTGTTTTTGGAATCCAAGTTGAAACAAACTTTTGACGAACCATATCAAATTTCAACTGACTTACAACCCCGTCCGGATCTGTAACTAAAACTTTGGCAGTTTCGATTAATTTTTCTGCAGTTGAATCATATAATGATAATGATTTACCAACATGAACAGCCAATACATCATTGTCATATGCCAATAAATTCACCACCAATATATCTTTGTATTTGATGGTTGAAGAATCTAGTTCTTTTGAACAGCTTTCGAATAAAAATAGCGAAACAAGACTCAAAAAAATGTACTTTTTCATAAATTAAAATTGTAAACGATAAAAAGCCGAAGGAACGAATTTAAAGTAACTCACTCCCATTAATTTGGTTATTCCAACATCGTCTTTCTCAAAACGAGCAATTACTGGGTTATCCCATCCGAAAAAATTATATAAATAAATACCATAATACTCATGGTAATCGTCGTGGAATTCTGGTTTGATTTCTTTTGTAAACCCAACATCAAGCCTCTTATAATAAGGCATTCTGTAATTGTTTTTTTGACTGTAGTCAAAAACCATAGTACCATCTGTTGTGAAATATTTGGATGTTGGTACAGTAACCGCATGTCCAGACATTAAAACTGCAGCGACATTGAAAGTTAAAGTTGGTGAAACTTGATAAACCATTTGCAAATTCAATTTATGTGTCCTATCCCATCTGAAATCGTATGTTTCACCATTGTTCAAATCGTTGAATTTTCGATCTGTTGCACTGATTGTGTAAGAAAAAATGCCGTTTAATTGGCCTGTTTTTTTCGTAACTAAAAACTCTAATCCTTGTGAAGTACCAGTACCCTGTAAAATTGTTTGCTCCCAATATGATTTTTGCAATTGATCTGCTTCAACACCAGTAACTTCTGTTATTCCTTGGAAATCTTTATAATAATACTCCATTGAAAATTCTAAACTGTTATTTAAGGGCTTTAGGAAACCAATTGTAAACTGTGTGGTTTTTTGAGGGGTGAAATTTCCTGTTGTAGGAAACCAAACATCTTGAGGAAGTATTCCTGAAACACTTGACAATTGATGAATTCCTTGATTGGCAACTGAAAATCCAAGTTGAATTCTCTTTTTCCCTTCTAGTTGTTGACTCAAAATAAACCTAGGTTCGAATCTCAAATAACTTTTGTCCGCTGACATATACGACCATACCCGACCTCCCAAATTCATGCTCATTCCTTCGTTTGGATGAAATTCGATTTCAGCATAATTTGAAAACTCAGTTACGAATTTCCTATTAAACAATCCATAAGTAGTATCGATGACCTTGTTTATCTGAGAATTTTTGTAATAAAAAGATTCGGTGTTGGGATTCATGTCATGAACAACTAATTGCGATCCATATCTCAATTTGCTTTCAGGACCCAACATGTAAAAGAAATCCGCTTTCAAAGAATAATCTGTAATGCTACTGAAAGAAACATCGCTGATTTGAACGGTGCTAAATGTAGTATCCGTTGAAATATTTCCTGTTATTGAATTTGAAAATTTATAGGTATATCTGGATAAACCAGCTGAAAAGTTCATGTAATGTTTTGAATTTATTACATGAGAATAATTCATTCCTGCCAAAGTGTTTTGCCAAACAGCTCCAATTCCAAGGGTGAAATCAATTCTTCTACCAATGGAGTCTTTGCCATTCGCACTAAAGTTAATTCCGTATTTATCTCTCCCGTTGTAAAACCAAAAATCGAAGTGATTTTTGATATCTTTCTTATACCCAAGTTTAAAATTGATATCATGAACATTGCCTACCAAAAAGTTTTGATCGCCCAATATCCAATCTAAATAGCTTCTTCTAAAAGCAAGCGATGTAGTTACTTTACCCTGTTTATCTAATGGTCCATTGATAGCCACATTAAATGTTGCCACGTCTACGTTTACTGATCCAGACCAATTTTCTGCACTTCCTGTATTGGTTTGAACATCCAAAACACCGCCACCTGCTCTTCCGCCATATCTAGCAGGAGCCACTCCCCTATAAAAATCACAGCTTTGAATAATTTCAGGATTGAAATTCGACATTAACCCCCAAATATGACCGTTTCCATACAAAGGCAAACCATTCATTAAAATCAAATTTTGATCTGAATTGCTGCCGCGTACATACAATCCGGAAAGGCCTTCTATCCCTCCAGAAACTCCTGGTAAATATTGTATTACTTTAATGGGATCATTAATGCTAAATAACGATGTTCCTTGTTTAATTTGCCTTGGGAGTAATTTATAAAAGCTAGTTTTATCGTTAAAGAGCGATGTGAATTCCGAAGAGGAGTCGTCTTCATCAAAATCTACCGGTTTTAAAAAAACATTCTTAACGAGTGATCCTGTTAAATCGATAACTATTTTCTGCGTTTTATATCCAGGTGCTGCAAAAACAATTTCGCGTTTACCTTTCTTAGAAACCAATTGATAATAACCTTGTTCGGTCGTTTCAGAATAAAAATTACTTTTATCGTCTAAAACAATAGCCCCAGATATTTTCTCTAAAGAACTATAATCAAAAACCCAACCGGTAATACCCACAGATTGTGCGAAAACCAAGGATTTTATAGACAATAAAATAATGAAAAAAAGTGTTTTTCTCATGAATCATTCAAATTTAATGATAAGTTATTGAAGATTCACTTAAACGAAAGACTTTTCGATAAATATTCCATGAAAGGCACAATTTGTATGCGAATTGGCAATGTTCAATTTTTTAAACTCAACAGTTATTTTTTGAATGTCCACCTTTTCGTGCAGTTCCTTGTGTAATTTGTTAATCAAATACTCAACCGCGGTTTCTAATAATTTGAATTGAACATTTTTTAAATTGTTAATTTCATTTGAAACATATTGATAGTCAATTGTTTTACTTAAATCATCTTCAATCTTTGTTTGTGTGTAAATGATTGAAGCACTTATCAATAGTTCAGTTTTTACTGCTATTTCTTCAGGAAACCATCCAATTGGCAATAATGCCCATTGATCTTTAACGCTTATTGTTATTAACATGCCGTTCACTAAAAAGTAATGTACAAAGTAACTAAGATTATTACATTTGTGTTTATATAATTATGGAAAATTTAGAAATTGAGCATCTATACGAAGCGAATCGGGGAAAAGACAAATACATAGCTCCTGATTTTTATGGAATAGATGATTTGTTATCTGATGAACAAAAACTTATTAGACAATCTGTTAGAGATTGGGTAAAAAAGGATTTAAGTCCAATTATTGAACATTTTGCTCAAAAAAGCGAATTTCCCCAGCACATCGTTAAAAAACTAGGAGATATTGGTGCCTTTGGTCCACAATTGCCTGTTGAATATGGATGTGGTGGCATGGATTATACAACCTATGGAATTATCATGCAAGAACTTGAACGTTGTGATAGCGGTATTAGAAGTACCGCCTCTGTTCAAGGATCTTTGGTCATGTACCCTATTTATAAATTTGGTTCGGAAGAACAAAAACAGAAATATTTACCAAAATTAGCAAGCGGTGAAATGCTCGGTTGCTTTGGATTGACTGAGCCAGATCACGGTTCTAATCCCTCTGGAATGACAACCCGTTTTGAAGATAAAGGCGATCATGTTGTTTTAAACGGTGCGAAAATGTGGATTAGCAATGCACCTTTTGCAGATGTTGCCGTAGTTTGGGCTAAAAACGAACAAGGGAAAATCAAAGGTATTATTGTTGAACGAGGCATGGAAGGTTTTACAACTCCAGAAACCCACGGAAAATGGAGTTTGAGAGCTAGCGCAACTGGAGAATTGGTATTCAATAATGTGAAAGTTCCTAAAGAGAATATTCTTCCTGGTGTTGAGGGACTTAAGGGCCCATTAACATGTTTGAATTCTGCAAGATATGGCATCAGTTGGGGCGCTCTTGGTGCTGCAATGGATTGCTATGATACGGCAGTAAGATATTCTAAAGAGAGAATTCAATTTGGCAAACCAATTGGTGGGTTTCAGCTTCAGCAAAAGAAATTGGCAGAAATGCTCACTGAAATAACAAAGGCACAATTGTTGGTTTGGCGCCTGGGACAATTAATGGACAAAGGATTGGCTACTCCTGCTCAGATATCAATGGCAAAACGGAACAATGTTGAAATTGCATTGAATGTTGCCAGAGAAGCCAGACAAATGCTTGGCGGTATGGGTATTACAGGTGAGTTTCCAATCATGCGACACATGATGAATTTAGAGTCGGTGGTTACTTATGAAGGAACGCACGACATTCACTTATTGATTTTAGGAATGGAAATAACAGGCGAAAACGCCTTTAATTAAAATATTAGAAATGTATCAAATTAAATTTGGAACTGACGGTTGGAGAGAAATTATTGGTGATAATTTTACTACCGCAAATGTAAAAAGAGTTGCTTTGGCAACTGCTAAATGGTTAAATAACTCAGATTTAGATAAATCTTGTGCCGTTGGATACGATTGTCGTTTTGGTGGTGAAATGTTTGCCAAAGAAACAGCTATTCAATTGGCTTCTAATGGAATAAAAGTACTATTATCAACTGGATATGTTTCTACCCCAATGATTTCATTGGCAGCAAACAGATTGAAAATGGGCGCAGGTATTATTTTAACTGCTTCTCACAACCCTCCATCGTATAATGGCTATAAAATTAAAGCCAATTATGGTGGACCAGCTATTCCGTCGGAAGTTTCAAAAGTTGAGGAACTTATTTTAGATGAAGAAATAGAGAATAAAGTTACGTTCGATGAATTGGTAAATAAAGGAATGATCGTTTATTCTGATTTTGAAGAATTGTACTTAAACCATTGCAAACAATCATTTGATATGGATGCATTGGAAAAAGAATCAGAGAAATTGATTTACGATGCCATGTTTGGTGCAGGTAAAAATTTGGTAAAAAGATTATTACCAAAAAGCACAATCTTACACGGTGACAATAACCCTGGTTTTTTAGGACGTGCTCCAGAGCCTATTCTTAAAAACCTACCTGAAATAGCTGAAGAAATTAGAGTTTCAAATAAATACTCTTGTGGTTTGGCAACTGACGGTGATGCGGATAGAATTGGATTTTTTGATGAAAAAGGAAATTTTGTTGACAGCCATCATTTGATATTGTTATTGATTGAATACCTAACCACATTTAAAGGATATTCTGGCAAAGTGGTGAAAAGCTTTTCTGTGAGTGATAAAGTTCAAAAATTATGTGAACTAAAAGGGATTGAATCTATTACCACCAAAATTGGTTTTAAATACATTTGTGAGTATATGGTTACCGATGATGTTTTAATTGGTGCTGAGGAAAGTGGAGGAATTGCAATCAAAGGTCATATTCCTGAAAGAGATGGAGTTTGGA
>CANFLS010000050.1 GCA_947447955.1 Flavobacteriales bacterium | reverse complement strand
AAGAATGAAAAACAGGGAGTTCAAGAAAGTTATGGGAAAACGGTGTGAGATACTGGCCGTTGACACCAATTTTGTTTATTGGGGATATCCATATACTGTTAATGGAGTTAGTAAAACCGACACCATTTTTAAAACGCAAATCCAAGTGTTAACGAAGCAATTCTCATCTTTTAAGATTATTGAAGGATATCACGTAAAAAATAAGATAATGAAATCTCTCCAATCCTATTTTGATACTACCCTAAATTATACAGTTTTATCTAAAAAGTCGAATTGGGGATTTCACTTGGAAGCTAATAAAATTAAGGTGCACGTTGAATTTATAAGTGTTCAGGACTTCATAATTAGAAAAAAGAAAAAATTTATAATTGAGTTAGATAAATCAAGTCTAGAGATAATTTCAATTAATCAAATATAAGAAAAACTAAAACTCCAAGTATTATATTCATTGGTATATTGTAGAATAATAAAACATTGATTTATTATTATGAAGTTGAACCACATTGTTTTTTTCATGATTTTATTATTTTTTAAAGTGTGTAACTTCCCTCAAAAAAAAATTATTATATATTTTGACACCAACAAAGTAAATCGTGGCTACAATGAAGTTTATTGTTGGTATGATATATACGAAGAGAATTGTGTTAGACTTGTAAATACTGTATAATGCAGCTTCTGATTGCATGTCAACCCCTGGATGTGAATTGTCAACAATGCAAAATGCAAAGAACAATATTCCGAGACCCTGAAGTAAAAACCAGGAGCCTTTTATATAATTGCTATTTAGTTTTCTTACCTGTCTTACAAATACAAAATAGCAAATTGGAAAAACAACAAATAATTCGACAATCCTTTCCATATCATGGGTATTCAATCCAAGAAACGCTCCACCTCCGGTGGTGTCTTTTGATTGGATTCCAACGGATGGGATAATGATTAAGGTTGTGATTATTATTGAAAATATCAACCAAAATTTATTATATTTTTGATTGTAATTTTCCATTGTGTTTTTTTTTAATAATTTTGATGGCAAGACTTTTTTAGTCGTTATAAGGGTCCATTAACCCATTACTAAAATATTGTATTTTATTCCAAAACTGGGCAGGGTTTATACTTCCTTCATATTCGTTACTGTAAATTGTAATTTCTGTTTGATCTCTTCTCTTTTCTGATTTGTCATTTGGATCTAAGTATTTTAGTTCCACTCTAAATCTAGTTTTTATTTCTCCTTCATATTTTGGGGTAATAAAAGTCCAATAATTGTTTTTATTTAAGGTCAGCGTATGATAACTATTTCCACACCAACTACTAGGCAAATATTCTATGTCCCTCCAAATACCATTTTCATTTAGCGCCTGTACTTTCATTTTGAGTCTGCTATCTTGGGCATTAAAGGCAATGATTTTTTTAGATTTATTGGCTACAAAAACTTTGTACCCTATAAATTTATTTTGAAAAGTATCTTGAGTAATTGAGTCAACAGTTACACTTAGTTGCTTTTTTGGAAAATTTTCGGATGTAATTATTTTGGGTAAATTTCTTGACTCTCCAAATCCTCCTTCGAATCGTCTTTTATATTTATTATTGGGCCTAGAATATGCATAAAAATAACCCCTATTCATACAATCGATGTTTAAAGTCATTAATTTTATATTCTCTGCTTTTTTCTCTTGCCAAATTATATTACCTAACTTGTCAATATAGGTCAATCTATTATCAATAATAGCTTTTAAAATACCATTTACAAAACCTGATTGATCAAAGTCTTGAATTATCGGCGAAATTATGTTTTCACCTTTTATTGTTGAAATTCCATAGTATTTATTATTATCATTTCCATATAATCCATAAAAGAAATAACCATCAATTACTCCCAATTTGTGAATAAACTCAAACTTTGGATCTATAATAAATTTCCCAAAAGTATCAATGATTCCCCAATTGTAATTTTTTTCTACAATAGCATATCCTTTCTTAAATCCATTGTCTTGAACATCGTCAAACACTTCATTTCCAACGGGTTGAATTTTCGTATCAATAATTATATATTTCCCTTTTTTGTCATGGATGAAAGCCCTATTGTTCGAAAACCTTTTTAAATATGTATTATTTGTGTCATTTAAAACCACTTCGCCTTTAAGATTAATATAACCCTGATAGCTTTTTTTTATTGAATTTGAAATGACGCCATTTATTTCTGGTTGCCAATATTCATAAAGATCTACAACTGCCAATCCATTGTAAAAGTCTTTATCAATAATATTATTGTTTTTTTGGGGACTTTGAAATAGTAAGTTACCTTTTACATCAATAACTCCATTTATATTTTCATAATTATCGTTTGTATCTTTGAATTCTACTCTTGCAAAACCTTCATTAAAATCGTAAATCTTATCATATTTACTAAAGTTCACAATAACGCTACCCAAACTATCCATAACCGCAAATCTTTCTTTGTAATTATTGTTATCTTTATTTTTCACCTTATCTCTTACAATCATAATTCCAGTATTATACGGCGTAATTGATTTATAGATAGTGTCAACTAATAACTTTTTTGTTGTCGAATCAAATATTCCTACTTTTTCTGTTTTTGTACGGACAATTACTTTATGATTTCTAATTGAATGAATTGATTGAAATATGGTATCTAAAGCATTAATTTCATTTTTGTTAATATATATGGGATTTCCATTCATATAAACACAAGCAATACCATTTATAAAACTTGTTGCAAAATCATATTTTGGCTGAATAACGAAATTCCCACTTTTATCAATAAATCCATATCTACCATTTAATCTTACAGAGGCAAGACCTTCTGAAAAATCTTTTCCATTATTAAATTTTGTTGGAATTTCTATTCCTCCTTTTTCGTTGATGTACCCAATTTTCCCATTATCAACAATTTTAAAAAGTCGATTAGATTGTGCAAATAATATCGATGAAATTGTCAGTAACGCAAATGTCAAACAAAATCGTATTCTCATATAAATCATTGTATTTGTTCCATTTAGTTAAGTTCACCATTTTCCCAATAGTCTTCAGCTACTTCAAGTTTTGATAATACGTCCTTGCAAACTTTTTTGAAAATATCACCAAAACCAAATAAATATTTTTTATCGTACCGAAACCAATCGTCTGTTGAACTGTTAGGCGTTTTCATATTTGATTGAATTCTTTTTCTTTTATTAAAGTCTTGAGCAGTCAATTTATTTGGAGGAGTTTGACTGCCAAGCGCGGTTTCGTAACCTTTAGAATTGCAATTTGCTAATTCAATTACAAATCCTCCACCGTAACTATCAAACTGAAAAGTCAAAAGGTTAATTCGGTCTGGGGTAATTCGCCTAAAGTGCGGAAAAGAACCATTAAAGTTTAATTGTCGTAATGTTGGAACAACAATTTCATTCAAGTTTTTAATCATTTGGTTTCTACTCAAACTACTCATATTTTATTTTTGTTCTTAGTCAGTTGTTTGTTGTGCAGTCTACCAAAGCTAAAACTATCTTGCTCATACACGAAACTAATTCAAAAAACGACAGAATACAAATTCAACCACGATGTGCGTATTTATCGCTATTTCAAAATAGATAATTCAATCCCTGCAAAATCAGGTGTTTAAATTATTTGCATACCGTTCCCGAATACCTAACCGGCCAACGCATCAACGCAAGGGTTTATATGGTGTTTTAGGGGATATTGCACAATTCCTAAACTTCGATTATTTCTTTTCAACTAAGACTTTATATTCCTTAATCGTATTGATGCTATTAATTAAAATACTACCTTTTGATTTAACTTCATATATAAATTGATCACATTCTGCCTCATTCATGATTCCTAATTTATAGGCTTCAAATAATATGTCCATTGTTGTATAATAAACGATACCATGTTCTGAACAGTAATCAGCAATATCTTTTAGATTGCTACTAGCTATATAATCATTGGTATATCTTGCTACCGCCATGCACGCTGCTTCTCCGTCACCTTTGGTTTTTTTCAAAACCATATATTCCCTCAAAATATCCATATCCGACGGCATCGGTATAATTGGTATTTTTGACCATTCTAAAAAATTATTGATAATAAGTTGATTACTCTTTCGCTTATCCAATTCACTTTTAACCTTATCTAGAACAACTAACTGATTTGGAAATATTTTTGGCAATAAGAATTGCTTTCCAGCTTTAATAAAATGGATTATTACATCGCAATCTAGCAATATTTTAGGTTTACTAGACTTCTTACTCATCATCCACCAGATTGGGGTTTTCAATATCAATGTTTATATCATACATCAAAGAGTAATAATGGCTCTCTGAAATTATTCCATTGTCAAATAGTTCTTTTGCCTTAAAGCCATAATTCCCTATAACACGTTCTTCTCCAGTTTTCTTATAAAGCTTATCACTAAATCCATATTCTAAGGCGCCTTTGATAATGTCTTTTTTCCAACCAATAAAATCATTTTTAAGCAAGCCTATTTTTTGTAACCGGATCAACATAGCCGCTCTAGAAACACCAAAATACTGTTCTAGCCTAATAACAGTAGCTAATGAAATTTCACCACCCCAAGCCAATTCCTCTTCTGGAATTTGTTTGATAACAGCAACTTCTGGCATTAAAAAAAACGAACTAAAAGAATCGGCATTGTATTCCTCCTTATTCTTCTTATCAAATTTACCGGCATTACACATTTGAAAACTAAATCCGTCTTGGATAAAAAGATGATATAATTCATGACCAATCGTAAAATTTTGCCTTCCCACCGAAATATTGGTATTAATCATCATGAAGTTACTGTTTTTAGTCTTTAAAGCCATACCTGAAAACTCACCAATTAACGGTCTAAAAACAGTTAATACGTCTAAAGTTGTAAGTAACTTTTCAAAATCAATAGGCGCATCATTGCTTATACCACAAGACGCCCTAAAATTATTGGCCCTTACCTCTATTATTTTATCGTTTAAGGTTACCATATAAATTGTTAATCTTCAAATAATTTTTCACAATCTTCCCAAATGCAGCCATATTTTCCATATCCTCATTATTCAGATCATCTTTTCTAAAAGCAAATACAACTTCCGCTAACGCTTCATCAATACTATTCGAAAAAAAAACATCTAACTCAACCCCAAATAAATCGGAAAGTCTTTCTAAAACTTCAAGAGGAATTTCCCTTTCTCCATTCTCGTAAAAACTAATCATTTCTCGATTTTTCAACCCAAGAAACGCTGCTAGCTTATCTTGTGTATAACCATGCTTTTCACGCAATCCTTTTATTAGCAACCCTGTTATAACTTCCATATTTCGTTTTTTTTAGGTTTAATTGATATCCCTTGAAATTTTAAATTCTGTTACAAATTTAAGCAATTTTATCAAATTAACAACAAATGTACAATTTTTGAATCTTGCGAATTTTTGATTTCTAACCACACTCCTATTTCAATTCGTTTATTTGTCCCTCCAAAATTTAGCAATGAAAGTTCCTGAATACCTAACCTGCCGCAGAATCAACGTCAGGGTTTATATGGTGTTTTAGGTGGGTTCGATTTTATTCTAATTACTTATTAAATTAATTGTCAATAATTTTGCATTTAATAAACCATAAGAAAAAAATGAAAAAAATCTTAATTTACACTTTATTAAACTTGGCAGTTGTTGGAGCAACAAATGCACAAGACAAACCTGCTACAGGAAGCACAACTGGCTCAACAACCAGTCAAACTGATGTTAAAGCAAAAGTTGAAGCACTTTACCAAGAAGCTTATTCAAAATTCAAAGCGAGTAATTTTGATGCTTCTTTGAATCTTGTTTCTCAAGCTGAAGCTTTACTAAAAGCGAATGCCATGACCGATGTTCGTTTTTCGAAATTGCGCGATGAAATTACTGCAGCTCAAAAAGCAAAAGCAACCAGCACATCAACTTCAGGATCTGGAACTAGCGGAAAAACCGGATCAACTACAAATGCAGCTGCATCAGTAGATACCAAATACAAATTGGATGCAATGTATCAAGAAGCTTCAAGTAAATTAAAAGCTTCAAATCCTGATGCTGCGCTTCAAATCATTAGCAATGCCGAAGCATTAATGAAAAACACCGGTGTAACGGATGCTAGATTCACGCAATTGAAATCAGATGCAATGGCGATGCAAAAAAACAAATCTATTGGTGGTTCTTCTACTGGAACTACTGGTGGTTCTTCTACTGGTGGTTCAACTACAGGTGGAACTTCTACTGGAAATTCAACTTCAGGATCTACAACTACAGGTAATACAACCAATACTGTAAAAGCCAAAATTGAAGGATATTACCAAGAAGCATATTCTAAGTATAAAGCAAATAGTTTTGATGCCGCATTAACCATTATTTCTCAAGCTGAATCTTTGCTAAAAGCGAATAGTATGACAGATGCTAGATTTCAAAAATTAAGAGATGATATTACAGCAGCTCAAAAAGCAAAACCAACAGGTTCAACATCTACAGGTGGTTCAACAACTTCAGGATCAACCAGTGGCTCAGGAACTACGAACACTGTAGACAATAACAAAACGGTTTTAGACAACTACTATAATGACGCTTACACCCTTTATAAAAATGGCAAATACGATGATGCAACTGTTATCATTGTAAAAGCGGAAGACTTCATGAAGGCTAAGAATTTGACAGATGTTAGATTTGGTCAATTGCGTGATTTAATCAAAGCAAAAAAATAATTCAACAATTTAATCATAAAAAAAGGGGGCTTTTGCCCCCTTTTTTTATGATTATTATTTTAATTAATTCCCTCCGGTTCCTGGTTCAGTTGCCGGTGGCAAACTGTCTTGGCATTTCTTCAACGACTCTTGAAGTCCTGCAACTTGCGTTTTTAATTTTGCTATTTCAACATCCTTCGCTTTCACCGTATTTGTCAAAGCCAAAATTTGATCATCGTAACTAGAAACTTGTTTCCTTAATGAAGCGATGGAATTATTTGCTGATTCTAAATCTGTTTGATTCGAAGTTTGTTTCTCTTTTAAATCTTTCAAATCAGCACTGCATTGATCCAAATCGCTGCTTAATTGATTGATTTTATCGTTCTTCAATTTCACATCGTCTCTTAATTGATTTACCAACGATTGTAATGCTTCACAACTATTTGATGCACTTGCGGCCTTTAATTTGGCTTGCAAATCAGCAATCGATGCATTTGCATCATTTAATGAAGCAGTTAATTTGGCATTGTCTGCTTGCGCAGATTTTAACTTAGATTCTAAATCGGCACATTTTTCAAGTTGGTTAGCCAAATCCGATTTCGACTTGGTGCAAGCATCTAAATTTGCTTGTAGTGCTGCCAACTCTGCTGATAAACTAATGTTTTTCTTTTCTAAGTCAGCTACTTTCGTTTTGTAAGGAGTGCAATCTTCAGATGCGGTTACATTACTAGATGCCGCTTTCAATTTCTCTTCACACGCTTTTTTATCGGCGGTAAGAGCAGCGATTTGCGTATTTAATTCAAGTATTTTCGAATTTAAAGTTTTGTTAGATGCCGTTAATTCAATGTTCGCTTTTTCCAATACAGCCACTTTGTTTTTATACGGGGTACAATCTTCAGAAACTGAAATATTGCTTGATGCGGCTTTTAACTTTTCATCGCACAACTTTTTATCTGCTGTTAATGAACTTACTTGAGTTTGCAAGGTTACAATGGTCTTATTCAATTCTGCAACTTGAGCTTCTAATTGACTTGCTTTGTTTTTATATGGAGTACAATCTTCAGCTACTTTGATTGTGCTATTGTTTGCAGCAATTGCTGCCTTCAATTTTTCATCACAAATCTTTTTGTCCGCAGTTAACGTAGAAACTTGAGTTTGTAATCCAGTAATCGTTTTATTCAATTCCGCCAATTTAGCTTCCAATTGAGCAGCTTTATTTTTATACGGTGTGCAATCTTCTGATACACCAATGTTACTGTTGGTGGCTGCCGTTGCTGATTTTAACTTTTCATCGCATAACTTTTTATCGGCAGTTAACGTAGTTACAAGAGATTGTAATGAAGCATTTGACTTAGTTAAGTCAACCACTTTTGCCTCTAACTGAGCTGCTTTGTTTTTGTAAGGGGTACAATCTTCAGCAATACCAATATTGGAATTTTTACTCGCATTAGCCGCTTTTAACATCTCATCGCATAATTTTTTATCAGCAGTTAACGTAGCTACTAATGTTTGCAAAGTTGCATTTGACTTGGTTAAATCGTTTACTTTTGCTTCTAACTGAGCAACCTTTGTTTTATAAGGTGTGCAATCTTCGCTCATTACAATTTTAGAATTTGCAGTTTTAAGGGCTTCTTCAGATGCTTTTTTATCAGCAGTCAATTTAATTAAATGATCAGCCTGTGCAGAAATGGTAGCTTTGGTTTTGTCTAATTCTGCTTTGATAGTTGCATTGTTGGTTTTCTCTTTTGCTAAATCAGCCTCTATTTGAACAATTCTATCGCAGCAATTGTTATTGGCATTTGATTTCGCTTTCAAGGTTTCTAACTCAAATTGTAATTTTGCCAATTTGGTATTGCTTTCATCACAATTCGATTTTAAAATATCGTATTTAATTTTGGTTTGGTCTAACTCTGCAGAGATATTGGCATTTTTAGCCAATTCTTTTTTCCATAAACTATCCAGTTGCTTATTTTGTTTGTTGCAATCGCCTTTAGAAGCCAACACCAACTGATCATTTTGCTTTTTGGCTTTATCTAATTCTGCGGTAATTTGAGCATTCTTAGTTTTTTCTTTCAGTAAATCACTTTGTAATTGATCAATTGTAATTTGCTTCCCAGCAACATCTTTTTTGCATTGCGCTGCCGTTACAATTGCATCATTCTTACATTTATCAAATTCGACTTTTGTTTTATCTGCCTCTGCTTTTATTGCAGCAATCTTTTTATTGCAATCAGCATCTGAAGTGGTTGGTAATTTTAACAAATCCATTTCCTTTTGCTTCAAAGCATCTTCTTTGGCTTTTAATGCATCTTCTTTTTTCTTTAAATCAGCCTCCCTCAATTTAATTTGTTCGGCAGAAATATTTGCATTGTTCTTGTTTGGAGTATTGTTCACATAAACAGTGTCCCTCACAATTTTTTTAACAATAACGGTATCCTTTGGAACAATGGTTTTGTTTTTGGCAACAACCTGTGTATCTATTTGATCTTGTTTCTTAACTACCCTTCTATTTTGATTGTTATATGCAACTTCACAATCGCCTATTTTAGATCTAAATCCAAAATAGAAACTTGCACCAGAGTAATAATCATTATTAATAAACTGACCCAATCCTGCCAAATTATCTGAACCCACAATCAATGGACCAAATCTGCCATATAATCCCAAATTCATTTTGTTATAATCGTAAGATGCAGTGATGGGCATGCCAATTTCGATGGTTTCGCCCTGCCATCTTGGAACAACACTCAAATAAGAACTACGTCTTAACCCTACCGTATTCTTACCTTTTAAACTTTGGGTCCAATATCCCCCAATATGAAAATGGTTGGTTAAAGCATTATCAAACTGAACATTTAAAGCAGTTGGTGAATAACTTACGAAAGAATTTACCGCATTCGCATTCAATTGATTGAAGAATTTATCATCAACCTTATCAAATCTATCTTCACCTTGATTGTATTGCAATGCATTCACAATATTCGGATCAACTTTATATTCAGTATTTGCAATAGAAATAATTTCACTACCTCTTCCATCGTAAGATATAAATCCTAAATCGGTGATACTCGCACCAAACTTCCATTTATATTGTTCAAACTTTTCTCTGTCGCAAAATGAAATGCTGTTGTTAATTCTATTTGCATTGGGTCTGAACTCATACATGAAACCCAAATCCATTCCAGCTCCTGCCCCGTTCATAAAATCGAATTTCAAACCAAAGGGCGCCGACATTGCTGTAGCAACACTTTGATCGTTTGTATGAAAAAACCTTGCATTTAATTGCTGAATATCTACAACTTGGTCATTTTTAACATTGAACGACAAATTATCGGATCCCAAATGAGCCATGCCCATTCCTATCAAAAGTTTTGCAGTAAATCCCCAACGCATTGAATTCACAACGTCTGGCTGGGTATAACCGGCAAACGACATAAACCATTCTTGGTACTTTTCTGTATTGATAGAAAATTCTCCTTGGTTCACATTCTTACCCCTCAAACTTCTCAATCCACCTACTGCCGAATCTCCAAGTCCATAGCGGAAAATGCCACCCATATCGCCGTTAAGCCCATTCACCGAAAATCCAGAGATTCCTCTTACCCCGAAGCCAAATCCCCCAATATTATCTAAAGGTATAAAAATGGACGGACCATAAACTTCATTTAAATAGTTTAATTTCCAATCCTTTACAGTTAAATCAGTTGGCAACCAACTTTGTTTGAAAGCCAAAGTTCCATTGGCATTTACATTTTCTGCAGGAAAATCATTGTTCACCCATTTCGACAAACGAAAAGGCGCATTATATTTCATGAAATTATTATCTAAAGACAATGATGCTCCCCACCAATTGATATAAGCCCTATTTGACAAATTCCCTCTGGTTAAAGCAGGATTGAGGCTATAGGCATAAGGAGTATTATAATCTCCAACTAACAATCCCAAAGAGTGTTGTGATTTCAAATCACCATTAGAAAACAATGCCAAAGCCACGAAGATGATGGCTTTATTTATGATTTTTTTGTAAAAGTTCATAGTAAAAATGTAATAAAACTATTCAAAAATAACATTTGAATATCAAATTATTACATTTACGATGAAAATCACAACCTATAATTGGTCTAATAGAAATCCCACTTAAACGATATATCATTAGATTTTGAGAATTCCTTTTTATTTTTGTAATTAAATGAAAAAGTTTCTCAAGTATTTTTTGGTTCTTTTAGCAGGTTTTGGACTTGGTATTGTTTCTTTGGTTGTGATTTTTGCCGTTATGGTTGCGGGTTTTAGCAATGGCAAAGAAAACGTTAAAATTGAAGACAATACGGTTTTAAGCATTACCCTTCCAACTGATTTAAATGAACAAGGAGTTGAAGATCCACTTGCCGATTTATTTGGCAACGATGATTCTGAAAGCTTCGGCTTGAATGACATCAAAACTGCACTAAACAGAGCAGCGAAAGACAGTAAAATCAAAGGAATTATTTTAAGACCTGGTTTTTATTCTGGGGGACTTGCGCACGCTGATGAAATTAGACAATACATCAATGAATTCAAAGCCTCTGGAAAGTGGATTATCTCTTATGGAGAGATTTTCACCGAACAAGGTTATTACATTGCATCTGCTTGTAACGAAGCTTATTTGAATCCAAAAGGAATGTTAGAATTCAATGGTTTGTCATCTAACGTGGTAATGTATAAAGGACTATTAGACAAATTGGGCGTAAACTTCCAAGTATTTAAAGTTGGAAAATTCAAAGGTGCGGTTGAGCCTTTCGTTCTAGACAAATTATCAGAAGAAAATAAATTTCAAATTACAACTTATTTAACATCATTATACAAGCACCAAGTTTCTGAAATTGGCAAATCAAGAAAAGTTGCATTTGATACATTGTGGGGTATTTCTCAAAAAGGACTTGTTTTTACTGCAAAAGATGCGCTGAATTGCCATTTGGTTGACCAATTGGTATATGAAGATGAATTGATGACTATTGTAAAAAGAAAATCTTCTAATTATCAATTTACAACCCTAACAAAATATTTAGAATCAGACGACAATTACAAATATGCAGAAGAGAAAATTGCCATTATCTATGCCGAAGGCGATATCATGCCGGGTAAATCTGATAACAATAGTCAAATTGCGAGTGAAACTTTCATAAAAACATTAAAAGAAGTAAGCAACGACAAATCAATCAAAGCCATTGTGGTTCGTGTAAATAGTCCTGGGGGAAGTTCTATGGCGAGTGACATTATTGCAAAAGAGATTAAGTTGGCGAAAAAGAATAAACCAGTCATTTTCTCATACGGTAATGTAGCTGCAAGCGGTGGTTATTATATTTCTTGTGTTGGCGATAGCATTTTTGCATTGCCAAATTCTGTAACTGGATCAATTGGCGTTTTTGCAATGGTTGCCAACACCGAAAACTTATTTGGTCAGAAATTAGGTCTAAAATACGAAACTGTAAATGTGGGCGAAATGGCCGAATTATGGAGACCCGACAGAAGCATGGACGCAGCGCAATCAATGATGATGCAAAATGCGGTTAACAATATTTACGACGATTTTATTAGTATTGTAAGCGAAGGCCGACATATTGAAAAATCTGTAGTGAATGACCTTGCACAAGGTCGTGTTTATTCTGGTGAAGATGCCTTGAAATTGAAATTGATTGATGGTTTGGGCAATATTGATAGAGCCGTTTTATCTGCAAAGCGTATGGCCAAATTAAAAGACTACAAAATTGTAGAATATCCTGAATCAAAAGGGTTGTTAGAAAAAATCATTGATCGCAGCAGCAACAAGGAAAGTCAAATGAGTGAGTTGTTAATCCAGATGGGACTAGATGCGAATTCAGTAAAGGATATAATTTCGGTTAAAAACATGCAAGGTATGCAAATGCGTTTACCTTGGTCGATAGATATTCGCTAATCATCGATAACGGAAACTTTT
>CANFLS010000049.1 GCA_947447955.1 Flavobacteriales bacterium | reverse complement strand
GGGTCAATGTTAAATTTAGTTTTGTAGCCGTCAAAATGGTAAAATCACCCACTTGGCAATTGGCAAGGATATATATATATACCTTGCCATTTGCCAACCTAGATATGATTTTAGAAAACTGCCTATTTGCAAGGGTTTGCGGCGTTTTTTAAAAGATTGATGATTTTTATCAAAAACATAAAATCAAAACGATCATTTTGGTGTGATCAACAAAATGATGAGTGACATTTATTTCAAAAATGAAAATGCAATCCAGAAAATTGAAAAAGAAAGAAAATCGTTTTGATATTTTCTTAGGTTCATTATCTTTGTGAAACCTAAAGAAACTCAAACTAGACAATCAAGCCCTCCTTTTGGCTGCTTGGTTTCTAAGGGGGTTTCCAAAGAGAAATAGAGAAGTAAAATACTTGATATACAGGAGTTTAAAGGTTATGGTTCATAATCCTAACTCTCCGCAACCAAATGAAAAACCCAGCTTGCTGGGTTTTTTTATTTTTATGCAAAGCCAAGCTCTGCTTTAGCGCATGCATATAAATAAAAAAAACAAAAACCGCGCTAGCGGTTTGGTTTTTCATTTGGTTAGCAGCTCACCCACAAAGGGATCACGAGCGGAGCGAGTAATCCCTGAAAAAGTCGATTTCTCTCCAGATTTTCTTGAAACTTTTAATTATCCCTCAAAAAAATGAGAGGGGATGTGGACTCCAACTTATAATCGCTAATTTTGAATGATGGCACAAAGTAACTTTGAAAGAATGATACAATTGTCGGATGAAGTTTTCTCAAGCCGCACCGATCCAGATCAACTCAATGTGAACGAAGATGTGATGGATCATTTACAGCTCATTCACCCCGATACCATTTCTGAATATGACGATGGAAATGGTCCTGTTTGTTGGATTTTATGTATTCCCACAACGTTAGAATTAATGACTCAGTTTATTGATCAAAAAATATCTGAAAGGGAGCTTTATGAATTAACGCCGCTGAATACCAGTTACGAAGCCATTTACCTATGTTCTGCACTGTTGTTGGAAGAATTTCGTGGGAAAGGAATTGCCCAAAATTTATGCTTGAATGCAATTCAAAGAATAAAGAAAGATCATGAAATCAAGGACTTGTTTTTCTGGTCTTTTAGTAATGAGGGAGAAAAACTCGCTAACAAGGTGTCTGAGTTAACAGGCTTACCATTGCACAAACGACAATAAAGCCAAAGCCTTACCTTACCCTATTTCTCAGATATCGCAACGTACTTCTTTAATTCCGTTTGTTTTTCGGCTTGTTTGATTAAAAAGTCGGCTACGTCTGCTCTGTTGATTCCGCCAATATTTATTCCTTTGAATAATGTGTTTTCAATGCGGTATTTCTCTGTCAATTCTTTGTCTAATAGCCTTCCAGGACGCACAACTGTCCATTTCATATCCGATTGCGTGATGATTTCTTCCATCTTCGTTTTGTCGGCATAAACGTCTTTTAATAAATACTTTAAAAACATCTTTACAAGCCATGAAACATAATTTTGGCTCTCGCCAGCTCCAAATCCAGTAACAAAAATAACCGGGACGTCAATTTTGTTCTCACTGTTTATTTCTACAAGGATTTTTGCAAAATCTGAAAAAAGGGTGGTGGTTTTCATATTTTTGGCAGTCCCCAAAGTGATAATGATTGCCTCTGCGTTGTGAATTGCCTTTTGAAGGTCCCCTTTATTTGTGGCATCACCGAGAATTGAATGGATCGAATTTTTATCTGCTATTTCAATTTCAGATCGTGAAAGGGTAGTGATAGCATGATTTCTATTTAATCCTCTTTTTACGGCTTCCATGCCAATTCCCGCCGAGGCTCCTATAATTGTAATATTCATTTTGCTTATTTATTTACGATTGACCTATAAAACAATTATCTATTACACAAATATATGCAAATACCAATTTGTTAAATTGGTATTTTTTTACTATTTTTTAATTAATTCATTATCAGTAATTTTGCTGCGTGAAAATTTATATACTAACGCTCCTTTCACTTTTGTCGGGGATTTCAAAATGTGATGCTCAAACAGAGAACAACAGTAAACACGCGTTTCCTGGTATTGACAACTGGGAAAAAGTAATAGCAAAAGCTACCGCTGAAAACAAATCCATCATGGTAGATTTGTCTACCGATTGGTGCAGTCCCTGCAAATTGATGGATAATAAACATTTTAGGGATCCTGAAATACTTTCATTGATGCTTCCCAAACTTAATTCCTATATTTTGGATGCAGAGAAAGATTCTATTGGTCAACTCTTTAAATTAAAATTTGGAGTTGCCTCTTATCCCTCATTTTTATTCTTCACCCCGCAAGGTGAATACCTCGAAACCTGGGGTGGAGCCATGCCAAAAGAGTATTGGATGCTATACATAAAGGATAGCATAGACAAAGTTCCAATGCCGCGACCTGGTGTCCCTCAAGGATTAAAATTTCAGTGGCCCGATTTCGTACAGAAGGAATTGAAGGCGAACTTCAAAAAAAGTACTCCCAGTAAAGAAGAGCTCAATCAATTTTTTGCAAAATGCGATTATAAGAAATTTGTTGATTTTAATGTTTGCCGATTCTACCCTAGAGACATTCCAGATTCCCTGTTATATGCAATGCTAATTGACAAAAAATGGTTGGATGACAATTATGGCGCTGACGTAGCAACCGACATCTTGCAAAAGTCAATAGAATGGAAAGCTTATGCCCAAGTTCAAGACAGCAATTGGACAAAATCTTGGTATTACATGAATCAGTATCGCAAGTACTTCCCTCAATTTGAATGGGAATTGTTCAATATGAAAATGTTTTATTACGAAACAAAAGTTGAAGTGGATAGTTTGATTCAATTGGGTTTGCAGAATCCTAGTTTTGTGTACGACTATATTTCAAAAGGAATCGTTGGTTTTATCTGCAAGCATGGCAAAACGGATGCACAATTCAAACAAGCAGAAATCTGGAACAAGGCAGAATTGGATAAACAAATGAGTTTTGAGCTGGCGAAGTTGCAGGCTCAGATCAAATACAAGCAATCTGATATTGCTGAGGCCAAGAAATGGGCAAAGATTGCTTTAGAACTTGCCGAAAAGGAAGGTGTGAAGCTTTCCGCTGAAGATGACTTTTTGAAAAATATTATATCGAAGAAAAAAGGTTGATATTGTTGGGTGGGGGTTGAATGAACTTTCGAAACAGGCAACTACTCTTTCAAGGCAAAAGTTCAATTTTTTTGGCACCTGGACGATTCATGTTAGGTTCGGATTGGATTACTTCCCTTCTCCTATTAATTTCTTGTGTAGTAAAGTTCCTGTTTTCGTTAATTTATATTTTTGTTTTTTACTCGTTTTCTTTTCAGGCAGAGTCAGCTCAATTAGATTATTTTTAAAGCTGGTTTTAAATATGTTTTTTGAAAATTATCTCGATTTTTAAGTTTCAAGGCAGCCATTAATTCATCTCTACTCATTTCACATTTCAGTAACCATACCACTCTATGAGATCGATTTTCTATGGCCATAAAATCAAAATCATGCATGGTATCATGTATGGCATCATGTATGGCATCATGTATTTCTGTAATTTTAACTGAAGGTCTCCATAAAATCACCTTAAATCCTTCGTTTATAATAAATTCAGGAGTAATTAAATCCGCTTCTTTAGATAATCTTATCATTTCTATAATGCCTGTTCCATAGCGTTCAATATCGCCAGTTAAAAACATGCAATTAGCCAATGTTGGGTTATTTGGATATGAACCGTGAATATTTAGAAGATCAGTTAGTTCCAACTCGTCATGCAATCGACCTGGATTGAAAATTTCAACTCGGTTTTTAAAAACAGAAATTTGAATACTGCCTTTGCTAGAATAGTCTCTGTGCGCAATTGCATTGATAATTGCTTCAGCAATTACTCTTCGGGGAATTTCATAATTGGTGTCTACCTTATTACTCAATACTCGGGTGCCTGTACTTAAACTTATTTTTGAGAGCACAAAATCTACAGAACGCTCAGTCATCTCAAAAACTGTTCCACCAAACTCTTTATAATCAGGAATTGGCTTTTCTAAATCTATTCCATGAAAATGGGTGCATTTTACAGTGGCCGTTACAAAAAAATGTTGTGGATTTTTCCCAAATGCTAAGATGGCGCTATTTGTTAATTGATGATTCCTCAATAGACCTAAATGAATTAAAATCTGTTCAATTTTTGCAGTTTCCCGCAAGGGAAAATTTCTTTTTGCTCTTGCATTAATTACAAATTGTTGAATTAATATTGAGTCTAAATCATCTAATGAAGCATAATTATTTAAGGTTTCATCAAATTCATGGCTCATTATTTTGCCTGTTTGTTTCAAATATCGTACACAAGATTTATATACTTCTGTTTTTAAATCTTCCATGGTTTCGAAACGCTTTCGAGAAACATCAACTCCAACCATTTGGATAAATTTCAGTTCTTTAGGGTGTCGATTTTCATCATTGTATCCCTTGATATATATCCATTTTTGTAGATGATTTCTTTTTGCTTCATTATACTCGTGTTCGGTAGGAGAAATACCTAGCGAATCCTCAAATCCATATTCATTTCCTAAAAGACCTATATATATATTCGCTACTGTTAGTTCTGTCAAATACACTTGAAAAGTTTTTTTGCCTGAGGCTGCGATTTCTTCAAATAAAAACACTTCAAAAAAACTTCCTAGTAGGGCATCATTTCGAATATATCTAACCAATGCTTTTCGCTCTAATTCAAATTCCTTTTGTACGCTGCTAATAAATATTTTCAATAATTTCATATTAAACATTCTTCTCTTACACTATTATCGCGATGTTAATTTATGTATATCAAAACTCTTTTAGTATTTAATGGCTAATGGGATTATTCACTTTTTCAAAGGTAATTCCCAGTGGTTATTGAGGTTGAGATTCAATCTAAATTACCTGATCGAAGTTTTGCATTTTGCGCAAAAAAAAACCTCTATAAATAGAGGTTCAAAATATAATAAGGTTGTTGATTCGAGATCTTCTGAATTACTCACCCTTCACCAGTTCAATGGCTACTTCGTTGCGGCGGTTGGTAACGTCCCAAGGGGCGTTGTAACCCATATACAAGAGTTGACCACGGGTTTCTAGCTTGTTGTTCTTTAACTCCATGTAAAGCTGGTCTGCATACTTCTTAATCTTTTCAGAGCTAGAATATCCCCCAAAACGAATCACAGCCAATATTTTGGCGTTTTCTTGAATCAATTTCACCTGGTTGCTCGATGGCGTGGGAAGGTCTTGCATTTTGTATTCGCTAGGCATCACAAACGACATCGATGCAGAATCGCCCATTGTCATGATCACCGGAGAAGTCATTGCAATTTTCTGTTGCGATTTGTTTCCCCCGAAAATATAGCCCGCTACAGTTCTGAAACCGTTGCTGCCTTCCTCGTCGTAGTCAGGTTTTTTGAGGGATGTTTGCGCAAGGATCAAACTAGGATACTCGCGAATTTCAACCTCGCCTAGCTTTTTTATCACCCGATATTTCGGCATTTCAATGTCTCTCAATTTGAATGAATATAACAGGAATCCGATTATAATTACGGATACCACAATTGTGATGATTGCCCAAGGTTTCATAGTTGATTAACAATCATAAAGATAAATTGTTTCAGGATTGAGACTATTGGTTGATTAAAATAGTTTACATCCACTTTCTGGCGAACTCATCGGCTTCGTTTTCCTTTTGATTGTCTTTGTCGGAGTATTCCAAATTCTCTAAAAAGACGTCCTTTTTGCCGTGCAACAAAATATGTCCAACTTCGTGGAAGAAGGTGAACCCAAAATGATCAATTTGGTTTGCATTGTCAGTCAATTGAATCAAAGGGGTATCGCTGAGCCAGCGGGTGGCGCCGCTAATGGGCGCGTTGTTGAGGGACGGTGTCTTTACAACCTTCACACCAGCTTCTAGGCAAAGGCTTTGCAATTGATTGAAAGATTTATCATTATGATTCTCCAATGTCGATTTCAGCATAGGCAATGTTTCTTTGAACTTCTTTTCAAAATACTTTTTGGCTGTCAATTCCATCGCTTGAATTTCGCCCTGTCTGAGCCAAGCAGAAACGGCATACGGGTCTTTGGTTTGCGCGAGCGATATGCGGAAGGCAACTTTCAGTTGCTGTTTGAAATAGTATTCTTCCCAAGCTTTATGGTTTGAAAAGCCAAAGAATGATAGCATTTCCATGGTTTTTTCCTTGAGGGTTTTCACTTGAGGTAGCCATCCTTTTTGAATCATATCTTCCAATGGAAATTGCTTTGCCCACGGAGTAGCTTGGCGAATAACGGCTTCACGTTTTTTTCGCGCAATAAATTCGTCGAAACCTCTTTGGTGGTCCATCCAAAATTGGGCAGGAATTCTCGTAATATTTTCAAATTGCACTGCCATATCTGCGGTAATTGAGCTGTCGCCTTTGAGAACCGCAATAATAGTTTTCTCGGGCTTCCCTGCGCGGAGTGCAAACTCTTTTGGTCCCATTTTCATCTCTTCCAACTTCTCCAAAAGCGTTTCTCCTGGATGCGGCATTGATTGCCATAAGTAATGATTTTCCATTGTTATTTCTCTTTGTGATAGTTGATGATTTCAATAACTTCTAATTCTGAAATTTCGATCCAAATGTACTGACCGTCTGCATTGGTTGGAATTGGATTTTTGTGAGGTTTAAAAATCAATCGATAAGGTTGATCGAGATCACAACTCCATTGTCCTTTCCTGTTTTTTTTCAATTCGTGATAATTTCCTGGTAAATGCCGAACATTTTCAAGGTTGCATGCAAACTTTAATTGAGTAATCCTCTTCTTTAGAATTGCAGTGCGCAATCTACCTAGTTCTTTAACCATTTTACGGTCATTCTCTACTAATTGCTCTAATTTCTTATTCTTAAAAGTTATTTTCACTACAAAGTTAATTTATTTTTTAGATAACACAAAGTGTAAGTTTTATTTTTTTTATTGAGGGACGTTTTATCGTTTGTAAAAAAGAGAACCTAATTCAGACTTATTAAACTCTCGCTTTTCTAGTAATATCAAAGTTAACCCCCATTGATTTCTTCCCTCTAATATCAGTCTAAATTACTTGACCAAATTTTTGCATTTTCCGCAAAAAAAAACCTCTAAAATAGAGGTTGAATTAGACCTATGGAGGTGTTTGGAATTAATTAAAAAGGGTGGAGGTGGAAAAACTTTAGATGCTTAAATACGATCAATGCGATTTCTTGCATTATTCAATTATTTTTTATTATTTTTGTATTCAAGAACAACACCAAGGATAGTATCCTCGGTCTGACGCCTCCCATAAGAGTCGTTTCGCTTTTTATAGCATAATACATCAAAAACTGAATGGATTTAATTAACAAGGGGTAAAGGAGTGGATTTACTCAGTGATTTTTATTGAATTCTTTTTATTAATTGCTCAAAGCAATATGCAACATCAGTTTCATTGGGAATAGTTCTGAATGCCAATGATGAAAGTTCCGTTTGATATTTTTCCTTTAATTGTTCCCAAAGGATTGGAAAATTTGTAATCAAGGGAGATTTTGTGAGTGGATTGGTTTGCCATCCATTTGGCTCTTCAAACATTTCTCTATCGTGTTGCAGTATATTATCAAATTGGTTTTTAAATGAATCCGATGAAACAAATTTAATACATTCAGTATTTTGCATCAAATAATACAAATCATAAAAGTGTCTTATCTTTTCAGCTAAACTTTCAACTGTATTTTCTTGAAATGAAAATCGAATTAATGCCACCATCTTTTCCAATAGCGTTTGTTCTTTACTTAAAACGTTTAACTCGAAAGGTTGTAGATTATATTGTTGAGTATATTGTTCAAATTTATTTTGAATCAAAAAATCAAATACCAAACTATGAATGGTAAGTCTTTTATATGGGAACGGATTCGAAAAAGAATTTATTTCTACTATGAGTTTATTATTGGCGTTGGCTTTTTGAGTTGTAACATATTCAAAAACCGATTTTCGAAATCTTGAACCTTTACTCGTTATACCATCCATTCGTTGCTCTGTTAAATCGGCTGTAATTTCTTTTTCAATTGCCCTGATGATGGTTTTGATTTCATTTCCTGTTTTTCCTTTATCGTTGATAACAGCAATATCTACATCTTCAGAAAATCGATCTATCAAATTGTAGCCTTTTGATAAGGATGTACCTCCTTTGAATACTGATTCATTCATATATTCACTTTTAGCCAAACGGCATAACATCAATGTTATCCAATAGTCTTTTTCTACAAATGCATATGGAATATTCAAGTAAATTGATGTGTTATATAATATGTCTTTAAACGTCCTATTTTCTAAATGCAATTTCATTCGATATTCCAGTTTTTTATGGTGGGTAACTCAGTTTCTTTGATATTTAATTTGATTTTTGTTAGGGGATTTAGCTTGTTTTGTAACTCAGTTAGATTCATATTTAAATTCGAATTCTCTAAAATAGCACCAAGTAACCCAATAGTTCTTGGAGGGTAATACAATGCATATTTAATGATATCATTTTGCTCCTTTGGCGTTAAGTCTTTGATTAAGTAACTCATTCGCGTAATTGCTTGTGATACAGAACAATCTGGAATATTTTTAATTTCCTTTAAGGCATCTAAATATCCCAATAATTTATAATTTTTGTTTGTTACTTCAACATAGCTTTTTACTGAACTTACTTGTAATGTACCTGTATTTATTTTGATAGGGTTGTTTTTGGTGGCAATTTTTATTTTAAATGCCATTTGTGTTGTCAATCCTAAACTATTAAATAATGAGTATCCAGTTTCATAAGCAATTCTTTTGCCATTTTTAAATAAATACCTATCTAAAATACTACTGCTGTCGGGACCAACTTCTCCAAATATTGTTTTGCGAGGAACATAAAATACGCCTTTCGATACTTTTTTAATTGTCCCTTTTTTTTGTAAGCGTTCTAATGATTTGGCAACACTATAAAAATCTTTTTTATCAATTTTCAAATCTGCATAGCCAAAAGTTTCTCCTTCTGGAAACTTCATTATTTGTATTTGTATTTGAGACGCTAAAGTCATGATGCAAAGATAGTTGATTTTTATATATGTCAAGTTTTTAATATGTAAAACTTGACATATTAAAATATATAAACAATAAAATAAAGGCACCAATTGATTTTTTCCCACTCTCACAAATTTACACCACCCCATTTTCCTAACCTCAATGTTGAGGGAAAATAGGATAGGATTTATTTGCATTTATTGCAAAAAAATCACCTCTACTTTTGAGTAATGAAATTTGATCTTGAAAGCTTAGTGGTACTTTATTGTAAGCTTTTCTCATAAGGTTTTAAAATGAAAAAACCTCCTAAGTGTGCATCGTTGATAGGCATAGGAGGTGTATTGTTGTTAGTGAAATTACTGTCGAATAAGAACGGGTTGTTTGCAAACCTTATAATTTGCAAATCGAAAAATATTAATACAAATTTAATACTTTTCTTGAATTTTAAAAATAACTTCAAAATAAACATTTTAATTTTGTCTCACTTTTCCAAAGTTAACCCCCATTGATTTCTTCCCTCTAATATCAGTCTAAATTACTTGATCGAAGTTTTGCATTTTTCGCAAAAAAAAACCTCTAAATCAGAGGTTGAATTGCACTAAAGCAGTTGTTCGGAATTAATTTACTCCCCCCTCAACGCCGCAATCATCTGAGCGTTTATTGCACGAATCGTTTCCTCGGGTTGCTTTGCAAATAAGATGACATACGAGGAACTATAACCCGGCGCGCCATCGTCTCCGCCATACAGGTACGACTCGCCATCGATGATGTCGATATTGTCATCCACAAAATTAACGTAAGCCGTTATGTCCAATTCAATTTCATCCGAAGTGGGAGTGTGGTTATCAACGGCGTATTCCCAAATATTGCGGATATATCCGTTTTCCAACGAAGGAGTTACATCCGTTTGAATCATTTCAAGAATCAACGATTTTATTTTATCCATTTCCGATTCATCATCTGCCAAATAGCCCGACAACATTTCCATAAAAGACGCATCATAATCTAACACCACATGCCCACATTCCCCGCTGCCATCATTGCAATACGGACACGCTGGTCTTATATTTTCTTCAGTTTCATAGTCCATTGTAAGCGCTAATTTAATTCAAATTTATATTTTTGAGGGACGGTTTGTCGTTGTCTTTATTAAATCACAAAAACCATCCGGTTTAATTGTTAAATTAATATGTAAAGGGTTGTGAATTGCTTTCAAAATTGTATTTTTACATCTGATTCACATCGATATAATTTCAAAAAAGATTCCCGCTTGGTTGTGAATTGCTTTCAAAATTGTATTTTTACATCTGATTCACATCGCTTATAGCAGCAAAATGAAACTTTGATTTGTTGTGAATTGCTTTCAAAATTGTATTTTTACATCTGATTCACATCAAACTACAAAATTCTCAGTAATCGTTAACGTTGTGAATTGCTTTCAAAATTGTATTTTTACTTCTGATTCACATCACCTCAATTTCTTTTTCCATTCTCTTATTGGTTGTGAATTGCTTTCAAAATTGTATTTTTACATCTGATTCACATCATCATCTATTTGAAACAATTGAGTTGCTTAGTTGTGAATTGCTTTCAAAATTGTATTTTTACATCTGATTCACATCAACCACAGCCGATATTGCAGATAGCACTAAGTTGTGAATTGCTTTCAAAATTGTATTTTTACATCTGATTCACATCAAATTAAAATTTGCGATATCCGCATTTTCAGTTGTGAATTGCTTTCAAAATTGTATTTTTACATCTGATTCACATCAAAAAACAATAACACATGAAAAAGATATGTGTTGTGAATTGCTTTCAAAATTGTATTTTTACATCTGATTCACATCCTAATTGGTCAAAAGCAAAAGAACATCTAGTTGTGAATTGCTTTCAAAATTGTATTTTTACATCTGATTCACATCTTGGGGTGGGGTTACAGGTACGTTGTCAAATGTTGTGAATTGCTTTCAAAATTGTATTTTTACATCTGATTCACATCAAATGATAAAAACTTTACAGCTCACAGCTTGTTGTGAATTGCTTTCAAAATTGTATTTTTACATCTGATTCACATCTAGAAATTGCATATAATTTAGGAGTAATTGTTGTGAATTGCTTTCAAAATTGTATTTTCACATCTGATTCACATCTTTATTTTTGAGATTTCTTGAATTGACTTCGTTGTGAATTGCTTTCAAAATTGTATTTTTACATCTGATTCACATCAAGATTCTACAGATTTTAAAGTGGCGTGCTGTTGTGAATTGCTTTCAAAATTGTATTTTTACATCTGATTCACATCTCAACCTTCACTTGTTCTTTGCAAGGTAGCGTTGTGAATTGCTTTCAAAATTGTATTTTTACATCTGATTCACATCAGCGCCAAGGTCAAGGCGATACGTTATTTGGTTGTGAATTGCTTTCAAAATTGTATTTTTACATCTGATTCACATCAAACGAACAAATAGAATTTACACTATCAGTGTTGTGAATTGCTTTCAAAATTGTATTTTTACATCTGATTCACATCATGCTTGTGAATAAGTAGGCGCAGCCGTAAGTTGTGAATTGCTTTCAAAATTGTATTTTTACATCTGATTCACATCAGAACGGGTTATTGATTTTGCAGCCAGTTAGTTGTGAATTGCTTTCAAAATTGTATTTTTACATCTGATTCACATCCGCATATTATAAAAGAACAAAATGACAAACGTTGTGAATTGCTTTCAAAATTGTATTTTTACATCTGATTCACATCGTGGTGTATTGTTTACCAAAAACACATTTGGTTGTGAATTGCTTTCAAAATTGTATTTTTACATCTGATTCACATCTGCTGGAATTACATCGCAAAGGATATGATTGTTGTGAATTGCTTTCAAAATTGTATTTTTACATCTGATTCACATCACGCGGTTGATAAGCTTTGTGCGTATGCGTGTTGTGAATTGCTTTCAAAATTGTATTTTTACATCTGATTCACATCCTCAATTTTGTAATCTATTTAAACCAAGCAGTTGTGAATTGCTTTCAAAATTGTATTTTTACATCTGATTCACATCCCCCGTACTTGCAAAATTCCAACCACTTGGTTGTGAATTGCTTTCAAAATTGTATTTTTACATCTGATTCACATCGGAGAAGCTGTATTTTTAATCGCAGAAGATGTTGTGAATTGCTTTCAAAATTGTATTTTTACATCTGATTCACATCGACGACATTTATAGAACTATTTTGTCGTTGTTGTGAATTGCTTTCAAAATTGTATTTTTACATCTGATTCACATCGAGGGACTTTACGAAGAGGACGGGTCTGTTGTTGTGAATTGCTTTCAAAATTGTATTTTTACATCTGATTCACATCAATTATCCCACACGATATTTTAGCACAGAAGTTGTGAATTGCTTTCAAAATTGTATTTTTACATCTGATTCACATCGAAAATGAAGCTTTGAAAAAGGCTATGGCTGTTGTGAATTGCTTTCAAAATTGTATTTTTACATCTGATTCACATCTGGGCATCAAATCCCACGTTATTACGAAAGTTGTGAATTGCTTTCAAAATTGTATTTTTACATCTGATTCACATCAAGAGGCTTCGCTTTTGATGTCGAAAATTAGTTGTGAATTGCTTTCAAAATTGTATTTTTACATCTGATTCACATCGTATTACGTTGTTATACTGCGCCAATTGTAGTTGTGAATTGCTTTCAAAATTGTATTTTTACATCTGATTCACATCTGGTTCAAGGTCGTTGGAGAGTTATCACTTGTTGTGAATTGCTTTC
>CANFLS010000048.1 GCA_947447955.1 Flavobacteriales bacterium | reverse complement strand
CATAAATCCAAGTCCCCATAATTGCACCAAATATTGTAACAGCAACAACTGTAAAACCTGCACCAAGCTGTACATAAAGTGGCCCGGGACAAGCGCCAGTGATTGCCCAACCAAAACCAAATATTAATCCTCCATAAATTTGACCTTTATTGAAAGTTTTGGGGTGAATAACAATTTCTTCGCCTTCAAAGGATTTGATTTTATAACGCTTTATTATGAAAACAGAAATCATTCCAATACATACAGCAGTTCCAATAACTCCGTACATATGAAATGAATTCAAACGGAACATTTCTTGAATTCGAAACCAACTAATGATTTCAGATTTTACAAAAACAATTCCAAACAAAATCCCAACCAAAGCATATTTCAAATTGCCATACCAAGGTTTTTTTATTTCCGACTCATTGACACATGCAGTGCCAGAGTTCACCATTTCTTCTGAGTGTTTCGACATATTAATTTGTTATAAAGACAATAAAAAAGGCAAACCAAACCAAGTCATTAGAAAACCACCAATTAGAAAGCAACAAGTTGCAATTAATGAAGGCCATTGTAAATTACTTAAACCCATTATGGCATGCCCACTTGTGCAACCTCCTGCCCAACGGGTTCCAAAACCAACTAAAAAACCTCCAAAAAGTGTAAAAACCAATCCTTTTAAACTAAATAAAGCATCCCAACTAAATAAATCAGCGGGCATCATGTTTTTAAAATCTTGAACACCCAAATCGCGCAACTGGCTCTTTGTGCTTTCATCTATTACAATTGAATTAGGATCCGATAAATATGCATGCGCCAAATAACCACCCAAAACTGTTCCTCCTACAAAGAACAAGTTCCACGATTCTTTTTTCCAATCGTAATTAAAAAAAGGAATTTTTGCTGGCAAATATGCCGCACAAATATGCCTGAGTGAGCTAGAAATTCCAAAAGTTTTATTCCCTAACAATAGTAAAATTGGAACGGTTAGTCCTACAAACACTCCCCCAACATACCATGGCCATGGTTGCTTCAATAATTCAATCATTTTAATAAACTATTAATTGCTTTGCAATTTACTTTGACAAACAAAATCAGTTTTAGGAACAGACGTTTTTGCGATTGCGGCAAATCCACCATCAACTTCTTTGAAATTGTGAATCCCACGGGCTTTTAGTATCGAAGCGGCAATCATACTTCTGTAACCACCAGCGCAATGTAAATAAAATGGTTCTTGATCATTCATAGACATAAACCAATCATTAATGTTGTCTAATGGCTTGTTATACGCTTCATCAACGTGCTCTGCCCTATATTCAGACTCTTTCCTCACATCAACTACCATATCTGTTCCAATTGTAGCTTCTGAAGCAAATTGCTCAGGTGAAATCCTATTCACTGAATCAACTTCTTTGCCTGCAGATTTCCATGCGTCAAAACCACCTTCTAAGTGCCCCAAAATATGATCGAAACCTACCCTTGACAAACGGATTACCGTTTCTTCTTCTCTACCTGGATCTGTAACCAATAAGATTGGCAATTTCACGTCGCCAATGACTGAACCCACCCAAGGTGCAAATTGTCCATCAATACCAATATTGATACTGCGTGGAATAAATCCTTTTGCAAAATCAGCTGGTTTACGTGTATCTAAAACCACTGCTTCAGTAGATTCTGCAGCAACTTCAAATTCAGCGTTAGAAAGCGCTCTCATTCCATTATTCACAACCGAATCAATTGATGCATACCCTTTTTTATTCATGGCAACATTCATTGGAAAATATGCAGGTGGAGGCAATAATCCGTCTAACACCGCTTCAACAAATGATTCTTTATTCGGTTGATTTAATGCATAATTCATTTCTTTTTGATGTCCCAATGAATCCATGGTTTCTTTCATCATGTTTTTACCACAAGCACTTCCTGCGCCATGTGCTGGATAAACCATTACATCATTCGGCAAAGGCATGATTTTATTCATCAAAGAATCATAGAGCAATCCTGCCAATTCTTCTTGTGTCATTGTAGCCGCTTTCTGTGCCAAATCTGGACGACCTACGTCCCCCAAAAACAAAGTATCGCCACTAAATAAGCTGTGCTCTTTGCCGTTTTCATCGAGCAATAAATAGCAAGAACTTTCCATGGTATGACCTGGAGTATGCAATACTTTTAATGTAATATTTCCGATTTTAAATTCTTGATTATCTGTTGCAACGAGGCAATCAAATTCTGGCTTTGCAGTAGGACCAAATACGATTTGCGCACCTGTTTTGGCACTCAAATCAATGTGACCACTCACAAAATCGGCATGAAAATGTGTTTCAAAAATATATTTCAATTGAACACCATCTTTGCTAAATCTGTCTAAATAGGGCTGTACTTCACGCAAAGGATCAATTATCACAGCTTCTCCATTACTTTGAATGTAATAAGCTCCTTGTGCCAAACATCCGGTATAAATTTGTTCTATATTCATTTTAATTTTATATTTTTATTTTATGCTACATGCATTTGTTACTGTTGTGTTTTCAGGTATGGGTTTATTTGACTTTTTTACTTTAAAAAATGCTTCTGAATGCAGTCTTGGCAAAACCGACATGTTGGTAGGTGCCATTTCTATCACCTCCAATCCTGCATTTTCAAAGATAGATTGATATTCTTGAATATTCCCACCAAATGGTGGACCATCAAATTCAAATGTTCTATTAAATAGCAAACCTGCAAGCACCCCTGACTCAGAAAGTAGTGCATACATTTTTTGGGCATATACACTTCTTAAAAGCGGAGAAATGGCACAAAAGAATGTCTGTTCAATAATTACATCAAAAGAACCTTCTAACTCAAAAAAGTCCCCCAAAACAATATTGATGTTATTGTTTTCCGCATACTTCAATTTCAATTGTGCAACCAATGTTGGCGCAATATCTATGAGAGTAATATTTTCAAACCCTTTAGAAAGCAAATAATCCGCTTCATGGGCATTGCCACATCCGGGAATGAGTATTTTGAGAGATTTATCTTCAATCGAATTTACAAAATGAACCAAAGCCGGCGAAGCCATGCCTAAATCCCAAGCAGTGGTTTTATTGTCATATTGAATACTCCAATAATGGGCATCTAGTTTGAGCGAATCATCGACTTTTACACAACATTGTTGCATTTGATTTTCTGCAAGTTCCAATTCTTCCATTTTATTTCAACTTTGATTTTTGAAACTTCTTAATTGCCGCAAAAGGACCAAATTTATGTTGTTTTTCAGAAAACCCGTCTGCATATGGGCCAAAAGGGTGATCAAATATTTTTTCTTCAATTTTGGGCCAATCTTTGCGAATGTCTTTTGAAGGATGTGGCATTGAATTTACAAATGCTGCAATATCCCAAGCCTCTTCATCTGACAATTGTGGTGCTTTATATGAAGCACCGAAAGGCATATTGGCTTTGATATACCCCGCAAATCGAGAAATGCGATAAAGTCCTGCACCGGTATTGTATGCATTTGCTCCCCATAACGGTGGATATTGATAGGTAATTTTATCTTCAGCTTTGATTCCGCTGCCGTCTTCTTTATGGCAACTCACGCATTTGGCCAAATAAACTATTTTCCCTTTGGTTGGATCTGCCGGCCTATCTAAAAATTTCAATTCATATATACCTGAACCTTTGGGCTTTTTGCCTTTTTCAACATTGGTTCCCAAAAAATTAATGTAGGCAACAATGGCTTCCATTTCTTTGCTCCCTTTAACTGGAGCTTGTCCGTTCAAAGAACGTTCAAAGCAATCTGTCACCCTTTTGTAAATATCTTCAATTGCTCCGCTTCTAGGCCTGTATTTTGGGTAGGTAGTATATACCGCCGAATAGTTGTTTCCGTATGGTTTTGTTCCCGCTTCCAAATGACAATTCTGGCAATTCATTCCATTGGTTATTTTGGCAATGCTTCCTTGCGGACCAAAATATTTTGCAGTATTTGTAATGATATCTTTACCGTAATTTGTTTGTTCAACTTTTTCTTTTTCTAATTTTTGAAGGACATCTTCGCTTGGAGGCATCCACAAATCGGTTGCATTATCCAATGAAACGCTTTTGAATTGGGAAGTGTCGTAAGTTGTTTCAGGAACAACCTCATTCTTGGTTTTCTTATTCCCCCCATTCATGTGATAAACCACAAATACAACGGCAGCAATAGCTAATAGGATTACCAGATAAATAAGTGACTTTACATGTTTCAACATTTTATTTAAATCTTCCATAGCGCGAATAAAATTACAACAATTCTTTCAAAATTATATAAACACCCATCACCAATACAAACCAACCAAACGCTGGTTTTAATTTTTCACCTGCAATTTTCTTAGATAACATTGAACCCAATAATATACCTACAATGGCAATTGAGCTAAAAATGAATAAGAATTTCCAATCAATGACTTCATTCCCTTTCATATCGCCAATAAATCCGATTAATGATTTTGCTGCAATAATCATAAGTGAGGTTCCTACCGCTTTTTTCATTGGTAACTTTGCTAACAAAACCAACGCAGGAATAATCAAGAATCCTCCACCAGCCCCTACAAGTCCAGTTACGATACCAACAATTAGTCCCTCCGCTAAAATCAAAGGAAAATTGAATTGAACTTCGTTTTCATCGGTTTCTGTTTTCTTTTTTGCAGGCTTTATCATGCTATACGCAGCAAGAATCATGATAATTGCAAATAGGATTAATAGCCCCATAGGTTTTGATACAACCAAAGAACCAATGTTAAACATCGGATTGGGAATATGTGGAACAATGACCAACCGCGTAAAGAAAACACTGACAATACTCGGAATACCGAATACCAAAGCAGTTTTCCAATGTATGTTTCCTAATTTCATGTGACTAACAGAACCAACCAAGCTTGTTAATCCTACTATAAACAATGAATAAGCAGTTGCCAAAACAGCATCTACATGAAACAAATAAACCAAAATCGGAACTGTTAAAATAGATCCTCCTCCCCCAATTAAACCAAGGGTAAGTCCCATTAAAATTGCACCGATATATCCTGCTATTTCCATTTCTCTAATTTAATAAGTTACAAAGATGGTTCAATTGAATGAAATTTATTGTGACAATTATCACTTGGGGGTCACAATTGCTATTAAATATCAAAGGCATATGAATAATTCACAACAATATTTACTTGTGACATATTTACTTTATTCAATTCATATTTTATTTGATTATAAGTATTACCGGCCATAAATTTTTGAACATACCAAAGTTGAATGGCTAAATTGTGTGGTTTCTTATTTTTAGCAAATTGAAAATTAAGGATTGTATTCAATTGCTGATAAGAAGGCATTCCATATTTATTGTAAAAATAATCTTTCACATCAGGCAACAGATAATTCCCACAACCCAAAGTGAATGACAAACGCTTTAAATTAATAAAATTTGGAGATAAACTACGTTCTATTTTCGCTTCTAATGTTAGAGCCGTTAAATCCCCAAACCCCTCATTTCTTTCTCTAGGCATAAATGTATAAAAGGGATCTCTCCCCCATTCCCTCGGCATCAAGTAGCGTCCATCTTTAGAAATTCTCGTGGCCGCTGCAGTTATTTGATAATCCCAAGAAAAGTCATGCTTTCTTAGAGAAAGCATTGCACTAAATACATTTGACGTAGCTCGAGAATCAATGTAATTTATCTCTGAATTGGAAGAATTTGAATTCTGATGAATCCACATAAACCCGTAAGAAAAAGCAGTAGATTTTGTATAATAGAGACCAGACGTCCCTCTAAATCGGTTTATTTTTCTATTTACCTGCAATAATCCTTTCAATTCAACCAAATGGGTGGTAAATAATGAATTCAAATAAACCAAATTATAATTCAATGAATTTTCTGTTGTTCTTGATAATTTTATACTATCGAAATACGTTGCAATTGTGCCTAAATAAGTTTCGTTTGACTTTACGATATGCAGTGATGGGAAAAATAATAATTTATTTGAATTGACTGAATTCAAATAATTTAGTGCTTTACCAACCGTATTTACACCACTGGGGTAAATACCTACACTTTGATTTATCGAACACCATTCATTTGAACCTCTCACTAAAAATTGATTGGCAACACCCAATCTAGTACTTACATTCAATCGCAAAGGTAAAAATTCATGACCATATGCAAATATAGCCCCTTGAATATAAGTGGGCCTCAAGCGTCCATCTTGGGCATTGATGAATGGACTTTGTGGCACAAACCTTCCAATTTGAAAATCCAGATTTTTGAATCTACCTATTATATTCAAATTGGTAATTTGCCCCATGCTTTTTAAAGACGGGTTTTTAATATCAAACAATCCAATTTCATATCTGTTATTATTGCTAAAATCTGAAGAACCAATATTCGACAAATAAGAATATTCGACATTGAAGGTTAAAGTTGATATTGGCGGTGGATTTTGTTTGAGTTTCTTGAATAAATACAACAAGTTTGCAGATTGATATGATAATGAATTATTCATACCATTGGCGTAAAAATCAGGAGCGTTCACATCATAATTATTGGTATTCATGAAAAAATACCTGGATTGAAACAGCATTTTATGAGATTTATCATAAAACGTTTTAGTTAGTAACAAATTCACTGTTTCAGGATTATGTATTGAATCTCCAACTTTTGATTGTTCAATTCCCCCAAATAATTGTGAACCAATAAGGAAAAATAATATAGAAAAGATATTTCTCACGCCCACAAAATTCATAACGAAATATTTATTTTTCGGTGACCAATGTCACAGCGGTTGGTCATACACTGAAATTTATCAATAGAAAAAGTAAAAGAAGAACAAGGCCACCTCAATTTTCCTGACAGAATTATAGTAACCAATGATGGAGCCCGATTTGTTTTTCACCCTGCCATCATCAACATAACCAATAATGCTACCAGAACTATTCTTAGCCCTATTGCCATCAAAATATCCAATAATAGAACCGGATCTGTTCTTTATTCTCTCATCGTCGTAATATCCAATAATACTGCCTGAACTATTTTTAACCCTGCCGTCTTCAATGTAACCCCAGATTGAACCTGATTTGGTTTTCACCCTCCCATTTTCAATATATCCTAGAATTGAACCAGAACTGTTTTTCAGTTGCTGTGCATCTAATTGAATAGATACAAACATCAAAAAGAAAATGGATATGTTTTTAAACCAATTCAAAATAGATTATTCAATTGCAAATTTTGAAACAAATTTAATTCCGTTTTTATATTGCCCTTGAATGAGATAAATTCCACTTCGAACATCTTTTAACTCAACATCTATCTGATTTTTTAAGTTACTCTCGTTCCAGATAGCTTGGATTTTTTGTCCCTTCAAATCAAACACATTTACACTTTCAATAGGAGCGTTAACCAATAAGGTGAATTTACCTGCATTCGGATTTGGATAGGTTACCAATTGTTCTAGGTTCAAATACTTCGCAGCACTTAGGCCAAAATACTGATCGTAATAAGCAGTATCTGAAATACATCCACGTTGAGAAACAAAATATACCATAAACTTCAAGGTACCGGTATCGGCAACCCTAAATTTCAAAATTGAATCACTAGAGTTAAATGGTTTTGTCCAAACCACAGAATTTGGTTTTGGATAGAGCGAATTTGGATTCACCATTACAGAAATTGTATCGCCTGGGTACTTAGCAGACTTAACAACAATAATTTTCGGTGTTTTAGGTTTTCCATAAAAATTAACAAACTTAAGTGACGAATCTAAACATCCAAATGTACTTGTTGCAATCAATTTTACAGAAAAAACATTAGAAAAAACATCAATAGACTTTTGATTTTTATAAATAAAATCTGCCCCAGCTCCATTTCGTTTGCAATTCCAAATCAAACCATTGGTTGTATCATTTGCGGTGTAAGTATACTTTCCAACGCAAATTGTTGTATCTGGATTAGATGTGAACTTCGCATTTGGCAATGCATTAAATACCAATGTATCTTGAGAAACATCAAAACAACCATTTGCATCTGTTACTTTATGTTTCAATATAAATTTCCCAGCTATTGCAGCTGAATATTTTACTGAATCAATTTTTGAAACAGTATCTTTTCCAACTGTCCATATTTGCGTACCAGCGGATTTAGTGGTCGCTTTGAACTTCTGATTTAAGCAGAGCGTTTTAGCCGTCAATAAATTCGATTTTGCAGAAGGAGTACTATTGATTATAAATTTCACACTGTCGTTATAAACACATCCAGAATCAGTAGTCAGTTTCATCAACACAGTGACATTTCCCGCCGTATAGGTTCTTTTAAATGAAACAGCAGTATCTAGCATAAGCGATCCATTTACATACCAAGAACGTTTATACTTAGGATTGGGTCCAAATTTCAATTCAGCAACTATCACTGAATCAACAGAACATGCTGTTTTAGTTGATGTAATTGCAATTGCAACTGCCCTAATATTCACACTCACATCGCTGTATTGACGTGCTCCATATTGCCACCAACTTCCAGAAGCGCTTTTCATTAATTTTAAAGGACGCATTGAATATTTATGATTTCCCAAAGGCACACGGTATGTTAAATCAGTGTCAGAACCTATTGTTTTTGTTAGCGTTTTCCATGATCCCCCAACAAATTCTTCTATAACTATAGAGTCAACATTTGCTTCATGTAAATCCCATCTAAATCTTACTTTATCCGTGCATTTCGCAATGGCCTTGGCGTTAATTAAAGATGCCAAAGGATATAGGGTAAGCGTTGGATCACCCATCAATGCAGTATGCACTCCACTTTGGAATCCTGCGGCATTGTAATAATAATATGAATTGACAGATGTTAATGTTGCTTGACCTAAAGGCAATCCAAGTGCACATTCGTGCAACATCCAATAAGGTCTTCCAGACCAAACACTGGCCAATCCCCATCCTTTACTGGCCAATGGTGCACGCAAAAAATTATCAGAATTATCCCAATCACCAAAATAACTTCCAAATGTCATTGTGAAGGGATTCAATAAACTATCTGTCACAAAAGAAGCACTGGAAGCAACTTGATCACAAGAAGTGTAGGTACCAGCACCGCAACCATAACTCATTAAATATGAATTCTTAGACATGCTGGTTCTGTAATCGCGTTCAAAAACAGAATCTTTAAATTGCACTGAAAAGTTTCTAAATCCACCAGAAGCAAAAGCTTCGCTTCCAAAATATCCAAAATTATCATCCACCAAACCTCTAGGAGCTGCTTTATAAACTCCCCTTCTGAAATTAAGCGCCTTATTTAAATAGCGTTTCATTAAGAAGGTATCATTCCCGAATGATGGCATTCCATATAAATCAACGCGACCAACTGGAATTTGACAACGCTGAATTGCGGATGTAGCAGTACCAACTGGATTTACCCTGCTTATATCAAATTTTCCATCTGAAGGGGTATTTTGATTTTCACTTCTAGTTGCTTGCGTGTTACTTACTGTATTATCAGACCAATTTGAATAGAAATTGCCATAATACATATCTGCTGGCCAAGCACCTGTATGTTCGGTATGACCATCTGGTCTATAATTTCCGGAGTATGGAACTGGCACGTGACCCAATAAAAAGATTGATTTAATATTTAATGAATCAGATTGCCATTGGCCAGAGATCCATGATTTGATAGTACTCACTTTTTCAGTTCTCAAAACAACTTTTGAAATAACTGTGTAACCTTCGCGGGTTAATTGATCTTTGTATTCTGCAATTTTAGATTTTAACGGAACTGAATAATTTGAATCGATTACCATTAAAACCTTTCCCAAATTTAGTTTAGGTGCGACTTCAAATCCTGTCAATAAATAGCCATTTGCATAGAAAGAGAACGTAGTTTTACTCTTTGCAACGCGGTATTCCGCAACTTGACCTGTTAACAATCCCTTGTCTAAATAACTATTTACTGATCCACTTACAGAATCTAATAACAACCAATCAGTTCTTGGACCCAGTCGTTTGAATACATAATATTTAACCGCAGTATTGTCCGGAATCCATTTGATATATACACCTCCACCAGCTTTGGCTTCAGCATAAGTTTCAACGGCAACATCGCGTGCAGTTTGAGCTTTTGATAAATTAATTGTTAGAAAAAATAGGGTTATTAAAAGTAGTTTTTTCATCATAAAAAAGTTTGGGAAAGATACAATGAAAAAGTATTTTATCAAAACAGTCAAATTCCCCCACCCAAGTCAATATGAACAGATTGTTAATTTGTGTCTTACATTTAACAATCAATTAATCAAAAAGTCGAATTAGGCTAACATTGCCATAGTTATTTTACAACATGGCATTCATTGAAAAACAAGAAATCTCTAAAATCGTTAATCAATCCGTGTTAACAAATGATTTTTCATTTAATATCATTGCAAATATTCTAGGTTGGAAAAAGGCAAACAAATTTTATGACAGGGTAAAAAGTTTAAATGCAAAACAGTTTTTAGCAGCATATAAAAGAAACTCTAGAATCAAACATATCATTCCGAATAATCAATTAGAACGAATTCCCCCAACTGAATCATTATTAATCATTGCAAACCATCCTACCGGAATACCCGATGGATTGTTAATTCTCGACCAGGTGCTTAAAGTAAGGCAGGATGTAAAAATTATTGCCAATGAATTAACTTATAAAGTTGACCCAATAAAACCATTTACAATACCTGTAGACCCTTATGAAAACAATGGAACAAAGGCTCAAAATTCATCTCAAATTAGATCAATTTTACAATGGCTAAATGAGGGACATTGCATTATTCTTTTCCCAGCCGGCGATGTTGCAGATTACGATTTTAAGAAAAAGGAAATTTCAGAGCAGTTTTGGCATCCAACCGCTAAAAAAATTATATTAAAACACCAAGGTGCCATTTTACCTTGGGCTATTGCTGGTAAAAACAGTGCTTTATTTTATCAATTAGGCAAAATTCATCCTGCTTTCAAATCGGCTCTTTTAACCCGTGAAGGAATAAAAAAACGCCGCAGACCCATTTATTCTTTCATTGGAAAACCTTGTCGCATTAACGGAAACGAAGGATTATTAAACGACCTGGAAACTAAGGTCAAATTGATGAGTATTTCATTAAATCACAAAAGTAAAAATCCATTCAAACAACAAAAAATATCAAAACTGACTGATATCGCAAACAAGCGAAATAATCTCCTAATTGAATCAGAAATTTCAATGCTCAAAAACCCTTTGATATCAAAAGGAAATTATCATGTTTTTTTAACATCTTACAATGAATCTCCTGAATTAATATTAGAAATAGGACGACTTAGAGAAATTACTTTTAGATCAGTGAATGAAGGTTCGGGTAAAGACAGAGATTTAGATAAATACGATGAACAATTTTTGCATTTAATACTATGGGATGATGAACAAAAAGAAATAGTTGGGGCATACAGACTTGGTGATGGCACAAAATTGCACGAAGAGAAAAATTACCATTCAATCATGTATGATTATTATCAAAAAAATAATGAAATTGAAAATGTACTCAATCAATCCTTGATTTTAGGAAGGGCATTTGTGCGTGAAGAATATCAACAAAAAGCTTTCCCTTTATTTCTATTATGGCAAGGAATTACCCAATACATTAAAAGTTCAAACAAAATAAAATTCGTGCTCGGCCAAACCAGTTTGCCTAATTCTTATCACCCATTTACAAAAGCACTTATCACAGGGTTTATAGTTAAAAACCATAGCAATAAAGACTTAATGAAACACTTTAATGCCTTTTTCCCTTATAAAAAGGAGCCAAATAAATTGGTTTCAGATTGGTTGAATAATCCTGCAAATTTAGATTTCAAACGATTAGATAAAATAGTTGAATGTGTTGAACCTGATGGAAACAAATTACCCATTTTATTCCGCAGATATATTGAACAAAATGCTGTTTGCATTGGCATCAATATTGACCCAGATTTTCAAAATTCAATTGACATTTTAATGCTTACCAAAGTTGAGGATATTAAAGTCAACTAATCCTCAAACAGCTTTCTCGGTTTAATTCCAATAAACTTACTTGGAGGACGTTGATTCACATTGGCAGCAGTATCTTTTTGAGGGGTATTCAACGCTTCCTTCCTTAAAGTATCTTTTGGAAAAGCAATTTTTCCCTTTATCATTACCATTGGCTCTTCTTCTGTGGCTTCGGGAATCACACATCCAACTTTCACCACCGGTGCAACATAACCACTCACAGTTTCAACTACTTCACCTTGTATTTTATCAACCGGTTCAATTTTCTTTGATTTTTCAATTGGCTGAGTAGAATAAATGGTATCTCCAGTTAATAGAATTTCTTTATTTTTAATCGTGTCTTGATCTGTCCTGATCTTCAAACTATCTACCACAGTTATTTTTACGTCTCTTTTGGTTTTTGAATCACACGAAACAAAAAACATTCCCATACAAGCAAACAACATCCATAAAAATTTCTGATGATTGGTCTTTGCATAAAAATAAGTTTGAATGGGTATTTCAATCATTTTCTCCTTTTCCAAAACCTGATCTGCCCTGAAAGTACCGCAAACTTTTGCTGCGCCACTTTTCTTTTTATCGAAATATAAAACTATTTCTTCATCCGTCATTTTGGTAAAATCTATCACTTCTTTCTGACAGCTTAAACAAAATTTACCATTCTCAGTGTTATCCATCAGCGATAAATTCTCATGACAAGGACTTGGTATCGAAATTTTCAATTGATTTTCCATAAACACTAAATACAATAAGAAAAGAAAAGGTAAACGACAATTTTCTAATATTTTCAAACTTCTATATTCTATTTTGGCTATCACCGCCAATTCAATTAATATTGCAAGGCTTTTCGCTATGTCAAAACAAGAAAAAATCTCTTTCATTACCCTGCTAATTCTTGGATTTGCATTGCGATTTTTCAATTTCACTGAAATTCCGTTTACAAACGACGAACTGTCAGCACTTAACCGTTTAAATTACCCTGACTTTTCAACCATGCTATCAAAATCAGTATGGACAGATGGGCATCCAGCAGGAGTGCAAACATTTTTATGGTTTTATGTAAAATTGTTTGGCACCAAACAATGGGTCATTAAACTTCCATTTGTATTGATGGGATCGCTATCCTTGATATTCTATTTCTTTGCAGCCAAGCAATTGTCAAATACCAAAACCGCTCTTTTCACCTTGGCATTTCTAGCTACCTTGCAATATCCAATTATTTACAGTCAAACCATCAGACCCTATTCCTCTGGTCAATTTTTAGCCGCTGTAAGCTTGTATTTATGGTCACGATTAATCGTTGACAAACCATCAAATCGATTGTTTCAGTTTTTATATGGACTTGCAATATTCCTT
>CANFLS010000047.1 GCA_947447955.1 Flavobacteriales bacterium | reverse complement strand
TATTTTTACATCTGATTCACATCTATTATCGGTTGTACGGCAACGCCACTAGCGTTGTGAATTGCTTTCAAAATTGTATTTTTACATCTGATTCACATCTCACACGATAAAAATTCACTCTACAACATAGTTGTGAATTGCTTTCAAAATTGTATTTTTACATCTGATTCACATCACTGAGGGATTTTCTCCCGCTGATTTTCCTGTTGTGAATTGCTTTCAAAATTGTATTTTTACATCTGATTCACATCTGGTTCAAGGTCGTTGGAGAGTTATCACTTGTTGTGAATTGCTTTCAAAATTGTATTTTTACATCTGATTCACATCTATTATCGGTTGTACGGCAACGCCACTAGCGTTGTGAATTGCTTTCAAAATTGTATTTTTACATCTGATTCACATCGAGAATTTGAGTCAATCATACTTACGCGCAGTTGTGAATTGCTTTCAAAATTGTATTTTTACATCTGATTCACATCACTCAAATAGTTTCTTATTGACTTTGTTAGTTGTGAATTGCTTTCAAAATTGTATTTTTACATCTGATTCACATCACACATGAAAGAAAATCACCAGCGTGAACTGTTGTGAATTGCTTTCAAAATTGTATTTTTACATCTGATTCACATCCACCAATTATTGAAATAAAAGAAAATGCCGGTTGTGAATTGCTTTCAAAATTGTATTTTTACATCTGATTCACATCAAGAAGATATGTTAAATTTTGAGATAACAAGTTGTGAATTGCTTTCAAAATTGTATTTTTACATCTGATTCACATCATACTAACGCATAAAAAGCTAATATGATGTGAATTATCTATGTGTTTTCAATCGTGAAATTTACACTATTTTCACATTGGAAAAGATCATTCAACTATTTTTTAATTTCTATTAAAAAAGTTCCAGTTGTTGAATAATATTTTTTTTCTTTATTTTTTCTTGGCCAAAAAACAACTCCATCATTCCATATTGCCGATCTGTAATTTGCATGATACAAACTTTTCCTTTGTCAGGCAAAATACTTTTTACCCTTTTAATATGAACTTGCGCATTTTCATAGCTTGCACAAAATCGCAAATAAATAGAAAATTGAAACATATCAAAGCCATCTTTTTGTAGTCCTTTACGAAATTCAGATGCAATTTTACGTTCCAATCTCGTTTCAGTTGGCAAATCAAAAAACACTAACACCCACAAACTGCGATATTGATTAATGCGTTCAAACAAATTATTCTAATACAGGATATAATATTTTTCTAGATGACCCTTCAAAGCACTCAAACAACGAATTAGTGGTTCTGCTCATTGCATTTAATAAAGGACTTTTTTTACCATCTATTAACACATCAATTGTGGCAATTTGCAACAATTGCTGCTTTAACTGAGAATTTAATTCGTCAATTGATTGCCCAGAGTCAATTATTTCACACACCACTAAATCAACATAAGGGCGATAGGGCTCCATAATATCATCAGCCAAACAGTATGCATTATACTTGTTTTTATGAAATATTCCCAAAATAGGTAACATGCCAGAGCTTACAATTGCCCTAGCCGTAATACCCCTTAAAATAGAATATCCATAATTCAATAAATTATTTGGAGGCAATCCAATCGGGTCACGAATAAACTCGTTTTTGCCAAATAAATGATTCCAATAAAAAACTGCTGCCCGAGATTCATGATTTAGCGAATCTCCAGATTTCACATCTTTTTCCCATGTTTCAAATTTTGCACAAGGAATATTACGTTTAATAAGATGAATTTTCTGATTTCTAATTTTTGCAATCACCGTTTGCTGCCACAAATTCTTTTTTAACGGCAAAGATGCATTGATTTGATATTTAATTCTTTCTGATTGTGCTGAATGAGTATTTAAAGGCAAAAACAATCCTGAGGGTAGATGTTGTGAATTGCAAATTATTAATGCGACATTATTATCTATCAATTTATTTAGTAAAGAATGACTAACCGTTATTTGAGAATGTTCCAATACAACAATTCCAATGTCTTCAATAGGCACACTCTTACTTGGTAAATTTTCATCATGATATTTAACAACCAATTGTTCGAGCCTTTGACTCAAATAAACAGGATTTTCAAATAATAATGTACGTTTAATCATAAACTCATTACTCCACCGTAATTATTCCAAGATTATTAATTCTAATTTTCAAGCATCCATTTAACCCTGAAAGTCCAGTTCTTTTAAATGCAAGATCTTTTAAAATTGAAATATTATCAACTGTTGTTTCTAAATGATGTCTAAAAAAGTAATCACGAGTTGTGAACTTCTGGACTCGAAATAAATTCTTACTAATTAGTGGAAAGTTAATTGGATTGGAAATGTCAATTTCATTTGGATCAAAATCATTGTTAGGAAAAATGAAATAATCATTTTGTTTCATTGTATATAAAAACTCCCAGCCATTTTTGTGGTTTGTATTTACAATAGGTAATCCTGAATTCTTCCATTGAACAGCTTCATAGAATGAAACAACCTCTTCTTGTAAATCACCATTTTCATCTTTATAAATTGCAACATGGTGGTTATTGCCTGTGCTTACAAAATCATTTTGAATTGTTTTTCCATTTAAATCTAAAATGCTATTTCCAAAATGATCTTTTTTGGAATGTAAGGCTTCAACATTATTAACTCCCGATATTCTAACAGATTTTATTGCAATGCCAGCTTTTCGATTTAGCCAAATTGGATTTTCATCTAAATTCGTAAATGCCTTTTGGGCATCGCCATTAAATTCAATCAATCTTTTCTTTAATATTTCACGAACTCCTACATCTATCACTTTTTCTATTTTCAAATCTGGACCTACATTTTTCCTAATCACGTAATTATCAACCAAGCCAACCATCTTCACTTTTTCTGGAACAAAATTTGCCAATTTTGATTCAATTTTAACTGGGTTTTTAGAAGGTGCATTTGCTCCAGTAAAAGCTTTTTTGGCATCTCCACCAAATTCGTTTAATCGATTAAGTAATGCTTCTCGGATTTGTTTATTCGCCACATTTTGTATGTTTTCATAGGTCATATTTGCTCCAATTTTTTCATAGTGGGCATTGTATTGTTGGATTTTTCCGTATACAGTTTCTTTATGTAATTGGCCACGTGGAGTGGATTGAATTTTTAGATTATATGTACCTTTTTTCTTCGTTTTATTTTTGTTAATTGTAACAACTTTACTCTTTGATTTAAATGAAACAAACATGCTTTCTAAAACTTGCTTGACTTCATCTCGTATGTGCTTTACAGGCGATTTAAATCTGAGCTTATTGTGCTCATCTTTTTCTAAATACTTTGACTCAATTCCATAAATTGAGCCTTCTTTATTGCTTCTTGCGTTTAAATTATTTAAATATTGAATGTATGCAGGTTTTGTGAAGGCAATAGTTATTGCATCCATTGCATGATGTCTGTGATCATTTCTTTTAGACCAATCTTTAATCTTGTAAAGCCTTTCACCGTTTTTGCCTGTTTCAATAGTGGTTAATCCTAATTTATCATATTTATCCCAATTTAATTCTTTCATTACATCAACCAAGCCCCAATCGTCTCTTAATCGATCAGTTATAGAACCGGAAGTTGAAGTAACAGTTCTTGAAATTTCAAGTAATAATTCTTTCGCTTTTTTTGCGATATACTGTGTTTCACGAAGTTGTCTATCAATAAAATCTGTTGGGATTTGCTCATTTGACATTAACAATTTCTTAAACTTAACATAGCCAAGTCCATTTTTTCTAAAATCTTCTACTCGACTTAAATATTGAGCAAACTTTTCATCATCCAATGTTTCTTTTAAGAATGAGAATGCAGTTTTATTACTTTTTTCAATGTTTAAATTTCTTTCGCATAGGGTTTTATTTGAGAAGGAATCATCAAATAATCTGGCTTTGGGAATAATATGTTCAATGTCATATTCTTTGGAAAATAATTTTGAAGCTTCAATAATTCTTCCTGTATAAATTGATATATGATTGGTTTCTTGCCACAGTTTATAACGGATAATATCATTTTTAGTAACTCTTTGAATACCAAATTCTTTTTCTAAGAGGGACTTTATTCTCTCGTTTTCTTTTGTGTTTTTGTCCATTGCGCTCAGCATGGTTTTTCGTTGTTCGCTGTTGGCTTTCAACTCTCGCGCCAATTCAATTCTAATTTCATCTGGTTGCCCCATTTCCGAGGAATTACAAATTGCATTTACCACATTTATCATCTGATTTAAAATTTTCTCAACAACTGGGTTTCTGAGTGCATTTTTCTTCAGTAATTCAATTTGAGATTTTAGTATCCGACTGTCATTTTCTAGTTTTGTTAAACTACTAGAATGATTATAGCCAGCTAAAGTGCATGCAACATCATATTTGGAACCGGATTTTAAAAAAGGAAGGATTTTTCTTATGGCTCTGGCACTTAAACTTCCATAATCTGCTTGAAGTTTAATATTCATAAAAAACGAGGTGTAGTTTGGATTTAGATTTAATTTGTCAATTAAATTTTTCTTAAGAACTTGGTCATCTTCTGCGGAATAGATCAGGTGCCATAGTTGGTAATAAAGTTGTTTATCGAAACTATTTCCATTGATGCTAGAATCAAAAGATACCAGATTTGAGTTGAAGCCACAATGACTTAATAATTCCTTCAGATCAGATTCAAATAGTTCAGGTTGCGTTTTCCAATTTATTCCATATCCCTCCAAATCGAATATTTTTTCTAAAGCCTTAATGAATTCAACCCGAGTTCTGTTTCCTTCAAATTTTGTAAAATTAACTTCGTATTCTGAATCCTTCCATCCAAATAAATTTAATAATTCTTTAGAAGAACAATTTTCTCGATAATTTAAAAACTCAAATAATGTATCTTTTTGTTCAGTATCTAATTCAAACTTTTCTCGGGTAGATTTTTCCTCAATTTGAATATTATTTATGTTTTGCCAGATTCGGAATTCCTGAAATAATGGAGATGATTTTGGAATTGCTTTATGATATGATTCAAATTCACAATTGCTAATTAAATGTTTTTGAGATTTTAATTTTCTTTGATAAAAGATAGTAATGTCGCGTATTTCATTCTTTAGCTTTTCGTTTAGTTCCTTTTTGAACTGAGCTTGTATTTCCCAAATTTTATCAAATTCATCTAGGTAATCTTGACGATAGAATACTTGTTTTTTAAGTTTTGCATGAGGATTTAATTTGACCTGATTATATAGATATTGGCCAACGGTTTGTTTATTGAAATACAACTCTTTACTTCTGTCACTTATTTCACCTAAATATCCGCTTGATGATCCAATTTGATTATTTAATTCAGTAATAATCAAAGCAAAATCCTCTAATTCAATTTTCTCAGAAATTGCTTTATTTCTTAATTCATAGGTTTTGGCATCTCTTTCATTCTTTTTTCCTTTATTTTCAGACAAGGTTATTTTCAACTCCTTTGTAAAATAAGAAGCTGTGCCCGTTTTGTTCTTGTCTTTAATTAATTCAAATAAATTAATCGGTATATTTGGACTATGGAATTCAATTTGTTTTGAAATGATTCTAATAGATTCATGTATTAAATCAGATCTATAAAATTCAGGTATGAAATAATTATTTTTAATTATTTTGGCATAAACCCATTGTCCTGGCGTAATATTGTTTTCGTATAATTCCTTAGCTATGCTCATTCCGTCAATAGCAAATCCTTCTTCTTCTGTTTTGGCTTTTCTACTGCTTTTGTAACCTCTCTTTTTATTGATCATCAAGAGTACTTTTAATAACTCATCCATAGAAATTTCAGATTCGGCTGCTTTTGCACGAAGTGCATAACTGCTGAACGTGGAATTTTCTCCTACTTCGGCATATTTGAAATTTGAATCAACGAGTTTATTCGTTTTGAATATTTCTAGTAATGCTTTTCTTCTAAGTTTGAAACGTTGTAGCGATCTTCTAGCGCCACGTGCCAAAGTTCTGTTGGCATTAGTTGATATTGTATTGCCTTTGCTGAAATCACCAATTTCATCTGTTGTTAATGGTACAATTCGAACACCTGATTTTATGATTTTAGAAATTTCAGAATCATTTTCTGCTTCATGAACAAATGCCCATCCAATCGATGTGGTACCTAAATCCAATCCCAATATTTTTTTCATTTTCGTTGTTTTCTTAATTTTTAATATATATTTGCATTACAATTTTGAAGCAATTCACAATAAGGATTATTCCGTTGTGAAAACATTTTAGGCGGGTTTTCTCGCCTATTTTTTTGCCTTAATATTTCAAAAAGGTAATTTTTCACAATTTAAGAATTATTTTGATTGTATACCGAATAATTTATTTGTAGGTGGATGAAAACTTATTGTGTGAAATTTAAAGAGTTGAATATTAACTCGAAATTTAACCTAATCAATAAATTATTTTGGTTTTTTTGATTTCTTAAAATAATTAATTTAATTTGGAAAATGACAAATTCAAAAGAAATGACGGTTGCGGAAAAAATTCAGTTAATGAAAGCATTGTCTAAAGCAATGATAATCGCAAATATTGATAGAGACTCTGTCGGTGATTATTTTAAGGAAGAATCCTTTAGATATATTACTATTTCCGAAATTTCAAAATTAGGGAAGTGGGGTACTTTTCCTAATAATACAAAAAAAAACAAATTGGTTTTTGAGTTTGGTTACGGAAAATACAAAAAGTTGAGTAACCCGGAAAAATTCATCCCTGATATCGTTTCATTTAACTATTTAACGGCAAAAAAGGAAAAAGATCAAATAAGAACTCATTTTGTTGTTGAATTAAAAGTAAGAGATAAAATCGATCCAATTACGGATGATTTAAAGCATTGTCGGGAGTATATAAAAAAAGGAACTGGGAAACATGATTTCAATTTGGCCGTTTGTTTGATATTAAATCCAAGCAAATCTTGGGATAGTTTTAGAAGTTATGTACTTAAATTAGCATCTAAAAGAAAAAATTCACCGGCAGACTCAAATCTGTTATTTGGGTGTTTAAGTTGGGAAAATGAAGAAGAAGCTGCACCTGGGTTTTTATGGTTGTAGTTTTTTTAATGATAAACCAATAAACCACCCATTATAATATTTCAATTACTTTAACGTGCACAATGTAACAGGTAAATATTATGATAACTTTGAATTAATTTGAAATATTAATACTTGAATATAAATATGCCATTTTTCAACTCCGCCTTATTCGAATCAAAACCTGAATTACTGAAAGGGAATCTTCAAATTATAGCCTGTGCAGGCTCGGGGAAGACTGAATTTGTTTCGGAGAGAATTGCCTATATGATATATAATAAGGTGGCAAGGCCAAGCCAAATTGTTGCGTTCACCTTTACAGCAAAAGCTGCAGAGGAACTAAAGTTTCGTGTTCGTTCTAAAATTCAAGAATTACTTGGCAAGCAGCCTGAAATTGGTGATATGTATATTGGCACTATACACGCATTTTGCTTTAAAGTACTTCAAGATTTTATCCCTGAATATAGAGCCTACGATATGTTGGATGAAGTTGGGAGACTTGCCTTTCTCTCTTCAATCAAACATGATATTGATTTTGATTATCTTTTTAATTCGCTTGATAAACGCTATGCCTGGAATTATTATAAACATGGCAATAAGCAAAATTGGGCATTCAGGACTTTTATTAAGGATGTTGATTTGTTCCGTGAAGAAGGCTTAACAGCAGATGCAACTTTATCGAAAAGTTTTAGAAATGCATTAAATATTTATTTGCAAAAATTAGAAGAAAAACGATTTTTAGATTTTTCAAGTATTCTTCGAATCGCAGTTGACACTCTTGAAAATAATCCAACTGTAAAAAAGAAACTTCAAGACCAATTTTCTTTCTTTACAGTTGACGAGTATCAGGATGTAAATCCAATTCAAGAGAAACTGATTCAAATAATTTCCAACAAGCAGAATGTTTGTGTTGTTGGAGATGATGATCAGTCAATTTACCAATTCCGAGGATCCGATGTCCAAAATATCATAACTTTTCAAAAACGGTATCCCAAAGCTGCAATTCACCAATTAGACATCAATCGAAGAAGTTCAGATGCTATAGTTAAAACGGCTGATGAACTAATTAAACTAAATAATCCTGGAAGATTGAAAAAATCGATCAAAAACAAAGGATTAAAATCTGAAAGTGGTGATTTATACAAAATACTATTTCAAACTCAAGAAGAAGAAATAGAATGGATTATTGCCAAAGTTCAAGCACTTGTAGGGAAGGAGTTTTTGGATGGAAGTACTATTCGTAAATTAAAATATTCTGACTTTGCTTTCCTTTTTCGTTCGGTAGGAAATGAGGCGGGTCCGTATATCGAAGCACTTCAATCTGCAGAAATTCCGTTAATTTATTCAGGGACAGGTGGTTTATTCGAGACTCCCGAAGTTTCATCAATAATTGAGATATTCACTTTCATGTCTGAATGTGATAATGATGTTGATTATGATGAGGTATTTCTGAAAGACTTATACAATAACCTACCTAAGGTATTTTCAATTACATATAAAAAATTCAAAGTTGGTATTTTAGCAATTCAAGAAGCAGCCAAAGTACAAAAACGACTTTCACTACAAGGCTTGTATGCCAATGTGCTTTCACTGATTGGCATTTCTGCCGATAGTATACATGAAGCAGAAGATGATGTTTTGCTTTTCAACCTTGGTAGATTAAGTCAAGCGGTTTCAGATTATGAAGGATCAAGAGAATATTTGACTTTCAACAGCGTTAAAGATTTTATCTGGTTTATTCGCCTGCATGCTGAAAATTCATACGACAGTGGTAATACTGATTCTATGTCCGGTTTAATTGATGCTGTGCAGATATTAACCATGCACGGAACAAAAGGGTTAGGTTTTCCAATAGTTTTCATGCCAAGTCATTTTCGTAGAAACCGTGAACCTGATTTTGGTACAACTTTACTCGATATTTCAAAATTCGACAGTGAGCGTTTTTTGAATTATCCAAAAGACGAAAGAAGAATTTATTATGTTGGTATAACCCGGGCTAAAAAATTTCTTTTTGTAACTAGTGCAGAATATAAAGTAGGAAAATCAAGACGATCTCCAAGAAGTAGTTTCTTCGATGAAATACCAAATACTCATTTTATTACAACAGAAATTAAAGATCCAACGAAGCGCAAGCCTTGCAGAGTAGATGGCAATTTTGAAGAAACCAGTTTCCCGACAAGCTATAGTGAACTAGCTTATTATATCAATTGTGGTTACGATTATAAAATGCGCTTTATCTATGGTTTCAATCCAGAACTAGTTCCTGCTTTAGGTTTTGGAAAGCAAGTTCACAACGTAATTAATTTGCTGCACAAGGAATATGAAAATACCGGTAAAATCCCGAGTAAAACGAAAATTTCTAAAATGATTGAACAGCATTTCTATCTGAGGTACGCTTCTGACTCAGTTTCGGAACGTCTTAAAGTTGCTGCTATGAAAAGTCTTAACAAATATGTGCAAATGTGGGAGAAGGATTTCTCGCTTTCTGTAAAAACGGAAAGGCATTTTGAACTAGAATTTGAAAATGCTTTAATTGCTGGTTCTATAGATATGATTAAACGTGTAGATGGTGATGAAACGGTGTTAGAAGTTATTGACTTCAAAACTGGTAAAGCTGACAATGACTTGATGCATAAATATGAGTTGCAGGTTCAACTATATACCATTGCTGCACAGGAAGTATTAGGTATCAATACTCAAAAAGCACTCATTCATTTTATTGATACAGATAAAAATGAACGTATTGATATCCAAACCGCTCCAGCTGCATTAGATACAGCTAAAGAGAAATTGAGTTATGCTTTGCAAGGCATCACCAAGGCGACCTTTAAACGAGATGCAAGTCAAGATAAAATTTGTAAATCATGCGATTGGAGCAGAATGTGTCCAAAGCGAAAGGATTACAAAGTGAAATTTTGAATTTAATTCCCCTTAAATGAAATAATTCAATTTTCAAGACGATGAACCCGCTGTTATATGCTTGTTTTGTTTAATTTTCATTGCTTCGGTGTTAAATCAAAGTAATGAATAGGACTATTAAAAACATTTGAGTTGATTTTATAAATTGCAAATTTTTCAAGATCCAAATTAAAAACTCGGTAATAAATTCCAAAATCAAAGATTAATCTTTAAATCCAATTCAAAACTCTTTTAAAAATCCCTTTAACTGAAAACTTATTAGTTTCATCATCTGTTAAAACTATACTCTCATAAGATTCATCATAACTTAAAGGTTCAAGAATAATTGATTTATGGCTATAGCTATCTTCAGAATAGGTTTTTGTACTGCTATATTTCTTAATTGTGTATCCAGATCCATAATCGCCATCCTGAATACTTGTGCATTCCGCAAGTACAATTTCTCCATTTCTGCTTCCAGCCTTATATTCCTCAAATAGACAATAAGAACCATTTGGTATTTTTTTATTCATAGATTCGCCAATCACTTGAGCAATGAAATAACCTTTTTTAGGACTTACTTGCATTGGTAACTCGGCCCATTGGAATTCTTCATAAAATTGGGGTTCCGAAAAATTGCCGGCTGCAACTTTTATGTCATAAATTGGAACAGCATTAACAAACGGTTTTACAAATTCAAAAGCGATGATTCTTGGGCTATTTAGATTTACATCAAATCCGATTTTTTCATCACTAAAATCTAAATGCTTTTTAAAATACTCCTTTAAATTATCGTTGCAAGCATATATATAGACTCCTTTAATTCCTCTGTAAAGAATTGTTTTATAAATATTTACAATATATGCCTTTAGGTCATTAATGTCACTTACTCCATTTTTGCCATACTTGTCGAAATATTTTGATTTATCTATTACAATTTCTTTTAATATAGGATCATAGTCGATTTCTAAGCCAAAAATGATGGCTGCATAGTTTAAATCATAACCTTGGGTAGTATGTATACATCCAATTTGTTCAAAAGCATTTTCTGAGGTAATCCAATCATTGTATGTTTTATTCCACTGAAATTCCATGCCATCAAGTGTAATATCTGTGGCATTTAAATCAAGATTTTCATTTCGCTTTGGATCGGACATCCATTCCCAAGAATATCCAGCGATCATCCTGCAAAGACCATATTCAGCCTCTTTTATTTTCAATCTATTGAAGAGGGAAGAGAAGTGATCAAAATATTCAAGTTCAAAATCTGGTGGCAATTCAGGCTTCTGATCTAATTTGCAACTCAATAGTTTGTCAATAAAAGTAATATAATCATTGCCACCTTTGGTTCTCATTTGAGATTTGAGACTTAAATTTAGGGTAGCCGGATTGTTTTTAAGTTCAGTGAATCTTATTTCATCTATATCAGAAGGTTTTACGGATTGCGCAGCGTCGTAAAAGAAAATTTGATTGTGACTATTCGCCATAATCCAATCTAATTCATTTCCCTCATCGCCAAGACCTAATAATTGATTCTTTTTCTTGAATTCACCTCTCCAGCTGATATTTCTGTATTGTCTCAGTCTATGTGCTTCATCTACAATTAATAAATCGTATTTTTTTCCTAATTTGAAAGTTTCAGAGGGAGACATAACCATTTGCTTCTTTAATCCGGGAACACTACTAAATACTTTTTTAATTGTTTCGCGTAAAGGAGTCATTGCTATCACAAAACCAATTTTCGCATTGGGATATTTTTTTTGAAATTCTTTAATTAGATTAATCTCGTAAATGTCATCTTCGTTAATTTCTGAATCCTCAATATTGTTCACATCACTTACCAATAATTTCAAAAGATATGTTGCCAAAATTGTTTTTCCAGTACCTGCGCTACCACTAACAAATATTGAATTTCCTTGTGAGTTATTAATGTTTGTCAGTATTTCTAAAACAGATTTATACTGATCATGGTTTAGTGACTTGTAAGGTGAATACTTGAATAATTCTGAATTCTCAATTTCCTCAAGTGTTTTAGAAACAATTTTCTTATCCCTTAACTGTTGCCAAACTGTATTAAATAAATTCTTATATAAATCTTGTTGATAATAGTTGTGATTTTGATGACCAAGATTTAAATTCTTAGTTTTAAATGTTCCTTCTGCATTTATGTACTGTATAAGTCTAGACTCGAGGTCCAAAGTTGCCGATTTGTTAAATTTATCGCTGCCAATGATATTGACAGTTTGGAATATTGCTTTTTCAGGGTTCGCCAAATGATTTTTTAACCTTGAAGATGCATTATTTGATTCACCTATGTATGCTTCACTCAATCCTTCATTTTTCAAAAAATATACAAGCGGCCATTGATTCTTAACCCATTCATTTTTTTCGATTTCCTTTATAGATTCAAGATTAAACGGATAGGGCTGGGATACTTGAATCGATAATTCAAAATCTTGGTTATAACTCATCGTATTTTTTGGCTGTTCCTTTTGATTTGTCTATTGGATATTTTTGTCCATTGGTTTTGATTTTATCAAGTACAATTTCCTTCACATCAAATCCATATTTTTCAGCAAGTAAAAAGGCAAATGAAAAAACATCGGCCAGTTCTTCTTTAACTTTTTCAATGTTTGCTTCCTCTGATTTCTTCCAAAGAAACAATTCTAAAAGTTCAGCAGATTCAATGCTTAAAGCCAATGCCAAATCTTTAGGATTGTGAAATTGTTCCCAATCTCTTTCATTTCTAAATTGTAAAAGTGCTTGTGTGATTTCTTCGCTTTCCTTCATTTTGTTTCGGTTTGATTCTTTAATCTTTAATAAATAACAAACAACTCAAAACTATGAAAATATTATGGTTACTCAAAAACATTAGACAAAAATATTCTGCCATTTAAAGTCAAATAAAGGAATATTTAATTTTAATTCAATTTCAATGCTGAAATCTAGAACAAAGTGGTTCGTCGGAATTTCCGACATACCACTTGCAAAGTAACTTAAAATAAAATACCTGTTTATTGTCATAAATCATCAAAACTTGCAAAATTTACAAGTTTTGCTAATTGTTTCCAACTCGTCGGAATTTCCGACAAGTTTACTCCCAACTAAACTCACCAAATTTTCGGAACACATTCTGCAAATCGGGGGTGTTGTAAACGAACAGTTGGATGCGGATGTCGCCGCCAGATTTTTGTACAATCTGTTGCGATGGGTGTATCGGAACCGCCTGAACCTGGCTGGCTGCCCAGCCCGTGAACCAACGGTAAACAGTGATCGGTTGGGCCTCTTTCCCAAACTCGCGGTACATGCCAATGCAGTGTTTGTAGTGGTTTGCAAAATCGGTCTGTTGTAGAAATTTCATCCAGTTGAACGAAAGGGGCTCGTCGGTGTTTTCATCAAGCGCAATGTCAACCCGGCGGTGAATGCGGTCAATAGGGAAGTGCTGAATGTTCTCAGCCTTAATTTCCCGTCCAACTTGTATCCCCACCAAATAATAGCGGTCGTCGAAAGTGCGCACTTGAAATGGATAAACTTGCCTATAAACAATGTTTTCATCGCTGTTTTCCACTGCACCTTCGGTCACTTTATAGTAGTTAAACTCAACGGCCACTTGCTTGTGAATACATCCC
>CANFLS010000046.1 GCA_947447955.1 Flavobacteriales bacterium | reverse complement strand
TTGAATGTTTAATACAACCATTGAGATTTGATCCTTTTTGGCATAGAAAAGAAATTTCCTTGAAAAATATTGCAGTTTGGAATTCTATTTCTGGTGAACCATTAATTTATGTGGCTTCTCCATTAACAGATTTACGAGATGGAAGAAAAATTGATTTTACAATTGAAAACAGTACTTTCATCAACAATAGCGCCGGAATTTTGTTGGAAAATGTTGGTTCAGACGGCATTCAATACAATATAGATAATTTAAGTTTTTCAGACAATAATGTAACTGGAAATGTAAATGCTCTTGGGTTATTACATTTTGATTTTGCTTCACTTTATAAATCATCTAATATTAAAGTTGGTTCTTTAAGTTTTACTAGAAACTATGCTGGATCAAGCCCTGTGGGTGTGTCTACTGCTGGTAACGGATCTTTTTCGATGAATATAGATAAGATTTATCAATCTAATACAACTGAAGATATCATTTACGACAAGCATACGGATAATAGAATCCCTGCCATTGTTGTTGACAAGAAATTATCAATGAATGAAAGCGGTTCATCAGATGTTATTAAAAGTATTGCGCATAATTTTGGTCAGGTTAAAATGACGGTAATTGGAAACCCTTCATTTACCAAACTACTTGATTCTGCTGGAAATAAAGTAGATTATACCACCACAAGAAAAGGTGATACCATTCAATTGAATTATTTACAGGGTGTACCTGCCAAAGGAATTTTGGCAAACGGTCAACAAGTAAATATTCCTAAGTTTATTTTAAACAATGATAAATTATTAGAATTGTCAAAAATTGATACTGCCCAATACAATAAATTTTTAAATGAGAAAAAAATTGATGGAGCAGGTCAAGAACAATCTGATGTAATTGGTTTGAATTTGAATTTACCTACCTTCAAAGGGAAAGGTGAAGTAGTTAAAAAATTAAATACTTGGGAACTTGGTGTTTGGGGCGGTGGTGCTATATACGGCGGTGGAGATATCAAAGCGAAATATGGTGAAAAATTATTCCCTTCTACCATTGAATTAAGCTTTGGTTTGTATCAGCAGTTTAATTTAAACTCGAGATTTAGTATGAAAATTAGCGGCTATTATTCTTCAGTTTCAATGCATAATTTATTTGCAATTGGATTGTTTTCTGGATCAAAACCATTGATGTCATTTGATAGTGCATATAATGAAGTGAAAGTTTCACCTAACTCTTATCCAGTACATTTTGTTACCAAAATGGGGATATTGGAGTTCGAAGGATTATGGCATTTGCGTGCTTACAAAATTGACGAAGGAAAAAATTCTAAACTTATACCAAGTATTGGTTTGAGTTTGGGAGTTTTGTACTTTACACCTTATAGATATGCATATACAAGTCAGAGAAATAATGAAACGAGAAGTGCGTACGAAGAAAGAATGAACACTGAACATTTGTGGAATTTACGTGATTTGGGTTCTGAAGGACAAAATTTCTTACCGGGTAAATCACAATATAGTGCTATTGCCTTTAATGTTGGAACTTCGTTTAGTTTGACATATTTAATGAAGCGTTTTGCTGTTAAAGGTGAAATGAAGGTAGCTTATACTTCAACAGATTACTTAGATGACTTTGGTCCTGGACTTTGGTTTGGTGGTGATTACAATAAAATGGTTGAATCTGCGTACAAGCAATTTGATAACATTACGCAGGCAGATATGAATAAAATTACGGGCTCTAGCATGAAAAGTTTAATTGGAGCTAACATACCACGTTCAACAAATGGCTTAAACGATTGGTACTACCAGTTGCACTTGGGAATGAGTTACATGCTTTTCAATTAAACAATATTAAAATATAACTAAAAAGGGGCTTTATGCCCCTTTTTTTATGTTTGTTGAGTAAATAACATATATGTTATTGCTTTTGTTGAGATAATTCTGCAATCACAACTTAAAAACCTTAACTTTGCAAATATTTTTTGCCTCAAACTATGGCCATTGAAATTATCGTGCCCGCACCGGGCGAATCCGTAAGTGAAGTAACCATTGCTAATTGGTTAGTGAAAGAAGGTGATTGGGTTGAAATGGATGCCCCAATTGCTGAATTTGAAAGCGACAAAGCTACTTTTGAAGTGAATGCTGAAAAAGCTGGCGTTGTTGAAAAACTAATTGGTAATATTGGCGATACCATTGCCATTAATACTGTAATAGCTGTAATTAATACAGAGGCTGCAAGACCTGCTTCTGCAACTCCAACTGCCGCTCCTGTAGCTGCAGTAAAAGAAGAAAAAGCGGCTCCTGCGAAAGCAGCAGCTCCTGTTGCTGATGCGAAACCTGCTATGGTTGTTGCTTCTGATGTACTTGCTTCGCCAATGGCTTTGCAATTGCTTCAAGAGTATGGCATTGATGCATCTCAAGTTAAAGGCACTGGCTCTAATGGTAAAATCACCAAATTAGATGCACTTGAAGCCATCGTTAAAATTGGCGGGGTAAAACAATCTGGTTCTAAATCTACCGGCAGAAATGCACGTAGAGAAAAAATGAGCAATTTGCGTAAAACTGTTTCTAAACGTTTGGTAGCTTCCAAAAATGAAACAGCCATGTTAACTACTTTCAATGAAGTAAACATGAAGCCAGTAATGGATTTACGTGCAAAATATAAAAAACGTTTTGAAGAACAATTTGGTGTAGGTCTAGGCTTTATGAGCTTCTTTACCCGCGCCGTTTGTATTGCTTTACAAGATTGGCCTGCAGTAAATGCTTCAATTGAAGGCGAAGAAATTGTTTACCACGACTATTGCGATATTTCTATTGCTGTAAGCGCCCCGAAAGGTTTGGTGGTTCCTGTAATTCGTTCTGCTGAAAATATGTCGCTTGATGAAATTGAAAAGGAAGTGAAACGCCTTGCAGGTAAAGCACGTGATAATAAATTAACCATCGACGAAATGACAGGCGGTACTTTCACCATTACAAATGGTGGTGTGTTTGGATCAATGATGTCTACTCCAATTATTAACCAACCTCAATCTGGTATCTTGGGTATGCACAATATCATTGAACGCCCAATTGCTGAAAATGGTCAAGTTGTGATTCGTCCAATGATGTATTTGGCTCTTTCTTACGATCACCGTATTATCGACGGACGTGAAAGTGTAAGTTTCTTGGTAAGAGTGAAAAATCTTCTCGAAAACCCTGAAATGATGCTTGACGGTAAAAACCCTCAAGAAAAGGTTCTTGGGCTTTAATGCATAACCACGACCATCACGATCACCACTTAGAAATGGGTAGGAAATTCCTAATAGGAATTATTCTCAATTTCGCCTTTGTGTTGATTGAACTTGGTTTTGGATATCAAATAAATTCTCTCTCATTATTAGCAGATGCCTGGCATAACCTTGGTGATGTTGCTGGTTTGATCATAAGTTGGTTTGCCTTTAAAATGGCAACCAAAAGTCCCTCCTCCCAATATACCTATGGATTTAGCAAAGGAACCATTTTGGCTTCTTTGGCGAATTGTGTGTTGCTCTTCATAGCTGTTGGATCGATGGGATTTGACGCTGTAGCGCGATTAAAAGTCCCCAGCCATCCCGATGGAATGATTGTGAGTATTGTTGCAGGAATTGGCGTTATCATCAATACAGTAACCGCGCTGATGTTTGTTAGAAGCAATGAATTAAATAACAGGGCCGCGTTTTTACATATGGCAGCCGATGCTTTGGTTTCCTTGGCGGTTGTTTTTGGTGGACTTGCAATGAATTTATGGGGATGGCAATGGATAGATCCAGTATTAGGTTTGGGTATTTGTTTTGTAATTCTTTGGGGTACGTTATCATTGTTCAGCAATAGCCTGAAATTGAGTTTAGACGGTGTTCCGGAGGGATTGGATACCATTTCAATTCAAGAAGAGCTAGAATCGTTAGAAGGAGTAAGGCATATCAGGAATTTCCATTTGTGGGCAATAAGCACAACAAGGAATGCACTTACTGCCACAATCGTATTAGAAAATGAGCAAACGCTATCTAACCAGGAAGAAATCAAAGAGAAAATGCGAATCATGCTTAAAAAACATAGGGTGCAACACACCACACTTGAAACGGAAGTGTTCTCAAATTGATTTTTAGAGAGTTACCTTAAAATCGTTTGCCCAATCATACATTCTAAACATTTCTTTGGTTTGCAAAAATGTTCAAATTGAGCCATTAGTTGTTGGCTGTTTTTTGCACTGTTGTTCATGATCATCAACCAGTTCATTTTACGGGTAATGCTGTTTGTTTCTGGAGAAATACGTTCAAGAATTTGAAAGCTATGGTCTGTAATGGTTTGGTTGTGATGGAGTTTCCCATACGCCAACCAAATAGGAATCACGGCATTGATAATCAGTTGTTGTATATGTTGCATTCCATTAATAACAATTTCTGTTTCATTGCTTTTGTGATTGATCCATTCACTTGAAGCACCCAAAGCCTTAACCAATTCTTCGTATGATTTCAATTCTAACCAATGCGATAAGTTACATTCATTTTGAATCAACCATTGCGCCCATTGCCAAATTCTCACATTGGGAAAAGCGTGTGGTCTTACCTTGCCAAAATACCAATTTAGTTTTGGGGTTTCAATGTCAAATTTCCTCTGAAGAAATACATAGGTTTCAATGAGTTTTGATTCTTTTGATTGAACAACTTGGTTATCTAATTTAAGTTGACTTCGCCCAAGCCAATAGGCTAACATTTCATGGTGCGAAAATCGTTGCATTCTATTTAATTCCGAATGTTCTGCCAACCAAATCATCGATTCTCTGTTTTGGACATCAACCCAATATTTGGCAAATTGCACCATGATGGTTTTTTGCCAGTCGCCTTTAAATTTATGGTGATTTACAATTACTTCGTCGGCTTTGCGGTTCCATCTTTCGGCTTGGGCAAAAGTGAGTTGTTGGTATTTGTCAGACAATAAAACTTTATTTTGAAATTGCTGACAAGGAAATTCACCATTTAACGTGCTAATAAATTGCGAATTTTGCAATTCTTTTTTGGTGAAATAATTTCTCAACTCTAAAATTGGCAGTATTCTGCCCGTTTTATCAAAGGCATCTTTATCATTTTTCCATACCACGTGTAAAATGACGGAAGTGTATTTTTCGTCACTTTCATGCTTGTGTTTGAACCAGTCACTGGCATCGACATGAATTTCAATTGCTCCGTAATTTCTTACTCCGTCAATTTCAACTTCAGCCTCAAGGAAATCAGGGCCTTGGGCATGGTTGAGTTTGCCAAAATTAAGAATGATAATTGATTGATTGTCGGTGGTTTTTAGTTGTTTGCCATATACCATTTTGGCATTCCAGAATTGTTGAATTACTAGCTCTTTCACGGTGTCTTTCTCCTATTGTTCTTCTAATTTCGTAAATAATTTTGCAAAAAGCAATTTGCACGTTTCTGGGTTGACTGAAATTAAAAGTTGATAAAATGTCCCTCAAAAGAATAAAAACAAATTTCATATTTGCTGTAAAACAAACCAATCAAACTATTTTTGTGATGATGAAAAGCGATGTAATTATTATTGGTGGTGGAATTGTAGGTTTGGCAACTGCTTATACCTTGCTTCAAAATAATCCGCTGTTGCATTTGACTTTGCTTGAAAAAGAAACCCATGAGGCAGTTCATCAAACGGGCAACAACAGTGGTGTGATTCACTCTGGAATATATTACAAACCAGGGAGTTTGAAAGCCCTGAATTGTATGGAGGGATATCATATGCTCATCAATTTTTGCAAACAAGAAGGCATTCCATTCGACCTTTGTGGCAAAATTATTGTGGCAACAAAACCTGCTGAAATTCCTGCGCTCGAAACTTTATACCAACGCGGAATTCAAAATGGATTGTCTGGTATGAAATATTTAAATGCTGATGAGATAAAAATTTACGAGCCTAATTGTATTGGAATTAAAGGGATTTTCGTTCCTCAAACAGGCATTGTAGATTACAAATTGGTGAGTTTAAAGTTGAAGGAAAAGATTCTGGCTTTTGTTAATGCCAAAATTGAATTTAATGCCAAGGTTGTTAAAATTTCTCAAGATGAAACATCTGCCATCATTCAAACTGCGAATAACAATCAATATGTAGGTAACCTCATAGTAAACTGTGCAGGATTGTATTGCGATAAAATTGCGGAGTTGGCTGGAGAGAAATTAAACCTAAAAATCATTCCATTTAGGGGAGAATATTTCAGCCTCAAACATGAGAAGGCTGGCTTGGTGAAGAATTTGATTTATCCAGTTCCAGATGCCAATTTTCCGTTTTTGGGAGTTCATTTTACCCGCAGAATTACAGGTGAAATTGAAGCTGGACCGAATGCAGTGTTTGCATTTAAAAGAGAAGGATATAAGAAAACCGATTTCAATTGGTCAGAGTTTTGGGAGAGTATTTTTTGGCGTGGATTTAGAAAAGTTGCCTTGAAATATTATAAAACTGGTTTGGGTGAGTATTATCGATCGTTCTCAAAAAGAGCCTTTACCAAGGCCTTGCAAGGTTTGGTTCCTATGGTTCAAGAAGATGATTTGGAACCTGCAGGAGCAGGGGTTAGGGCGCAAGCCTGCGACAAAGACGGTGGCTTGATTGACGATTTCTACATCCAAGAAAGCGAAATGTTTGTGCACGTATTGAATGCACCAAGTCCGGCCGCAACCAGTTCATTGTCTATTGGAAAACATATTGCCAGTATTATCCAAGATAAATTAAAAAAATAGTCTGTGGCAAACTCTGAACTGCTCGTTATTCTACAAAAATACCTTCCTGAGGGAAGTGCAGATTACGCGCATGATATTTTATGGAAGTATGGTATTCAGTTGAGAATCAAAAAACCAAGAGCCACCAAATTAGGCGATTATAGACCGCCGCAACCCGGAGAAGCACACCGAATTTCCATTAACAAGGATTTAAATAAATATGCGTTTCTAGTTACATTTTTACACGAAACTGCACATTTGATTAATTTTGAAAAACGAGGATTTAAGGTGCAACCTCATGGACTTGAATGGAAGCAAGAGTTTCAGGTGGTTACCAAACCCATGTTGCACGAAACCATTTTGCCAAATGATGTTCAAGGCGCTTTACAACGCTATTTGAAAAATCCCAAAGCCAGCAGTTGTACTGATCCATTTTTATTTAAGACACTAAGAAATTACGATGATCGGCCCGATCATATGGTTTTGGTTGAGTCAGTTCCAATGCAAACCTTGTTTAAAACAAAAGATGGAAGGGTATTTAGAAAGCTTGAAAAAATGAGAAGCAGATACCGTTGCGTGGAAGATCAAACCGGTAAAATCTATTTGGTTCCAGGACTTTTAGAAGTTGAAATTGTAATTTGATTCGCGAAAATCGCAACTCTTTGGTCTGTTAATTTAATCACAAATTTGAAGTTTGAACGAAAGTACTTTACTTTTGTATTTTATGAAAACCCTTTCTATCGTGATCCCTGCCTATAATGAAGGTCCAACCATTCATCATATTTTGGACAAAATTCAAACTGTTCAATTAATTGGGGGATATGAGAAAGAAATTATTGTTGTAAACGATTGCTCTAAAGACAATACTTGGGAAATTCTAAACGCTTATAAAAACGACCATCCTGCGGTGAATATTCAGTTGTTTCAACATGAAGTAAATCAAGGAAAAGGAGCAGCTTTGCATACCGGTATTAAAAAAGCAACCGGCGATGTGGTTGTGATTCAAGATGCCGATTTAGAGTATGATCCCAATGAATTTAATATCCTTCTAAAACCAATTCATGACGACGTTGCAGACGTGGTTTTTGGTAGCCGATTTATGGGTGGGAAGCCACATAGGATTTTGTTTTTCTGGCACAGTATTGGAAATAAATTCTTGACATTTTTAAGCAATATGTTCACCAATTTGAATTTAACAGACATGGAAACATGTTACAAAATGTTTCGTAGGGAAATTGTTCAAAGTTTACATTTAAAGGAAAAACGTTTCGGATTCGAACCAGAAGTTACTGCCAAAGTTGCACGAATTCCCAATGTGAGAATTTACGAAGTTGGAATTAGTTATTATGGCCGCACCTTCGAAGAAGGTAAGAAAATTGGTGCCAAAGACGGGTTCCGCGCAATTTATTGCATCCTGAAATACAACTTATTTTCTAAATAAGTTTTCATTTGAAGCTTTCAAATTTCAATGAATTTTTTGGTGATTTATAAATTTCCAAATAGTTGAGCTGTATTTAAACGAAATATCAAGCCCTTATTTCCAACAACCCAAATCGATTTGCCTATTCCTTTACAAGAATTTACTCCTTTCAAGTCTTTATATGGATGATTCATTAAAGAAGTAGTTGTCATTTTTGAAGGACTATTTTGAGGGATTTCTAATTTGTCAATCCCATTTGAACCCACAGAAACACCAATGAACTTATATTTTCTTGAATTTGTAGGTTGGTACATATAAATTCCACTGCGATATCCATTTTGAGGAATGAGATGATTGTTAACTGCAATTTTAGAATCGATTTTTTTGGTTTTAAGGGAATAAGTGACTTTGGTTAAATCAATGATATATGAAAATGAATCTTTGGTGTTTGGGAATTTCCAATGTCCTCCGGTACAAAATAGATGGTTGTCAATTAATTGCATGCCATAAATTCCCCATCCATCGCCTGAAGGGAAATTGAGTTGATAGGGAAAAGACAAGTATTCAAATGTTTTTGCGAGGTTCGTAGCATTAAAAGAGAAAATGACTTGTCGTACTTGTCCCGATGAATTACCTCCACCTGCAAAATAGAAATCCATGTTGATCATTGGTTGCATTTGGCTAAATTGTATATCTAGTTTATTGTAAACCAATGACGTTCCGCTGGCGGCAAACATAGATGAAAGATTATCTGTTGCCAAATTCCATGTTCCATTTGGCAATGGCGCCCAATGGTCTCCAAAATCTATGGTATATAATGCAACAAAATGTTTTTCGGTTGAGTTTTTTAATGAGGGATAAAATAACGAATCGGGAAGGGGATCACCCAATGCAATTCCAACACCGTTTTTGGGGTTGATTTCAATGACATCGAAAAAGATGCCAGGTCGATTATCTTGGTATACCACTTTCCATGATTTTCCATGGTTGGTGGTTTTTAGAAAAACTGCACTGTCGCCGGCGCTCATGATTAGAGCAGATTGGGAATTAAATGCCTGAATATCTCTGAAATCTTTTCTGCCAAACCCCTTTGGTGAAAGGGTATCAAATGAAGTTCCCCCATTTACAGTGTGAACAACCGTTCCTTTAGAACCAGAGGCCCAAATTTCATTTTCTGAGAGCACAGAAAGTCCTCTATAAGATTGAGCAAGTGTAAAATTGACACTCAAAAAGAATATTAAGATAACGTTAATCTTTAATTTGTTGATATACAATATTGTGTTCATGAAATATTAATTTGATTTAATTAGAAAAAGTTGCGTACTTTGTTACAAATTAAATAGCCTATGGACAAAACTGCTACAAAAATTTTATTTTCATTCGACAAAACTGTTAATTCAGAGGAAACTTTACAGGCTGCAGTTGCAATTGCACGCAAAAGTAATTCTTCGTTACACTACATTTTGACCGAGGAGTCTGCTTTATTAGGAAGTGGAAGTGAAGAGGATGTAGTAAAAGATTTCAAGTTGAAACATGGTGTTCAATTAGAAATCTCAAAATTTCCGGGTAATTTTTGGAAAGGACTTGCGCAAGCGGTAGAAAAGTTAAAAGCAACTTTTGTTGTAGTTGGTGCTACACCAGCCAAAGCGGGTCTATTAGGTGGAGGAATGAGTGCCAAGGTAGATAAGCTTGATTGCAACATGTTGTTTTTAAATCAGAATGCCAAATGGCAAACGCCGGTAGATTTGGTAGTTCCTGTAGACTCAAGTTCAGAAACCCGTCAGAAATTCTCACCAGCTTCACATTGGGCAAAGTTATTTTACTCAAATGTGACAGTATTGGAAGTTAAAAAATCTGACAAAGGTGATGATGCCAAAATGAGTCATGTTTTTGCTATTCAAGGCAATAATTACATGGTTGAAAAAGGTTTGAGAACCAAGGTTGTAGATTTGGGTGTGAATGCTGAAGTTGTTGGCGCTGTAATTGAGCACACAAACAATTTGAGGAGTAAATGGATTACTGTTATGGGAAACAGCGAAGGAATATTGAGAGTGAGCGCGATTCAAAAAATTTGTGAAGATGCCACTTGTCCTTTATTAGTTGTACCATATCGCGAGCCAATAGGCTTAGGTGGATCTGGATATTAAAGAATTTTGTCGAATTCAGAAAGGTCTCTCACGGGGCCTTTTTTTATGCTTTTTTAAAACTATCCACACTTATGGGAAAATTGATTATGTAGGTTGGATGTTATTTACGAAATTGCAACAATTATGGCAGTAATTAAAACCCTACAATCCTATATTCAAGAAGGCACGACTCCAGAAATATTATTTTGGGTAGGCTGTGCTGGTAGCTATGATGAACGTGCGCAAAGAGTAAGTAAAGCGTTTGCGGAAATTCTGAATAAAGCCAATGTTAGTTTTGCTATACTAGGAGCAGAAGAAGGTTGCACAGGTGATCCTGCAAAACGCGCCGGAAATGAATTCCTTTTTCAAATGCAGGCCATGCAAAATATTGAAATACTCAACGGTTACAGTGTGAAAAGAATTGTAACTGCTTGTCCACATTGCTATAATACATTAAAAAACGAATATCCAAATCTAGGTGGCAATTATGATGTTGTTCACCATACGCAATTTATCAATGAATTGTTAGATAGCGGAAGATTGTCTATTGAAGGTGGTGCTTTCAAAGGCAAAAAAATAACGTATCACGATAGCTGTTACCTAGGAAGATCCAACGGAATTTATGAAGCTCCAAGAATGGTAATGGAACGCTTAGACGCCGATCTAGTTGAAATGAAACGTTGCAAAACCAATGGTTTCTGCTGCGGTGCGGGTGGAGCTCAAATGTTCAAAGAAGCCGAAAATGGCAAAAAAGAAGTGAATATTGAAAGGGTGGAAGAGGCAATTGAAACTGGCGCCGAAATTATTGCCGTGAATTGTCCATTCTGCATGACCATGATGCGTGATGGAACCAAACACTTTGAAAAAGAAAATGATATTCAAGTAATGGATATTGCTGAATTAATCAATGCCAATAATTAATTATGCTCATTGCTAATTTACCCGGTTCTTCACGTGTTTGGGTATTTGCAGCCAATAGGTTGCTGACAGAAAGCGAAATTCATGATATTTCATTTCTTATGCGGTCATTTACAGAGCAATGGAAATCTCATGGTTCTGAACTAACTGCCGGTTTTGAAATTATTCACGAAAGTATTGTTATAATTGCAGTTGATGAATCAAAAGAATCTCCTTCAGGATGTAGTATTGATAAGGTTTTTCGTTTGTTGAGTCAAACCAATATCGACTTTTTTCAAAGAATGTTGCTTTGGATTCCTTTTTGTAATTCATCAAAAGTGATTACCCAAGAACAAGCCATCTCGCAATTTAAAATTGGTGAATTGACCAATGACAGTTTGGTGATTAATACATTGGTTGAAACCTTAGACCAAGCCAGAAACCAATTATATATTCCAATTTCTGAAAGTTGGATAAATCAAAAACTAGAAAGATATTCTCAATATGAAAGATAAACGTATAGCGACATTGTTTTTAACAATTTTCATAGACCTCTTAGGCTTTGGAATTGTAATTCCTATTTTGCCAAATTTGGCAAAAACGATGGCCATTACTAGCCACATGTCGTTTAATCCTGATTACGCAGTCGGCATTACTGCGGCTGCTTTTTCAATCATTCAATTTTTATTTGCACCCTTGTTTGGTTCCTTGTCTGATAGAATAGGGAGAAGACCCATCATCTTGGGTAGTATTTTGGTAAATGCTGTTGGGTATTATATTTTCGGTTTTGCCGGTAATTTTATGATTTTACTCCTTGCTCGAATTATTTCGGGATTTGGAAGTGCCAATATTTCTGCAGCTCAAGCCTATATTGCAGATATTACTGAACCAGCCGATAGAGCCAAGAAAATGGGAATCATTGGGGCAGCCTTTGGACTTGGATTTGTGTTTGGCCCCCCAATAGGTGGGTTGTTATTCAGCAAAGGAGGCTTGTACTATGTAGGAACATTTACCGCCGCTTTGTGTGTGTTGAACTTTATTCTCGCTTTCGTGTTTTTGCCAGAAAGCAATACCAATCGATCAGGCCACAGACGTAAAGCGTCTGACACCTTTAAGGGAATGTTCCAAGTTTGGAATATGGAAGTCATTGGAGAACTTTTTCTGATAAACTTTATATATATCATGGCATTTAGCATGATGCAAGTGAATGGTAGCGTACTTTGGAAAGAAAAATATGGCCTTAACGAAATGCAAGTTGGTAAAATATTTGGGGTAATAGGTATTGCCGGTGCCATAGTGCAAGGTTTATTGATTGGCGTATTCTCAAAAAAATTAGGACTTAAAAAGATGTTGCTGTTGGGTTGCCCCATGGTGGGTATCGGTTTGGCAATTATTCCTTTGCCACCAAATCTTGATTGGTTTTATGTAAACCAAGGAATCGCAATCTTATTGCTTTCAGTTGGAAATGGTCTTTTAATGACATCTATCAATGCTTTGGTTTCAATCAATACGCCACCACAAGCCCAAGGAACTATGCTAGGATCACTTCAAAGTTTGTCGTCATTGTCAAGAGTTGTAGGGCCTTTGATCGCCTCTTTTTTATATGCAAATTCTAAAGAATTGCCTTTTGTTGTAGCCGGTTCACTTGTGTGCGGTTTGTTTTTCTTGGCCTTGAAATTATCTAAAAAATTGAAAGCCGAGAATACTTCTCACTCTGTTGCTCGATAATGGACAAAACGTTGCGAATAGTTCACTTAAATGCTTCTCCTGCTGGAGGTGCTTTCGTGGCAGCGCAACGACTTTCAGAATCACTTAATAACATAAAAGGAGTCAATTCTGTTCATCTGGTTTTTGAGGGACCATCAGGCGATTATTTGCTTTGGGCCAATAGCTGGATTAACCGTAAGATTGCTTTCGCAAAGCATGCCTTAGAGAAATTGGATTTTCTGAGATTTGAGAAAAACAAAACCATTCGGTTTGCTTTTAGCCATGCTCCGTTTGGAATTGATATCACGAAAATACCTCAAGTACAGAATGCCGATATTATTCATCTGCATTGGGTGAATAAAGGCTTTTTGTCTTTAGAAAGAGTTAAATCCTTAATTCAAACGAATAAAACAATCGTTTGGACAAGCCACGATATGTGGCCTTTTACAGGGGGATGTTATCACCCAAGAGGTTGCGATAACTATTTAAATGGTTGTGGGAATTGTCAATATTTAAAATCACCAAGTGACAATGATTTGTCTACAATTGTCTTTGCTAAAAAGCACAAAACTTGGGGAAACGGGGAAATAAAATTTGCGTTACCAAGCAACTGGCTGTTAGAACGTGCAAATTTATCTGGAGTTATAGATGATAATCAAAAGTCGAAAATGACGGTGATTCCCAATCCCATAGATGTAAATTATTTCCGACCTGCATCTTTATCCGAAAAATTGGAATCATTAGCAAGCTTTGGTTTAAACCCAAGTATTCCAACGCTCATGTTTTCAGCTGCCAATTTGACCAATCCAGCAAAGGGATTTCAAGAGTTTCAAGAAATCTGCAAATTGCTAAAGTCGGAGGGTAAAGAAATTCAAGCGTTGGTAATTGGTGATTCTCGTTCAATGGAACTAAATTTAGAAGTACCAATGAAGCATTTGGGATTTGTTTCAGATTTATCCATTTTGCGGATGGCATATTGGAGTTCTAGTATTTATGTAACTACTTCTCATGAAGAAAATTTGCCAACTACAATTATGGAAAGTTTGGCTTGTGGTATCCCTGTAGCAGCTTTTTCTGTTGGTGGTATTCCAGAAATGATTGTGGCGAATGAAACGGGTTATTTGGCTGAAAAATTAGATTCTGCAAATTTAGCCAATGCTATTTCTAAGCATCTGTCCCTCAATGAAGAATCTATCAAAAATATTTGCAAAAACTGCAATTTATTTGCCACAGAGCATTATGCATCTGACATGGTTGCCAACCAATATTTGGAGTTTTATTTGAAAAAGTAAGTGCAAAAAAATAGTCGCCCTAGAGCGACCATTTTAACACAAACAAAATATGACAACTATTTAATCTACATTATCATGCAGATGTCTATTCGGACGAATTGTGAAATCACGATCGTCGTTTGAAGTATCTGCATTTAATGAGAATTTGGAAATATTTACATCAGCACTAGAAGGTGCTTGATATAAATTAATCTTTTTTGTTAAAAAGGAAGGTATATTTTCATCATTTAGTAATGATTCCCTTTCAGTGCGATGTAGATCATGGCGAGGTTGTTGGCCATAATTACTAGGCATACTTTGATGAGAAAATGTTTGTTCTTCTGCAACAGGATTTGAATTAAAAATATCGGTCACTGTTGGAGGAACTGGCGCAGGATTGAAAGTTGGCTGTTGCACAATGGTTTCAATTTGCTGCACGTGATTTGGAATATTTATGTAAGTATTATTATCTACAATTGTTTCAATTTGAATCATTTGAGGGATTTCAGTGGTTTGAACAATTGGTTGCGCTTGAACTTCGTTCAACACATATGTTTTTTTGTTTCCGTGAAAACCAGTTGCAATTACCGTAACAGATAAATTATCACCTAGGGTATCATCGTGCGTAATCCCCATTTTAAGGTGGGCTTCATTCCCTGCCTGGTCTTGTAGGAAATTCGTAATTACTTTTGTTTCCCTCATTTTAGGTTGGTTGGTTCCATAAGTTAAATTAATTAACAAATGGCTAGCTCCATCAATGGTGGTATTGTCGAGTAAAGGGCTATT
>CANFLS010000045.1 GCA_947447955.1 Flavobacteriales bacterium | reverse complement strand
GAAGAATTTATTCCATTTTTCAATCAAGCATATCAGGAAATAAGTGGATCATCTGAAAATTGCAATATTAAGTATAAAAGTAAATTAGAAGAAACTGACATTGAAATATTGCTTCAGCAAAACTTGAGAAATGACATTGCTGCGCAGAGAACCACCGATGGTATTCACAAAGATGATTTAGAGTTTTTGATTAATGAAATTCCCATTCGGAAATTTGGTTCTCAAGGGCAAATAAAAACTTTCGTTATTTCCCTTAAAATTGCTCAATACGAATATTTGAAATCTATGACAGGAAATAATCCTTTGTTGCTATTGGATGATATTTTCGAAAAGATAGATGAGTCTCGCTCTAACGAACTCATGAAAATGGTTTGTTCAGACAGGTTCGGACAAATTTTCGTATCGGACACAAACGCAGAACGGGTAAGAAATCATTTTTTACCACACGGAATTGATTGTAAGTTTATTGAGATTTAATCTCACATAAACATTCCAATCATCAAATCCATGTCGTGGTATTTGATTCCAAACTTATCCGCCAAACTTTTATTGGTTAAACTACCTCTGTACAAATACGTACCTTTTCTAATTCCCGGTTTAAGTCTTAAGAAATCCGCAAATCCACCAGCCTGAGCCATCTCATCTAACATGGGGCTAAATACATTGCTTAAAGCATAACTTGCTGTTCTACTCACCCTAGAAGCGATATTTGGAACACAATAATGAATTACTTCGTGTTTTTTGAAAATTGGCTTTTCGTGATTTGTCAATTCTGAGGTTTCAAAATTGCCACCTCTATCTATTGCAACATCGATAAGCACGCTGTTGGGACGCATATTCATGACCATATCTTCAGAAACCACAACTGGACAACGAGCGGTATTTCCTGCTAAGGCACCAATCACTACATCGGCTCTTTCTAGTGCAGATCTTAAAACTATGGGTTGAATGGTACTGGTATATAAATGAAATCCGAATGACTTTTGAATTCTTCTCAATCGGTACATGTTATTATCGAAAATTTTCACATTGGCACCCAATCCTAGTGCTGCTTTGGTTGCAAATTCACCCACCGCTCCGGCCCCAATTACCACAACTTGTGTGGGTGGCACGCCAGCAAATCCGCCAAGAAGTTCGCCTTTTCCAATATGGGTATTGTTCAAATATTCAGCAGCAATTAAAATGGAAGCAGTTCCTGCAATTTCACTCATTGCACGAATAATTGGAAGAGCTCCAGAATCGTCTTGCAAAAACTCATAGGCCATTGCATTGATTTTTTTATCCATCAATTTCTTAAGCAATACAGCATCAAGTTGATTGATTTGCAATGCAGAAATTAGCAATTGACCGGGTTTCATCAAATCAATTTCTTTTGATGTAGGCGGATCTATTTTCAAGATTGAATCGCAACCAAATACTTTGGTAATGTCGGAAGTAATTTCGGCACCTGCTTCGCTAAATTGGTGGTCTGAAAAATTAGCATTTTTACCCGCACCGGCTTCCAAAACTATTCTATGACCATTTTCACTCAAAAACTTAACTGCAGCTGGCGTTAATGGAACACGGTTTTCCTGAAAAGTAGATTCCTTAGGAATTCCAATAGAAACTGAATGATCATTGAACAGATGTGAAAGGGATTTTGTTTGCGTTTCGGGCAATGTTTCCTGAAGATTTCCGAACATTTGAGTAGGCATAACTAATTTTTAATTTTATGTATGAATTAATTGTCAGAAATTCTAAAAACACACAAATTCTGACCTAGTTTTCCACAAATATAACATAAATTAAACATAGTTAGAGCGTTGATTTCATTGAGTTTTCGAAAATTAATCGTAAATTGTGCCACAATTGGAATATTAAAGAAGAGATGATTTTAAAAAATGCAATAAAATTTTGTGTAATGGCCTTGACGGTGGGTATTGCAAATGGACAAGCTCCAATGATGCCCGCAACTGCTTCAAATAGCATTGGTAGGATTGATAGTTTAACTTTCGAATTGTTAAGTTCAATTCCTAGCCACAGTCCAGTTAAAGCCATACCAACAAACTATATAACAAAAGCGAAATTTGATGAAGACGTTAAAATGATGGGAACAACCATTCCCATGGATTTCCACTATTTGGTAGAACGTCAAATCAAGTATTTAATGGGATTTGGTGAATCATACTACAATATGATCCATGAAAGAATGAATTTGTATTTCCCCATTTTTGAAGAAATTTTGGATAGAAATTCTCTTCCTGTAGAATTAAAATACGTTTCGGTTATTGAATCAAATTTGAATCCCAATGCGGTTTCTTGGTGCGGTGCAACAGGACTATGGCAGTTTATGCCATACACCGGCAAATCAATGGGTATGAAAATCAATTATAACCTTGATGAGCGAAAAAGTATTTTAACAAGTACCCAAAAAGCAAGTGAATACTTCAAAAATTCTTACTTTCTATTTGACGATTGGTTAATGAGCATTGCTTCATATAACTGCGGACCAGGAAATGTAAACAAAGCCATTAAAAGAGCTGGTGGTGGAAAGAAAACATATTGGCAAATATTGCCATACTTGCCTAAGGAAACACAAAACTATGTGCCTAAATTTATAGCAATGGCCTATGTGTTAAACTTCACAGAACATGCTTACAACGCGAGCCATAACAACTCTAGCGCAATTTTAGTACCTACCAAAATCGACACAACCCTTCACTTGGGTAAAGTTTGTCAATATATTGGACATAGCCACGAAGAAATCATTCATGCAAACCGTGAATTACTTACTCAAAACACGGGTGTTGCTACCAACAACACTGTTCTTATGCCCTATGAGGCGAGTATGAGTTTTGTTGAAAATTTAGACAGTGCTACTGAATTCGCTATTGCTGGTTCTCCATATAATTACTATTCAAACTATAGAACATCTAGCCGATATGTTCGTCAAAGTAGAAATGATAGAAATGCTGCCAAATTGAGCAAAAAGAGTTCAAATCGACTTGTAGTTCGTCGTGGTCAAACACTTCACTCAATTGCCAAGGCAAATGGTTTGACTGTTGCAGAATTGAAAGCAATGAATAATTTGAGTTCTACCAAAATTGCTGTTGGAACTAAAATCAAACTTTCAAAACAGAAAAAACACAGATCTAGAGGCCGCCACAAAAGAAATTATAGATAAATACTATGAATATTTTTAAATATTCTATCCTGTCTATTTTTGCACTTATTTTATGTTTAGGGTTTGTATCATGTAATCATACAAACGAAAACACCAATTCAAATAATTTGATTCAAGCGAAATCTGGAAATATTTCAATTTATACCTCAACAGAAGACGAATCAATCATCAGTTCTTATATTGAACAAAACGCTTCAAAAGACAAACATTTGCCAGTTGATGATCGTTATGAGTCATCTTTGAATTATCTTGTTTCATCTCCTAAAACTGATGAAGACATAAATCTAAATGAACGAATCTTGGTGTTTTTTAACCATCAAAATACACCAAGCGTTTGCGATCAAATTCCCTCAAAAAACAAAATTGCATTCGAAAATAATTTCAACGGCAATTTATATGACAATGTTTGGGGAATTGGCCAAAAGGTTTTGGTCATTGACATTGACCAAGAAATTGACGAATGGTTGAAAACCAATTTCAAAAGTTTTGAATTGGCTCTAATTCAAATCAATCAAAATTTAGGTCTTTTGGGTGTTGAGGGATATTTCCCCAAAACGAAAATTGCCCAAAGACAATATTCAGATAGCGTCGAGAATTTATTGATGAACAATTACGGATTTGCTATCGATATACCCAATAACTTTAGAATAGTTCAAGCAGATTCGCAATTTGTATGGATTACCAATATTGAGAAGGAAAGTGGATTTGAATCCATCATGATTAACATTTTCAATGCAGAGTTGTATTATTCTAAAGTATCAAGCTTAATTGAAAATAGAAATCAATTTACCCATCAATACATTCACAACGACGAAGGGACACAAATTTCAGTAAGTGAAAGTGGCGCCTACAACCCTATTCTCGATTTAAATATTTATACCAATTTAAATAAGCAAAACTACCATCAATTCTTGGGTTGGTATACTGAAATGGGAACTTACAGAAGAGGACCATTTGGTAGATATCTCTATCAAAACAGATCTAGTCAAACAATTGCTGTTGATTGGTTTTGCGGCGGAAAATCATCGTATAATGTTTCTGCTTCCAAATTGACAAGCATTGCCAAATCTTTCAGACTAAAGCCATGAAAAGAATTGTGATTTTCGCATCTGGCAGTGGCAGTAATGCCGAAAATATTCACCATCAGTTTGCCAATGAAAACATTGAAATTGTTGCCATTTTCTGCAACAATGAAAAAGCAGGTGTTATTGAACGTGCAAACCGATTGAACATCTCATTGCATTTGTTTAACCGCAATGATTTTAACAACACCAATATTGTTGATCAAGAAATCTTGAGTTATCATCCTGATTTAATTGTATTGGCTGGTTTTTTATGGAAAATCCCTGAAAGATTAATTGTATTGTTCCCAAATAAAATCATCAACATACACCCTGCTCTCCTTCCTAAATATGGAGGAAAAGGAATGTATGGACATTTTGTGCATGATGCAGTAATTAATGCAAAAGAAACAAAATCTGGCATTACCATTCACTATGTGAACGAACATTACGATGAAGGCAAATATATTTTTCAAGCCGAATGTGAAGTGACATCAAACGACACACCTGAAACCTTGGCTGATAAAATCCATCAATTGGAATTTGCCCATTTCCCTCAAATAATTAAAAAAATAATTCAATAATATGCGTTACAAAAATATAGAAACCAACGTGCTGCATGCTGGAATTGAACCAGATCCTACAACTGGTGCCATCATGACTCCGATTTTCCAAACAAGTACTTATGTTCAAGCCGCTCCTGGTGATCACAAAGGATATGAATATGGAAGAACCCAAAATCCAACCCGCGATGCACTTCAAAACAACTTAGCTGCATTAGAAGGCATGAATTACGGTTTGTGTTTCAGTACCGGAATGGGTGCAGTTGACGCTTGTATCAAATTATTAAGCCCTGGAGATGAAGTTGTATCAACCAACGATTTATACGGTGGATCATATAGAATCTTTACGAAAATATTTGCAAACTATGGCATTGTTTTCAAGTTTGTAGACATGTCTAATATTGCTGAAGTTGAAGCAGCTATTACCCCTAAAACCAAAATGGTTTGGGTAGAAACACCAACAAATCCTTTGTTGCGTATCATTGACATTGAAGCAATGTGCAAAATTGGGCATTCGGTTGGAGCTACTGTTGTGGTTGACAATACTTTTGCATCTCCTTACCTACAAAATCCTTCAAAATTTGGCGCTGATGTAGTGATGCATTCTGCAACAAAATATATCAACGGCCATAGCGATGTGGTTATGGGTGTTTTATGTGTGAACGATGAAGCACTAAAAGACAGATTGGCATTCATCCAAAATTCTTGTGGTGCAACTCCTGGTCCTATGGATAGTTTCTTGGTATTAAGAGGTATTAAAACCCTTCATATTCGCATGCAACGCCACTGTGAAAACGGAAAAGTTGTTGCTAATTACCTTGCAAATCATCCAAAAGTGGGTGAAGTGTATTGGCCTGGTTTCGAATCTCATAAAAACCACGAAGTTGCAAAAAAGCAAATGAAAGACTTCGGTGGAATGATTTCATTCACTTTACAAAGTGATTCTGTAGATAGCGCGCTTACCTTCTTGAAATCAACCAAACTATTCGCTTTGGCAGAAAGTTTGGGCGGTGTTGAAAGTTTGGTAGGACATCCTGCAACCATGACGCATGCGAGCATTCCGAAGGCGGAACGCGAGGCAAATGGATTAAAAGATAGTTTGATTCGCCTAAGCGTTGGAATTGAACACATCGATGATTTGATTGCCGATTTAGAAACTGCACTTTCACACGTTTAATTTCATCAGAATAAAAATCTTAGGCAACTGAATTTATCTATTTCAGTTGCCTTTTTTATGTCCCTCAAAAGCAAACCCACACATGAAAATACCTTCCGAAATTCAAGAGCTCTTGTGGGATCAGGTTCGTCAATACAATAACAGAAACTTTGTTGCCGATGATCCAATATCTATTCCCCATCGTTTTTCGCAAAAACAAGACATAGAAATTTCTGCATTTTTCGCGGCTACGTTGGCTTGGGGACAAAGAATTACCATCATTAACAGCACGAATAAGTTGATGGACATTTTCGAAAATGCACCATTTGATTTCATTACCAATGTTACTGAAAATGAGTTAAATGACATTCCCAAATTCGTCCATCGCACGTTCAATTCTGAAGATTTGTTATTTTTCATTCGGTTTCTAAAGAACCATTACAAACATCATAATAGCCTTGAAACGGCATTCTTTCCTTCAATAACCAATGACATAAATGCGGTGAAAAACGGGCTTATTCATTTTCACAGTATTTTTTTTGAGGGACAAGATAAGTGCAGAACCAAGAAGCACGTTTCTACCCCGTCGAAGAACAGCGCCAGCAAACGATTAAACATGTTTTTAAGATGGATGTTGAGAGAAAACGACGGTGTAGACTTTGGCATTTGGCAAAACATAAATGCATCACAGTTAATGATTCCTTTAGATGTTCATGTGCACCGTGTTGCCCTCAATTTAGAATTGATTACATCAACCAAAGCCAATTGGCAAACGGTAGAAGAGTTAACGGCCGTGCTGCGCCAACTCAACCCCTCCGACCCTACCATCTTTGATTATGCCTTGTTTGGTTTTGGCGTTGAAGAGCGGAAGTTGAAGTAGGTTTCAATTTATTGAACGACGTATAATTATTATTCATAGAAAATGAAACAATAGTGCTTGATAGGAGCATTTGATTTTTGTAACTTTGTATAAATAAAAACTATTATGGCAATTAATTTCACAACTAGCAATTTTCAAGAAGTAGTCTTGAATTCAGATAAACCAGTATTGGTAGATTTTTGGGCAGAATGGTGTGGTCCATGCAAAATGATTGGTCCATTGATCGAAGAATTGAGCACTGAAATGGATGGTCAAGCGGTTATTGGCAAATTAAACGTTGACGAAAACCCAGATATCGCTGCAACTTACGGCATTAGAAGCATCCCTACCTTGTTGATTTTCAAAGGTGGTGAAATCGTTGATAAAATTGTAGGTGCTGTTCCTAAAGCATCAATTGCTCAAAAAATAACTGCACAATTATAATCTTTTAAAAGCCCCGAAATCGGGGCTTTTTTTTACCATGTTACTGTCTGAAGTTATTCAATATAAAAACTTGCCGCTCATTGCCCAAAAAGCAATGGAAGGTTTTATAACAGGATTGCATAACTCACCTTTTCATGGTTTTTCGGTAGAATTTTCTGAGCACAGGGCCTATAATCCAGGTGAGAGCATTCGAAACCTAGATTGGAAACTCTTAGCCAAAACAGAAAAAAACTACATCAAACAATTCAACGAGGAAACCAATCTTAAATGCCATTTGTGGCTGGATGTTTCAAAGAGCATGCAATACCCAGCTCCTAACCTCGAAAAATTGAAATTTGAGATATTGGCTGCTTCTAGTATTGCCTACATATGCGCCAACCAACGAGATGCCTTTTCATTCTCGTTATTTTCAGAAGCTCAAATTAGTTGGAAATCTGAGATGAAATCTACCATCTCGCATTTTCGCAATTGCTTATCCCAAATTACACCCTATTGGGAAAATGAAATTCCTCCAATGACCGAATCAACTATTGGAATTTCAGAACTGGCAGCTACTGTAAAACGCAGAAATTTGGTTGTCATTTTTAGTGATTTATTGTGGGACAATAGTCAGAAAAACGAAGAGGCGCAATTTTGGGAAACAATATCCATTTTGCAATTCCAGAAATGTGAAGTTTTATTGGTTCATGTGGCCCATGAAGAAACTGAAATCAATTTGAATTTAGGAACCATTCCTATGAAATTCATCGATTTGGAATCGAATGAGGTATTGAAACTACAACCTGAGGAAATTCAAGAATTGTATTCAAAAAGCCAAAATGAGCAAAGAAAAGAATTGGAAAACAAAAGCTTACAATTGGGAATTTCTTATTTTTACGCTAACGTTACAAAACCCATTCAAGAAGTGTTGATGGAGTTTTATGTAAAACGCAGTAAAATTTTGTAACGCTTAAAGCGCTTTGAATTTCAGGCGCATTGGATTTAATTCCTGAATATTACCATTATCTAAGCTCAAAGTACCATTTACCCAAACTTTATCAATTGCATTATTGAAGGTACTTCCATCCAATGGAGACCATCCACATTTATAAGCAATATTGTCAGGAGTAACTGAAGTGGTTTTGGTAGGGTCTATCAACACCAAGTCGGCAAAATATCCCTCACGAATAAAACCTCTGTTAATCATTCTGAAGCAAACTGCCGGGGCATGACACATTTTTTCAACCATCTTTTCAATAGACAATCTACCCTCTTGTACTTTTTGAAGCATCAACAGCAGAGAATGCTGTACCAAAGGCAATCCCGCATGGCATTTCAAATAATCCATATCTAATTTCTCAGCCATAGTATGAGGCGCATGGTCTGTTGCAATGATATCCAATCTATCATCTAACAACGCAGCCCATAGGGCATCATTGTCTTTTTGCGATTTAATGGAAGGATTACATTTAATTTGGTGCTTTAATGTTTGATAATCATTGTCGGTAAAATGCAAATGATGCACACAAACCTCTGATGTAATTAATTTTTGTTCTAGTGGGACATTATTTTGAAACAACGAGGTTTCAGAAGCAGAAGTGATATGCAAAATATGCAAGCGCGTTCCATATTTCCTTGCTAAATCAACTGCCAACGAAGAAGATAAATAGCAGGCAATTTCATCGCGAATTACAGGATGATGATTCGCTGGAATTCCTGAAGGGAAATCAGCTTTTGCCTGTTCCAGTCTTTCTTTTACGCGGGTTTCACATTCGCAATGTGTTGCAATTAAAGCAGGAACGTTTTTGAAAATTTGATTCAATGTCCCACCATCATCAACAAGCATATCGCCGGTACTACTCCCCATAAATATTTTAACACCGCAGGTATCTTCGGTGTTAATCTTTTTAAGTTCTTCTAAATTTTGGTTTGTTGCACCTAAGAAAAATGAATAATTCACTGCGCTATTTTTTGCAGCAATCGCCATTTTTTCTTCGAGTAATTCAATGGTAGTAGTTTGGGGATTCACATTGGGCATTTCCATAAATGAAGTCACGCCACCGATGAGTGCTGCCCTACTTTCTGAATAAATATCGGCTTTATAAGTTAAACCGGGTTCTCTAAAATGAACTTGATCATCAATAACGCCTGGAATCAAAATTTTACCTTCAGCATTAATTTCATTAGTAGCATAAGGCACTGAAATATTGGGTGCAATTTTACTAATGACATTATTTTCAATCAGCAAATCAGACTGAAAAGAAACCCCTTCATTAATGATGGTTGCATTACGGATTATTGTGGCAATTTGACTCATTTTTATTTACTGCAAATTACGGAATTTCAGCGTTAATTAGTGGTAAGTCAGTATTTTTTATGATTGAAATATTACATTTTTTATCTTTTAATAAAAAAAACACGTCGTTTAATTTATTTTTAGTGTAGAATTGGTACTATATACTGAATTTTGATAACTCTTTGTATTTTAAACAACTTTTTAATCAACATGAATGAATTTATAACCGATGAAAATGAATTGGCACATGCAATTATAGGCATTGCAATTGAAATTCATAAAACGCTTGGTCCTGGTTTGAATCAAGAAACATATTTGGAATGTTTGATGTATGAATTAAATCAGCAAAACTTTCAAATTCAAAGGGATGTGAACCGTGATTTGTTTTACAAAAATTTAAAACTTAGTGAAGGTTTACATATCGATTTATTGATAAATGATGTGTTGGTAGTTGAAGTTGTAACTACTGAAGCCGTTACTGAGTTACAAATTCAAAAGTTGCTTAAAATTCTTAAAAATGGCAATTATAAATTAGGTTTGGTTATTAACTTTAACAGTACCCTATTAAAGAATGGTATTAGAAGAGTTTCTAACACCCATCAATTTGAAAATTAAGCTTACCTCATTAAGGTAAAATCACCTACCAATGTGCGCAGGTAATTGTCGCAGCCAATCCACGTAATTTTATACACGTAAACTCCTTCTTGGGCTGGAATTCCATTGATTTTACCATCCCAGTTAAAATCTGGACTTGAATAATCTGCAAGTTTTTCGCCCCAACGGTTATATAACTTTAAATTATACAGACTTCCTTTTACTTTATATTGATTGGTAGGATATAAATCATTTAACCCATCTTCGTTTGGAGTAAACGCATTGGGCATATAGATTAAAGAAGTGAATAAATCTTTTCGTTTGTTTATCAAAACAGAATCACGGCTTTTACATCCCTCCCAATCTTTCACTTCAACCCAATATAATCCTGAGTCACGTGCAACAATCATTTGATCTGTAATTCCATTATACCAAAAATAAGATTGCATACCAGGACCAGCATCTAAAATTGGCTTTTCGCTCAAACATAGTATGGTGTCAGGCCCAAGATTTAGCTTAGGATTAGGGAATAAATTCACATAGATTGAATCTGCCTCAGGACAATTATGCGAATTTAACCAAGTAGCAGAAATAACTCCCGGTTTGGTTAATCGAAATTGTGGGCTCGGTACTTCATTGTTCCATACAACTTTGGAAATTTTAGGAAAATTCAAGGTGAGTAACGTATCAATTTTATTGCAATATCGCAAATCTTCACCCATGTAATACTCTCTTTGATAATTGGTTAAAACAAAAGTATCAGATTTGGCACACAACCCTATTTTCACTTTCACAAAGTACGTTTGAGGGACATTTGTGATCATGGTATTGCCGGTTGCTCCATTGCTCCAAGTAATGATTGCTGATGGATTAGGATTTTTAGAATCAAACGTAGTTTGAAATAAAGGACAAACAACGGTATCATTGATTGAAACTTTTACTGGTGAAAATTTGGCAATATCTACCGTGTCTTTTGATTTACAGCCATTTTCAGTAATTCCAGCTACTATATACTTTCCTGGTTTGGGCGCAATAATATTTGGCGTGGTTTCAGATGTATTCCACAGATATTTCGAATTCGCGGTTAAAAAAGATGTAATTGGATGACTAATTGGATCGTCGTTGCAAAAAACTGTGTCGCCAAATGCTTTGATTACATTTCTATCGTAGGTTATTTTTATGGTATCATACCAGGTACAACTTTTAACTGTTACGCCCAACCAATAGGTTCCGTCTTTGGTTACCAATATTGAATCTTTTTGACTGCCTGTACTCCAAGAATAAAAATCAGCAGTTACATTTGATTTTAACTTATAAACGTCTCCAGGACAAAGAATTGTATCTTTCGGCAATTTGGGCTTCACAGGCTCAACAACGGTTACATCTGCACTAAAACTATCTAGACATTTGTTTTTGTAAGCATACAATCTTACTTTGTAAACCCCTGCTTTGGGATAAGTGAATTGAGGCTTCGCCAAATTGGAAGTGTCTTTTGTTGAATCTTTTACACCAAAATCCCAATGATAGCGTGTAGCTCCATTGCTTTGATTCACAAACTGGTATTTAAACCCACAAATAACCTTGGGTACAAAATAGGATGCAACCACATCAATCACACATGATTGCACATTAAATTGATAGTCGCGAATGGTTTGGGTTACCAATTTCCCTTTTCTGTATTCCTTAACTACTATTCCCACAACAAATTGACCAACTTTGGTGGGTACCAAAGTTAAATATCCGGTTACAGGATCGATAGTCATCTTGGGATTTCCGTCAATAGGATTTAAATCAGAATACCCAGTATTCCAAGAGATTTGCGTAAACAAGGGCTCTTGCAAGAAACCATTTTTGTTGGTATTGTCTGGCCTTGGATTAAATTGATCGGCACCGGTATAAGGCGTAATCAACTCATATACAAGACTATCTCCGTCTGCATCTTTTGCAGAATGATCGAATTTAAGTGGGGTGTTTGTGCAAAGGAAATTAGGAGGCAATTCATTGAATACTGCCGAAGAGTTTTCTTTCCCCCAAATACGGGCGTCTGGAATATAAGCCCAATAATTGGCCCCAGTTGCACCAGGGTTTACAATATTTGAGATTGTGCCGTTTCTACAACAACGTTGAAAAGAAACATAATATCCGCCAGTAATGGGAGGCAATGTTACGGTAGTTTCATAATAGTAATAATCAACACAAGCATTCGGGGAAACTGCAATGCAATTGTAGTTGGTTTTATTTACCCGGGTAGGTCCATTTCTGCTTACTGAAATGGGATACCCATTTATCATTTTGTTTGTACTGCCATTGAAAATTCCAATAATTGCTTGTGCATCAGTACTAATGGCAGATGGATTACCATTTAAACAATCAATGTAAAGATTTAACCTAATCTTATAAACGTTGGTTCCAGTTTTTTGGTATGTCAATTCACCACCCACAATATGCGTGGCTTTGACTCTTCCAATAGTGAAGGAAAAGACAAATACAAAAAGATATTTAAGTAGTTTTTGCAATTATTGGACTTATATATCCAAAATTACAATAAAAATCAGGAATTGTTTTAATTGTATGTCAATATTTTGCAATAACATCGCAAACACGGCTAATTTCTTCCTCTGTCATTTCTGGAAATAGTGGCAAAGAAATGCAATGACTTGCCAAATATTCTGAATGAGGGAAATCGCCAAGTTTGTAATTCAACGACTCATATGCCTTTTGTAAGTGGCAAGGAATTGGATAATGGAAGGCATACCCCACGCCATTTTCATCCAAATACTTTAAAAACTCGTCTTTGTTTTCAGTGGTAACCACACACAAATGATGCACAGCAACTGCATTTGGTTCTGCTGCTTGAAAAACCAATTTACTAGATGCAACAGACTGATAGCGATTTACTATTTCTCTGCGTTTGTTATTCCAACCATCAATATAATTGAGTTTCAAATTCAGCACAGCGCCTTGAATGCCTTCCATTCTCATGTTGTAGCCAATAATTTCATGGTGATAACGTACGTTACAACCATGATTTTTTAGCATTTGAATGTGATTGTGATATTCTTCGTTGTTTGTAAAAACAGCACCTGCTTCACCAAATGAACCTAGATTTTTACCTGGATAAAAACTGGTAAAACTCATTGCGCCAAATTGACCAACAACTTTTCCATTATAAGTAGCACCAATGGCTTGGGCATTGTCTTCTAAGAATGTTATTTTTTTGCGGTCACACAATTCAACCAATCCTGCAATGTTACAAGGTTGACCGTATAAATGAACGCCCATAATTGCTTTGGTATTTGCGGTAATTGCTTTTTCAGCGGCAGCTACATCAATATTCCAAGTATGAGGATCAACATCTACGAAAACCGGAGTTGCACCTACATAACTCACACCCCATGCCGAAGCAATAAAAGTATTGGCAGGAACAATTACTTCGTCGCCAGGACCAATATTTAATGCCATCAAACCCAAATGAATTGCGTTTGTGCCATTATTTACGGCAGCTGCAAATTTGGTTTGGTTATATTTTGCTAGGTTTTCTTCAAATTCTTGAACAAAAGAACCACCACTAAAGGCAGTGTTTTCAAGTACTTTCTCTATCAAAGGCAAAGCTTCGCCTTTCAACTGGTTATATTGACGTTTCAAGTCAAAAAACGGCACATTCATATATTTAGGCTAAATAAATTTGTATTTGTTGTGGATTGGTATTGTCAAAGTAAACATGGTCTTTCAATGTTGTTGCGATTGATAGTCCCACATAATTTGCCAAAATAGGAAAATTCAAATGTTCTCTTTGAGCAAGAAAAGCTGTTTCAATTTGCGTACAACCCATTTCGAAAAAGTATGCAACTGTTTTCATGGCCGTGTACCCACTGTTTACAACGTCGTCAATGATAACAACCGTAATATCCTGAATATTGGCAATGCCCTTAGACAAATGCAATTCTGTGCGAGAAACAGACATTTGATATGTTTCAATTACTTGATTTGGCAAAATGTCTTTTAGATTGTTAAATATTTCATTTGCAATGAAATACCCTCTTTCATTTAAACCAACCAAACACAATGGTTTTTCGTTTACATGATTCTCGGCAATTTCTAACGACAATCGTTTCATCAACAACTGAATGTCTTCGTGGTTTAATATAATTTGCTTTTCTGACATAGAAATACGCTTCGAATTTAATACCCTAACATTATATTTCGTTGATACCGTCTAAATTTTTTCTTAAACGTGACCAATATTTCATTTTTTGATACCAAACCGTTAATTCTGTCCAATCAGACATCGTTTGAACGGTAACTTTTTGATTTTCCCACAGATGAATGAATTCACTCATTTGATTGTCTAATTCCGATTTAATGCCATTGAGTTGGTTTTCGGCCTGTTGTTTTGCCGTTTCTTCACCACTTTTTGATTCGTCAATTACATCATTCAACTCCATCATGTCCATCAAAAAATCAGGAGGCAATAAATTGTTATTGAGTGAATTATTGGCATACAACTCAAGCAATACTTGAATTCTTTTTTCTGGTGATTTTAATACTTCAAAAAAGGTATTCGCCAATTCTGAATCATTGTTATTTTCATCGCCAAAATCGGGATGAGAATTGCGCTGAATTTCTAAAAACTTTGACCTTAATAACTTGACATCTATTGCCAATGAAGGTGCTAAATCAAAAAATTCAAAAGGATTGCTCATTAGAATCCCAACGCTCTGGCAATGTCAACCCAGAAAATAAAGGCGATTAAGCTGAACAAAATAACCATACCTATGATTTGTCCAACATACAAAACCTTTTCATTTACAGGGCGTCTGGTAATGATTTCATACATCAAAAACATTACATGTCCACCGTCTAACGCTGGAATTGGCAAAATATTCATAAATGCCAAAGCCAAACTCAACATCGCTGTAAGTGACCAGAAATTGATCCAATCCCAAGTGCTTCCATACATTTGAGCAATACCAATTGGACCTGCCAAAGAATTCTTAGCGTTTGTTTTACCCGATACTACTTTACCCAATCCTTTGGCGTTTGCAGAAATCAACGTGAATGATTTTTCAACGCCTTTTACCATTGATTCACCCAATCCGTATTTGATGGTCTTTTCTAATCCCTCAAAACCAACAAACTTAGGTTGGAAGCCAATAGTGCCTTCATCGGTAATTGTGATATATTTTTTAGATGTTTTGCCATTTTTAGACAAAACCGTAAAATCAGCAGTTTTGCCACCTTTTGCTTTTAATGTTTCTTTCAATTCAAAGAAAGATCCAATGTTTTGGCTATCTATTGCCAATATGCGATCACCATCAAGAACACCCGCTTTATAAGCAGAACCGCCTTTAACAACAGTTTTCACTTCAAATTGATAACGTGGTGCAAAGAATGGCATTTCGCTCTTCATTGCTTTTGTAATTACCTCTTCGAAGTTACTTGGCAAAACAATGGTAGTATCCACCAACATGTTCGAATTTACAGTGGCCGGAGAATCAGGTGATGATACCAATGTAATCCTTTTTACTGTAACAGTTTTCTTATCGGCCATTAAGAAACTTGGATTACCAAATTCGCCTAATAAATCAACCACCGGTTTGCCATTCAAAGCAACAATTTGATCACCTGATTTGAAACCCAATTTACGGGCATCAGGACCAGCATAGATTCCACCTTTGTTATTAATTGCATCGTTTGGAATGAAAGAATCACCTTGAGAGTATGTTAAACCTGTAATAATTACAATACCCAAAACAAGATTCACGAAAACCCCACCAACCATCACAATCAAACGTTGCCAAGCTGGTTTAGAACGAAACTCCCAGGCTTCTGGTTCAGTTTTCAACTGTTTGGTATCCAAACTTTCGTCAACCATACCTGCAATTTTCACATATCCTCCAAGAGGCAACCAACCAATACCGTATTCAGTATCGCCTTTTTTAAATTTGAATAATTTGAATCCCCAAGCGTCGAAAAACAAATAAAATTTCTCAACTTTAATTCCGAAAGCACGCGCTGCCAAAAAATGACCTAACTCGTGTAAAGTAACTAAAATACCTAAGGCTAATACAAACTGAAGAATCGTGATTATTGTACTCATATAATATTACAAAGATAAGAAACTGAGATTAATTCAGCGAAGGAATTCGAAGAAAGTGAGATTTAGTTGGCCCAAATAAATCGAACCCTTAATAATCCAATTCTTTGGCCATTTTATAATGAGGGATAT
>CANFLS010000044.1 GCA_947447955.1 Flavobacteriales bacterium | reverse complement strand
CCAACGACAAATAGAAGGCAACTGCGTTTTCTCTGGCATGTAATTCAATCGAATTCATGCCATTTTTGACAGCAATTTTTTCGCAAAATTCAACCATCAATTTCCCTACTCCATTTCTTTGAAAATCAACCGATACAGCAACTTGTCGCATTTTATAAATAAAAGGCTTATCTGGAATTTCCGATAATATTAAACAGCCAATTAATCGGCTATCAAAAAAGGCAGCAACATGAATGTCGCTGCCTTCCTTTTTTAAATCGTTTGTATCAAAATGCAAAGCCAATGGTCTGCGCAACACTTCATATCTCAATCCCAAAGATTGAAAATAATCTTGCGATTCAAACTCAATTCGCCTTACTTCAATTTTCATTTTAATCTATCTTGTGCTTCGCAAACACCCAAAGCCACCATATTTAAAATTTCCCTCACATTAGAACTGTGGTGTAAAATATGGGCTGTTTTGTTCATACCGAGTAACACTGGACCAATTGCTTCTAGTCCGCCCATTGTACGCATGAGCTGATAAGCCGCATTTCCACTGCTTAAATCGGAAAAAATAAATGTGTTTGCAGATTTAGTTCCTAGTTTATTAAATGGATATAGCGATTGACGCAATTGACCATCAATGGCATAGACAGGTTGCATTTCACCATCAACCATAATTTCAGGACATTCAATATGCAAGCGTTCTACCACTTTGCGCATCATTTCTGGAGAATTCCCAGTATTCGATCCAAAATTAGAATACGAAATCAACGCGATACGTGGTTCAATTTGGAAAGACTTAACCCTGTTGTAAACATCTCTCACCATGCAAAACAATTCATTTTCATTGTATTCAATATGAACAGTTGTATCGGCAAAAAACATAGGACCTGTTTTAGACATCATAATGTGCATTCCAGATACAATTGAAGAACCTTCGCTTCTTCCTATGCAACTCAAAGCAGGTTTTAAGGCGAGAGGATAACTTCTGGTTAACCCAGAAATAAACACATCTGCATCGCCATTTTCAACCATCATGGCACCAAAATAATTGCGGTTACGCATTTGATATTCAGCCTCGTAGAAGGATATCCCTTTACGAGAACGCTTGTCGAATAATTTCTGACCGTATTTGGCACGGCTTTCATCTTCTCTGCGGGGATCAATAATCACCACGTTTGGAATTTCGATAGCGTTTTCCTCCAAAAGGCGCTGAATCACTTCAGGTTTGCCCAAAAGAATAGGTTTTGCAATATTTTCTGAAACACAAGCTTGTGCAGCTCTCAATATTCTCACATTGTCGGCTTCAGCAAAAACAACACGTTTTGGATCGCGTTTGGCTTTGGTCATCAATCGATTTACAAAGTCGTTGTCTAATCCCAAACGTTTTCTGAGTGAATCTTTATATCCCTCCCAATCAGTAATTGGTGCATTGGCAACGCCACTGTCCATAGCAGCTTTTGCAACTGCAGGCGCAACGGTTGTTAACAAACGAGGATCCATTGGTTTTGGAATGATATAATTTCTTCCAAACGACATATTTCCCTCATTATAAGCCATCATCACTACTTCTGGAACGGGTTCTAAAGCCAAATCGGCAATTGCCCTTACGGCAGCCAATTTCATTTCCTCATTAATTGCAGTTGCCCTAACGTCTAACGCACCACGGAAAATGAATGGGAAACCCAGCACGTTATTTACTTGATTTGGAAAATCGCTTCTACCCGTTGCCATTACCAAGTCTGGACGGGTTGCAATTGCCAAATTGTAATCGATTTCAGGATCAGGATTTGCCATTGCAAACACAATAGGATCACCCGCCATTGACAAAATCATGTCGGGGGTTAAAATATTCCCTTTACTTAAACCCACAAATACATCGGCATTTACCAATGATTCCTCTAATGAATGGATATCACGGCTTGTTGCAAATTGAATTTTATATTTATCTAAGTCGGTTCTATCAGCGCGCAAAACACCTTTAGAATCGAGCATTACCAAATTTTCTTTTTTAATTCCGAGGGACACAAACAGCTTTGTGCACGCAATGGCCGAAGCACCCGCTCCATTAACCACCAAACGCACATCTTCAATTTTTTTATCTACAATTCTCAAAGCATTGATTAAACCAGCACCAGAAATAATGGCTGTACCGTGCTGATCATCATGCATAATTGGAATATTCAATTCTGCTTTTAAGCGTTCTTCAATTTCAAAACTTTCAGGGGCTTTGATATCTTCCAAATTGATGCCACCGAAAGTTGGCTCCATGGCTTTTACGGTATTTACAAAATCATCCACCGATTTGCAGTTCAATTCAATATCAAATACATCAATATCGGCAAAAATCTTGAACAATACGCCCTTTCCTTCCATAACTGGCTTAGACGCTTCTGGTCCAATATCGCCCAATCCCAATACCGCCGTACCATTTGAAATTACTGCAACCAAATTTCCTTTGGCAGTATATTTATATACATCTTCTACATTTTCAGCAATTTTCAAACATGGCTCTGCAACACCTGGAGAATATGCCAACGCCAAATCAAATTGGGTTTGTGTTGGTTTGGTGGAAACTACTTCTATCTTACCTGGTTTACCATCTGCATGGTAACTTAACGCATCCAAAAACTTCTTATCTGCCATAATCAATAATACAAATATAACGAAAACTAAACAGCCTCTCAAAAAAGTGTCACAATTACACTTATCTGTCTAAAAAATCAATCACGAGCTATCTACAAATTATTTTTTAATTTTCGTTTACCTTTTACTAACAATGTGTATTTACCTCAAAAATCAAACAGCAATATGAAAAATACGCTTTTAACTTTGAGTGCAGGAATGATTCTTTCCGCAAGTTTTTTAAGTTCACATCCAAAATCTAAAATCAAGATTTATCCGAAAACGCAAGTTCATTCAGATTCAATGAAATTGGTTGCATTGGATACCGCATTCAATAGACTTGATTCTTGCTATTTGTCAAGTACTCAAGAATGGTCTTTTGGTAAATTGAAACCAGGAACTTATCATTTGGCGTTGGTTAATGCCAAATCAAAAAATACCGCTATTTATAAAAATATCAATGTTGAAAATCCCAAACTATTGCACAAACTCAATCTGATTGGACCAGAACGTAAACCCGAAGGCAATATTTCTACCCATGAAACTATTGACGCTTACGACAAAATTCCAAGTTCGGCTTCTTATAAATGGTCGTTTGGCGATGAGGTTCATTCAACAGCAGTTGCACCCTCTTTAGAAAAATCGGTTATGGAATCAACCGGTATAAAAACAAGGTCAAAAATATCGAAAGTTCCCACCAAAAAAATGATGGCAGTTGAATATGACAAAAAATCTGAGTCTGTAAAAACACCTAAAATTATCAAAACTACCGAAGAAGCAGGACATGCAAATGTGCTTACTGCTGGAATTTGGAACGACCTTGACAACTGGGATAAATTCGAAAAAACACATACCGATGCAGAAGTTAAAAATGCCGAATCTATTTGGGGAATTCATTTAATCAACCACCGATTTGGTGTTGAAATCAAAAACAACAAAGGGCAAAAAGTAATTGGAGAAACTGTATCGCTGAAAGACAATGAAGGTAACATTTTATGGACAGCAATTACAGACAACAGAGGAAAAGCGGAACTTTGGTATAACCCATTCAATACCAATATCCCTGATAAAAAATTATCGTTTAACCTTTCGCTTACAATCAATGAAAAGGTTATTGCATTGGGTAAAATAAAACCTACAGGAACGGGTTATATTCCTTTTGCAGTTTCAGAAAACACTACAACCAATCCAGCTGTAGATGTATGTTTTGTGGTAGATGCTACGGGTTCTATGGGCGATGAAATTAGCTACCTAAAAGAAGAATTGATGGACGTAATGATGAAATTGCAAAAATCGGCACCTTGCTCACCTATTCGATTGTCGTCGGTATTTTACAAAGACCAAGGCGATGACTATGTAACAAGAAAAATGCCATTTGTAAACAGAATTGACGAAGTAGTTTCATTTGTGAGTGAACAATATGCAGGTGGCGGCGGTGATTTTCCTGAAGCAGTGCACATCGGATTGAATGTTGCAATCAATGAATTGGATTGGAGCAAAAAAGCATTAACCAAAATTGTCTTTTTAATTTTGGATGCACCTCCGCATTCTGAAAACGCTAAAGACATCCAGAAATTAATGCAACAAGCATCTGAAAAAGGAATTAAGATCATTCCTATTACAGCAAGTGGCATTGATAAATCAACCGAATTCTGCATGAAATATCTGGCAGCCGGCACTGGAGGTGATTACATTTATATCACAGACCATTCTGGTGTTGGCAATGGGCATATCAAACCTACAGGTGTTGTTGAAGATGTAGATCTGCTGAATACCCAAATTGTAAAAACCATGAAAAAATACAGCCAATGGGAAGGTTGCAAGAATCAAGATACGGTTGTAAATCCTATTGAGCCTAGAATCGACATTTTCGGTAACGACCAAATTCAAATTAGCGCGTTCCCTAATCCCGCTTCAAAATACATTAAAGTAAAATCCAATGTAATAGCACAAAAAATGAGCATTTATAGTTTGGGGGGAAGTTTAATTCAAGAGAAAACTGAAATTCAATCTAAAGAAGTTCAATTGGATGTAAGTAGTTTTTCTGATGGTTTATATATTTTAAACGTGATTATTGACGGCAAGTCGTTTTCAAACAAATTCTTTGTAAGCAAAGGATTACAAGGCATCGATTAAACCGAATGGCGAAAACAATGGTGTACAACTTGACAATAATTTTTCTTCTCACATTTTCATAGTGTGAGAAGAAGGAATTATTTTTTTGGCGAAAACAATGGTGTACAACTTGACAATAATTTTTCTTCTCACATTTTCATAGTGTGAGAAGAAGGAATTATTTTTGTGGAAGTTATGACACAATACCGCATTGAACACGATACCATGGGCGAGGTTAAAGTACCTGAAAATGCCTATTGGGGAGCACAAACTGAACGTAGTAGAAACAACTTCAAAATTGGTCCGGAAGGAAGTATGCCAATTGAAATTATTCGTGCCTTTGGGGTATTGAAAAAGTGTGCTGCAAAAGCAAATTTTCAATTGGGTGTTTTGTCTGAAGAAAAATGCAATTTAATTGCTGATGCTTGCGACGAAATCATTGAGGGAAAATTAGATAAAGAATTTCCATTGGTAATTTGGCAAACAGGTTCTGGAACACAAAGTAACATGAACGTTAACGAAGTTGTTGCCAACAGAGCCCACGTAATGCAAGGTGGTAATTTATTAGATGAAAACAAAGTTTTACACCCGAACGATGATGTAAACAAAAGCCAAAGCAGCAACGATACTTTCCCAACAGCAATGAGTATTGCTGTTTTCAAACAAGTGGTTGACTATACTTTGCCAGGTTTACAAGCGTTAAAAACTACTTTAAAACACAAAGCAAGAGAATATAAAGACATTGTTAAAATTGGACGTACCCATTTCATGGATGCAACTCCTTTAACTTTGGGTCAAGAATTCAGTGGATATGTAGCGCAACTTGAAAACGGCATTGCCGCAATCAACAGAGCCTTATTGCCAGCATCGGAATTGGCCTTAGGCGGCACCGCTGTTGGAACTGGTTTAAATACTCCTAAAGGATATTCTGAATTGGTTGCTGAATTGATTGCCAAAGAAACTGGCTTACCTTTGGTAACTGCTGAAAACAAATTTGAAGCTTTGGCTGCCCATGATGCCATGGTTGAACTTCACGGTGCACTAAAACGCGCTGCAATGAGTTGTTTCAAAATAGCAAACGACATTAGAATGCTTAGTTCTGGTCCTAGAAGCGGAATTGGTGAAATCAGCATTCCTGAAAACGAACCAGGTTCTTCTATCATGCCAGGAAAAGTAAATCCTACACAACCAGAAGCATTGACAATGGTTTGTGCGCAAGTTTTAGGCAACGATGTAACGGTTTCATTTGCGGCATCTCAAGGACATTTTGAATTGAATGTATTTAAACCTGTAATTGCAGTAAATATGTTGCAAAGTGCGCGTTTGTTAGGACAAGCTTGTTTGAGCTTTAACGACAATTGCGCCGTTGGAATTGAACCTAACCACGATAATATCAAGCGTTTGGTTGACCAAAGTTTGATGTTGGTTACTGCTTTAAATACCCATATCGGTTACGAAAATGCTGCTAAAATTGCAAAAAAAGCACACAAAGAAGGCACTACTTTGAAAGAAGCTGCCATTGCTTTGAACCTACTTACAGACGAACAATTCAATGAATGGGTTCGTCCAGAAAATATGGTTGGAAATCCAGACGATTCTATCAAATAATTATATTTAATATCTGAGAAAGGGAGTTAATACTCCCTTTTTTTATATACCATGAAATCTACTTTCAGCTTCCAATACAAAGGCAATTTATTGCCGTTATACATTCCCGTGGTTATGGGTGTGATCAATTTAACCCAAGATTCATTTTTTGAGGGAAGCCGTGCTTTCAACCCCGAATCAGCTCTAGCAATGGCGAGAAAAATGGTATTGGAGGGTGCAAGTATTTTAGATTTAGGTGCTCAAAGTTCGAGACCTGGCGCAACTTTATTAACAGCCAAAGAGGAACTTCAACAGTTAATTCCTACCATTCAAGCAATTAAGGCTGAATTTCCCTCCATATGGATCAGCGTAGATACCTTTTACGCCAATGTAGCTCAACAATGTATTGAAGTTGGCGCCGATATCATCAACGATATTTCAGCGGGTGAATTTGACGCTGAAATGTTGACTTTGATTGCTCAATCGCAAATTCCCTATATAGCGATGCATCGACAAGGAGATTCACAAACAATGCAAATCAATCCAACCTATAACAATGTTGTGAATGACCTTCTTTCCTACTTTATTCAAAAAAAGAAGTCGTTTGATACACTTGGAATCTATAATTGGGCACTAGATTTGGGCTTTGGCTTTGGCAAAACCGTTGAGCACAATTACAAACTGATGCAATACATGAATGTTTTCCAGTCCCTCAATATCCCTGTTTTGGCAGGAATTTCTCGAAAAAGCATGATTTACAAACCCTTAGCAATCAATGCCGAAGAAGCGCTCAATGGAACAACTGCATTAAATATGATTGCATTGGAACGCGGTGCCAACATTTTAAGGGTTCACGATGTGAAAGAAGCCATGGAATGCATTAAAATTCATTGTCTTCTAAAAAATCAGCAATAAATATCTTTATTCCATTTCATTTAAGTAATTTTGCAACATGTCTGCAATAATTGCTCCTTCTATTCTATCTGCCAACTTTGGCAAACTCTACGAAGAAATTGAAATGATTAACAACAGCGAAGCCGGTTGGTTTCACGTTGACGTAATGGACGGTGTTTTTGTGCCGAACATTTCTTTTGGATTTCCTTTGATGAAACCCTTAAAAGAAAAAGCAACAAAAACCTTAGATGTTCATTTGATGATTGTTGATCCAGACCGTTATATCAAAACTTTTGCTGATGCCGGAGCCCATGTTTTAACTGTTCATTATGAAGCTTGCACCCACCTTCACCGTACTTTGAGCGAAATTAGAAATCAAAGTATGCTTTCAGGTGTTGCATTGAATCCACATACCCCTGTTTCATTATTGAAGGATATATTGCCATTGTGCGATGTAGTTTGTTTGATGAGCGTAAATCCGGGTTTTGGGGGACAAAAATTCATTGAAAACACCTACAACAAAACCAAGGAATTAAAAGCAATGATTGTTGCTGCTGGGTTGTCAACCAAAATTGAAATCGACGGTGGTGTATCTTTAGACAATGCAAAACTGTTAACCGATGCCGGCGCCGATGTTTTGGTAGCGGGAAATACCGTATTTGCTTCTGAAAATCCCTCAGAAACAATTTCTAAATTATTGAATCTTACAAAATAAACCGTCGTTCCTGACGTTTATCTTCCGTGAAGAAGTTCCTTTTCATTGCATTACTCTGCATTTATTTCAGTCCGTCAAAGGCTCAAATACCTGTTCATGCAGTAGTTTTAGATGAAAAGAACAAACCTGTTCCAGGTGTTGAAATTTTCACCAGCGATGATATTATTGCAACCACCGATGCCAACGGAAAATTTGAATTCACAAGCAAATTCTTTCCGGTATTCATCAATGGATCAATCAATAAGGAAAAAGTACTTGGTTATAAATTCACAAAACAACCATTAAGTAATGATAAAATAGATACCCTTTTCTTGAACCAAGGAATGGATATCATTTTGATGGTAGAAATTCGCGGTGGCGATAAAGGCATTTTCGACGAAGAAGTAAAAACCAAGGAGTTAAAACTAAATCCCTCAATCGGTTCTGGAATTGAATCGATCATCCAAACTCTTGGCGGTGTTAGTTCTGGAAATGAAATGTCATCGCAGTTTAGTGTTCGTGGAGGTAATTTCGATGAAAATCTAATTTACGTTAACGACATTGAAATTTTCAGACCGCAATTAATATCAAGTGGTCAGCAAGAAGGTTTGAGTTTTATCAATCCCGATTTGGTGAATTCCATCAAATTTAGCGCGGGTGGATTTGAAGCGCAATATGGCGATAAAATGAGCTCTGTGTTGGATGTGGAATATGTAAAACCCACAACTTTCAAATCGCAGGTGAATTTGGGAACCATGTTAAATAGTGTTTCTATGGAAGGATCTAGAAAAAAATGGGCAGGACTGGTTAGTTTTAGAAACTATTCAAACTCTTTACTCACGAGTTCTTTGAATACCTCTGGAACCTATTCAATGGCCTACCGTGACGTTCAAGCCTATTTAGAATATAAGCCTAGCAAATTTTGGAATATCAATTTCTTGGGAAATATTGCCAACAATGCTTTTACCTTGTTGCCTCAATCGCGAACTACCGATTTTGGTACAGTGCAGCAAGCTTACCAGCTTTCTGTGAATATGGCAGGACAAGAAAATATGAACTATGCCTATAATTTAGGCGCGCTTACCGCTGTTTACCGTCCTAATTTAAGGAACTCCTACAAATGGATACTGAGTATAACCGATATCACGGAACAAGAGTATTTTGATGTTGAGGGCGCTTACCAATTAAGTGAATTAGACAGAGACATGTCGTCTAAGTCGTATGGAAAACCTTTAAGAACATTGGGTTATGGCTATTACTTAAACCATGGAAGAAACCAAATGCGTTCTCAAATTGTGAACTTTTCTCATTTGGGACAAATAGGCAAAGTAACTGCAAAAAGAAGTTTCAAATATGGCTTACGCATTAACAATGAAATAGTTCAAGACCGTTTCTTGCAGTGGTTGTATAATGACAGTGCCGATTATAACATTGCTCCGAATTCATTTGCCATCGATAGCATCTTGCTAGACAACAGTGTAAGATCGAATAATCAAATTCAGTCTATCCGCACTAGTGCATTTGTTCAGGGTCAGTTTTTGTTAAACAAAAAACAGAACATTTGGATGAATTTGGGTGTTCGCGGTCAATATTGGGATTTCAACCAAGATTTAATCATCATGCCTCGATTGAATTTGAAATGGGAACCCAATAAAAACTTCAATTCAAATGTTGCGGATAGTTTAAAAAAGCAAGACATAACATATAAGCTTGCAATTGGAGCCTACAACCAGCCTCCATTTTACAGAGAATTACGCGATTTCCAAGGAAATATTCACAGAGATGTAGTTTCACAGAAGTCGTGGCATTTCGTAGCTGGAATTGACAAGTATTTAACCTTTTGGAATAGGAGATTTAAATATACTGTTGAGGGTTATTACAAGCAAATGAACCAACTTGTTCCCTATTTGTATGAAAATATCCGCATTCGGTATTATGCCAACAACAATGCCAATGGTTACGCTTGGGGCGTTGACAACCGCATTTACGGTCAATTCAACAAGGGATTGGAAAGTTGGTTTACCATGAGCATTTTGCAAACACAAGAGAAAATTACATATTTGAATGACAAAGGTGAATTGACCACCAGCGATTGGCTCAGAAGACCAACTGACAAACGGGTAAATTTTGCCATTGTATTTCAAGATCACTTGGCCAAATATCCCTCAATACGGGTAAACTTAAGGTTGGTAGTTGGAACGGGGATGCCTTATTTTCTTGATGGACAATACCGCTACACCACCAATCCAAACGTGATTCCTCCTTACCGAAGGTTGGACATGGGATTCAGTAAAATCTTGATCAAATCTATAAAAGGCGATAAAAAAGCACCGAAGAAAAATCCATTTGGCCTTGACGAGGCTTGGTTTTCAATAGACATTTTCAACTTACTCGATATCAATAACGTCATTTCCTACTCTTGGGTTAAAGATTTAAGTAACAACAAATACGGCGTTCCTGAATACCTAACCGGCCGCAGAATCAACGCAAGGGTTTATATGGTGTTTTAGGGGGATTTTGAATTATTTCTGATCTAATCCATAGATTTGGTTAAACATCCGTTAATTCAACAGTCTTGTCGAAATCTTAACAGGCTCTTTAGTTTGTATTCTATAAAGTTCCTAATTTGGCTATCATGAAGTTTAAGGTGCTCTTTTTAATTGTATTTCACATTATCGCGACTACCCATGTAAAAGGACAGGAAGAAAGCCCTGCTCAACTACAAAAAATTGCACCAATTTCTGTCATTCCACTATCTGTCATTCCACTAAAGGATAGACTCACGCTTAAGAGCCGCAATAGACAACATCCTATCATTCTGGGCAATGATAGCAATGGCCTCTTTTATTTAAATTATATTTCTGGTGATACTTTAATGTTTAGGAGGTATTCAGAAACCTCCTCTCAAAACTTTGCTCTAAAATTAAAAGATTTCGATTTGAACAATGGTTTGCAGCATTGTATTGTTAAGGATAAAAACAAAATTATCTTATTAAACCTTTCTAATAATTCCATACAATGCTATGATTTTAAAGGAAATGGAAGTTTTAAAGGACATCCAATACTTTCTGACACTAAAGTTAAATTAGAAAACAGTGAAAAGCTAATTAGGATCGAAAGAGACAATCAAAATGTTTATCTTGTTTCTTATAATTCGAAGAGTCGTTGTCAAAAGTTTTACCTTTTCAATCCTGAAAATTCAACAATAAAGTTGCTTTATTCCTACTTCAATCCGTTTATAGAAATTTTCTTTTTGGATGATAATGTTTCAAATTATTCATTTTACAACAACAAATTAGCGCTGACCGACTTTTACTCGGGCAATACACTCATTATTAATTTGTTGAATACGCATATTGACACTATCAAATTGCCATATATACTAAACGCAAAACGTCCCTCACTTGGCACATTTGACAAATTAAACAATAAGTATTACAAAAATGCTACCATGGCAAATTTTGATTCCATGATGAATCTTGTTTATACTTATAACCGTTTAGTCAATTCATTCTTTTTAGACGACAGCGTTATCTTGATTTTCATCAATTTTATTGATTTAAATGCAGCCCCCTTTGATATGATTGCTGTTAATGTATCTAACCAAAACGGTGTTTTCAAACAAAGATATCTCAATATAAAAACTGGTTCAGAAACTGTCAATCTTGCAAACTTGCCCATATATATTGGAAATGAAGAATCCAATTACTTCGGTGATGGAACAATCTATGTTTATAAAGAAATGCCCGAATTAAACAAATATGATTTTGTGGGATTTTTTAACCAAATGAATGAGCTAGGTGGCTCAAAAATTGGAACGTTTGTGTTGTATAAGAATACAGATATCCAGAAATAGGTTAGAGAAAAAGGCACTATCTCGAAAAAAACAGCATAAAAATACAATTTGGTTAATATTTGTAACTAGTTTATATTTGTGATTATTTTTTTTTTTAAAAATCATCATGGACACAAATACATTTAGCACAGCTGATTCATTAAGAACAATTGAAGCGGCAATTAATGAAGCAAAAAGCTCAAAAACAGGTGCCTCATTTTATTATATTCTTTGGGGTTTTATACTGTTTGTCTATTTTATTATTCATTCAATAATTATTTCAAACCCCATACTTAAAGGAACAATCATAGACACATTTAACTGGGTGCTATTTCCTATTGGCGGATTGTTATCATCTTTGAACAAACGCAAAGACCAAAAAGAAGAAACATATGTCCCTCAACTTGAGAAAGTATATTTATTCGCCTTCACTGGTTTTGCCTTTATGTACGCCGTGCTCACTTTTGCTTCCTCCTATTTATCTACATCGATAGCGATCATGTTCTTTCCGCTAATTATCGGTTCTACAGTTTATTTAGTAGGAGGAATTTCTAGACACAAAATTTCAATTTATTGTGGGATTTTAAGTATGTTGTTAACGGTTGTGAGTATTTTGTCAAAAATCGAAATGCAATTTTTAATGGCTTCAATAGCTTGTATTTCTGCTTGTATAATCCCTGGAATCACAATGAGAAAAAGCAATGTTTAAGGAACTCGACCCTTTACTACATTCTCAATTAAGATTAGCTATAATATCCTTACTAATTGGATTGGAAGAAGCAGAATTTGTTTATTTGAAAGAAAAAACAAATGCCAGTGCTGGAAATTTGAGCCTACAAATTGATAAGCTTTGTGCAGCTCGATACATCATAGTAAAAAAGGGGTTCAAGGGCAAGTACCCTGTAACCACCTGTAAAATCACACCCAAAGGATTGGAAGCTTTTGAAGATTATGTTACTTCCATTAAAACTTATATAAAAATTTAATATACTTACCTAAAATAATAAAAAACACAGTTGGCCTTTATTTAGCGGAAAAGTTGACTTCCCTACTCCCCCTCAATTAGGATATATTCCAAAAACTGCTTAAGTGTAATCGTTAACCTCTATTAATAGAGGTTTTTTTTGCGAAAAATGCAAAACTTCAATCAGGTAATTTAGACTGATATTAGAGGGAAGAAATTAATGGGGGTTAACTTTGGAAGTGATAGTGTAAAAATCCGAATAAATTCAGAATTTACAATTTCCAGCATATTTCAAAACAAAATAACTTTGTCCATTTTTTTTGTTAAAAAACAAGACAAAAATATTATATTTGCATAATAATAAAACAATGAAAACATCTGAATACGTATCATTTAAAGTAGATAGATTCGCCAAAGGATATGTATTCACCTATGATAATTTTAAATTAGATTCAAACAAAAAGGAAGCAGCCATTAAAGCTTTAAACCGAATGGTAGAATCTGGAAAAATTGCCAAACTATCGAAGGGTAAATTCTACAAACCAGAAGGTACCATATTTGGTGACCTCAAACCCAAACAGGCTCAGATAGTTAAAGATTTGTTAGAAGAAAATGGAAAAATTACGGGTTACATTACTGGTTTAAGTATATATAATAAATTGGGCTTAACAACACAAGTTAGCGCCACCATCCAAATTGGAAAAAATCAAATTCGTTCAACTTTCAAAAGGGATTATTATACCATCTCTATTTTACACCAAAAGAATACGATTACAAAAGACAATATTCAGTTATTGCAAATATTAGATGCAATTCGTTACATAAAAAGAATACCAGATACCAATATTGAATCTTGTTGTAAAAGGTTTTTAGGTATTTTGAAAAATTTCGAAGACAAAGATTACACCACGATAGTTCGCCTGTCATTAAAATACCCGCCTGCTACAAGGGCTTTATTAGGTGCTTTGATGGACCATATGCAACGGAGTACATTAGCGGAACCACTATACAAATCGTTAAATCCGTTTACCAAATACAAGATTTCAGGTGCTGAAAAAGCATTAACAAACACTAAAAGATGGCATATCGAATGAAATTGCATTTAGATCCAGTACTTTTTAGACAGGCTGTTCAGTTTACTGCTGACCAAATGAAAATTCCTGCTATTTATATTGAAAAAGATTATTGGGTAACATTTGCATTGCATACTATTTTCAATAATGAAATTGGAAAAGAATTTATTTTCAAAGGTGGCACTTCATTGTCTAAGTGTTATCAAATGATAGATAGATTTTCTGAAGACATCGATTTAGTGGCACTTAAACGTGAAGGAGAATCGAATAACCAACTCACAAATAAAATCAAGAAACTAAGTTCAATTGTTTCAGCTGTATTGCCTGAAGTGGAAATATTAGAACTAACACAAAAAAAGGGAATGAATCGTAAAACAGCGCACACTTTTCCACAGATTTTTGAAGGCCATTACGGTCAAGTGAGAGATGTGATAGTTATAGAAGCTACATGGCTCGGATATTTTGAACCTTTTACTACAAAATCTATTTGTTCTTTTATTGGAAGTATGATGCTAAATAATGATCAACAAGAAATAGCCGAAGCAAATGGATTATTGCCTTTTGAACTTTTGGTTTTAGAACCAACTAGAACAGTATGCGAAAAAATCATGAGTTTGGTACGGTTTTCCTACGGTGAAAATCCTATTGATAATTTGAAGAAAAAAGTAAGACACACTTTTGACTTACACCAAATTCTTCAACAAGAGGAATTTTCCAAGTTCTTAGATTCACCGGAATTTGATCAAATGTTGTTAAAGGTAGCAAATGATGATGTTAAGAGTTTTAAAAACTCTAACGAATGGTTAATTTACCATCCAATCAATTCTTTATTTTTCTTTGAGTTACACAATGCATGGGAAGAATTGAAAGTAACATACAACGGAGATTTTAAAAAATTATATTATGGCGTTAATTTTCCAGATGATGCAGTGGTTTTAAATAGTTTGAAAAGAATAAAAGAAAGAATATCAAAAATCACGTGGAATATTGAAATTGCAAGTAAAAAATAATAGTATATTTTTATTGGTAAAACTCTTATTTAAACAAAAAGGTCGGAATTGCTTCTGAATTTAATATTTCATCAGATACTAGAACAATTGAACAAGTTGACTTCCCAACTTCCCCCCAATTAGGATATCTCACGAAAATTGCTTATATTTATCTAACATCAGCGCATTTTTACAACAGGCCTAAATCCTACCATGGGCATAGATTCTCCGGTATAAACCAACGCCCGGCTTCCGGGAAACAGGACGTCGCCAACATCCCTAAAACATCCGCCTTTAACAACCATCATGTCGCCTTCTGTGGTGCTCGTCATCTCAGCTACATTTCCAAAAATATTATAACAACCGGCATCGCTTGGCCAATAGGAAAAAACAGATCTACTATCAAAAAGACCAATGCTCCCAAGATCTAATTCTATCGCTTCTTGGCTAAAAATTGCAAGGGAATCCGACTTAGTTAAACTGGCGTTTGGTATAATGCTTTGCCTATATTTTATCCAATCTTTGTATTTTTCTTTTTGCTCTGGCGTTTTGTAACCCATATGATTGGCGATATAACTTCCTTTTTCGTTTCTCCAATATGGATTGGTGATCGGTTTATAATACGATTTTGAATCTTCATTTTCATAACTAGCCGCTTGGATCCATTCCAATTCTGTAGGTAAAGACACGACAATTTCCTTTCCCGATAGTTTAGACAGTTGTGCGCTCAACCATTGACAATAGGCCATCGCCTGAGATTGTCGCAAATTGCAAATGGGGTAATTGCGATATGCCGTGTGACATAAATAATAGTCCGCCATTGGATCTCCCCAAATGTGAATACTTGAATTATCCTTCCAACCTGAGGCATCAGGAAAAATCCGAATGCCATTGTAGGTAATTTTTCCCATATCGAGCATTTCATGCAAGTACATGTCTTTCTTGGTAATTGAATCTTGGACATTCTGAATTAAAACACTACCTAATGTTGTACCCGTTTTTAATTTGGGAACAATCACACCTGGTTTCAGGAAGTGCATGACAAGAGAATTCAAAAAGCTGTCTGTGAAATTTCCGCGCTTATCCATGAACGTGAGTTTCGGATTCATCAATCGCATTTTTTCCAAAAATACATCCGTCACAAAGTCCAGATATTCTTGGTTACTGACTTCGTGATTGAAAATACAGACGCATTTGGTTGCAGCATAAGGTTTTAACGGTTCGATGTCTTTAGGCACATTTGATTTGATGATTCGTTTGCCCTCATTGGGTCCTTTCCAAACAACCGCCCACCCTTCGAGCCAAGTATAAGAATATCCCCCATTATGTTGTATTAAGCCGCCAGCCGGAGCGTAACCCAAATTGAGTTCCATCCATTCCTCCAAATTTTTCTGTTGCTTCCGTGGATTTGTTTGTGCCTGAATCTTACGTTCACTGGTCTCAAATCCACCATCAACGGGATCATATTTCTGCGCAATCAATGGAATCGCACAAAAGCTCAAAAGTTGAAAAATAAGTACACGTAAATTCAGCATATGTTTATTAACGAGAAAGTTGGGGTTATATTCAATTTTGCACTTTGAAATAATTGAAAATAATAAAAAACCATACAACAAACGTCGAAAAAAAACAGACGTAATTGGAAACCACCGATTGATACTTATATTTGATATATGAGAGGAATAATAAAATTTCTACTTAGCTTAATTGTCTTATTGACCTCCTGCAATTCACAAAAGGAAATGACAGGAATTAAATTGTATCCGCAAGTGGAAAAGATTGATCTTTCTAATTCCATAGAGCTCTCGGTTGATGATTTT
>CANFLS010000043.1 GCA_947447955.1 Flavobacteriales bacterium | reverse complement strand
CTAAAAAGTGTTTGCGGGTTTGATAAATGGCCCTGCTAATTGGAATGAGTTTGAAATTATAACTTTCAAGTAAAACTTCATCAATAAAATGATTTTGATTGTTTTTCAAAAAGCTGTTACGCTGGTCAATTACTTTTCTGTACTCAACCAAATTTTTCAAATAAACATTATCGAGCTGGCTGATTGTGAAGTCTAAAAATTTCCGACGTTCCTCACTTCCCTCATAAATCAATGAAATGTCGTTTGGGGTAATAAAAACGGTTTGAATGCTTCCAATGTGGTCAATAATTCGTTTAAAAACCTTGCCGTTCTTTTTGATTGTTTTTTTTGTGTCTTTTCCGAAGTTGATGATTAAATCAAATGGATTGGTTTCTTCAAATTTCCCAGAAACTGTAAAGAAATCTTTGTTAAATTGAATAATTTGTTGATCAATGCTGTTGTAGTAGCTTTTTGCATTTGCCAACATATAAATTGCATCCAAAACATTCGTTTTTCCAGCGCCGTTATTGCCCGTAATTGCATTGATTTTGTCTGAAAAAACAAATCGCGCACTTTCGTGATTTTTGAAATTAAATAATTGCAGCTCTTTTAAAAACACATCACAAAATTAATTGGATTTGATGTTCAGTTTAAAACAACAAATCCACATCCCTAAAAAAACAACTGATTTTAAGATAATTCATTGTTGGCTTGAAATTATGTAGTAAAATTGTAGTGTGAAAAAAATTGTGATATTCGCTTTGTTGGCGACCGTGTTTGCTACTTATTCTTGTAATCATGTTGACCCTCTTGCTGCAAAACCATATAAATTCCCTGAAAATGATTTAGATAGTTTGGTTGATATAGATCAAGCTTTGGTAAATGTGGTAAAAATGCAGAATGGAAAAGTGCAAGAAAAGAAATTCTTTTTGGCAGATACCGTTTGCTATGACTTACAATACAATAAATTTGGTGAATTAATTTCGGTATACAAGTTCAACGGTAAAGGAATTGAATTGTGGCAAGAGAATTATTATCCTAACGGACAAAGAATGTCGCACTTTGAAAAAAGTTCTGACCTCAAAACAGGGGAGTCTTATTTCAATGGATTTTATGAAGCTTATTATGAGTTTGGTGAAATCAAAGAACATGGAATGTACAAGAATAATGAATTGGTATGGATGGTTCCTTTTACAAAAGATAGGATATCGGGCGACACAATTCAATATGAAATTAAGCAGTAATTATTTGCGTTTTCTGCAAATAATAATTTCTCCATAATTGTCCACATCTGTCTTTTTTGAGTTGCGAAAATTGTATTTTCGATAACTATTTTATGCCTACATTTTCACATTTACATGTTCACACTCAATATTCGTTGCTAGATGGTGCTGCGGATATTAAAAAGTTAATGAAAAAAGCAAAAGCCGACGGCATGCCTGCCGTTGCAATTACCGATCATGGAAACATGTTTGGCGCTTTTGAATTTTATCAAGCTGCAAAATCTGAAGGTATTTTGCCTGTTATTGGATGTGAATTTTATTTGGTTGAAGATCGTTTCCAAAAAACATTTGGACAAGGCAAAAAAGACAAGCGTTACCATCAATTGCTTCTTGCAAAAAACCAAAAAGGATATGAGAATTTGGCAAAACTTTGCTCATTGGGTTATTTGGAGGGATATTATAGCAAATATCCTAGAATAGATAAGTCGCTAATTCGCCAGTATTCCGAAGGCCTTATTTGCAGTTCGTGTTGTATCGGTGCCGAAATCCCTCAAGCCATTTTATTTAAATCTGAAGAAGAAGCTGAAAAATTATTTGTAGAATGGCATGAATTATTTGGCGATGATTTTTATGTTGAGCTACAGCGTCACAACCTTAAAAATATTGACAACACTGGAATATCTCAAGAAGATATAAATCAAGTTCTGATTCGTTTTGCCCGAAAATACAATGTATCAATTATTGCCACCAACGATTCTCACTATATTGATGAATCTGATGCCAATGCCCATGATATTTTGTTGTGTATCAATACTTCTGAATTTCAATCAACCCCTAAGGCTACCAATGAAGAAAGCGGAAAAGGATTTCGTTTTGGTTTTCCTAACGAGCAGTTTTTCTTTAAAACCCAAGCCGAAATGGCTGAGTTGTTTAAAGATATTCCAGAGGCCCTAGACAACACCAATAAACTCATTGATTCTATTGTTCCTCCTCAATTGGCGAGGGACATTGTATTGCCCCATTATGTGATTCCAGATGGATTTCAGTCGCAAAATGATTATATCACGCATTTGGCTGTTGAGGGATGTAAAAAGCGTTATGGTGGCTCAATTCCTGGTAACGTTGAAGAAAGGTTGAATTTTGAATTAAACACCATTCGCCAGTCTGGGTTTGCTGGTTACTTCTTGATTGTTCAAGATTTCACAACTGCGGCAAGAGATATGGGCGTTTGGGTTGGTCCAGGTCGTGGATCTGCGGCAGGAAGCTTAGTTGCTTATTGCTTGGGAATTACAAACGTGGATCCTGTAAAGTACGATTTGCTTTTTGAGCGTTTCTTGAATCCAGAAAGGGTGAGTATGCCCGACGTCGATATTGACTTCGACGACATGGGACGAGACAGGGTTATTGAATATGTTGCAAAAAAATACGGGGAACGCCGTATTGCTCAAATTGTTACCTATGGTACAATGGCTGCAAAGAGTGCCATTAGAGATGTAGGTAGGGTGCTGCAATATCCTCTGCCTCAAACAGATCGTTTGGCAAAATTGGTTCCGGGAAACCTTAATTTCAAAACCATGTTGCATGGAGATTTGGTTGAACTAGCAAAAGATGATTCAAAAAATTTAAAAGTTGAAGAGTTAGATAATATCAAAGAACTTCAACGCATTTATAGAAGTAACGAACCTGCGGCTCAAGTGTTGAGAGATGCTGAAAAATTAGAAGGTTCAGTAAGAAATACCGGAGTTCATGCTTGTGGAATTATCATTGCCCCAAGAGACATTGATGAAGTAGTACCCGTTGCAAAAAGCAAAGATTCTCAGTGGATGCAAGTTCAATATGATGTAAATCAAATTGAAAAAGCAGGATTGCTGAAAATGGACTTTTTGGGATTGAGCACGCTTTCAATTATGAAAGATGCCATTAATCTGATCAAAGAAACTGTTGGTGTAATTATTGATTTGGATTCTATTCCATTAGATGATCTCGTTACTTATGAAATGTTCCAACGGGGTGAAACCAACGGAGTTTTCCAGTTTGAAAGTCCAGGAATGCAAAAGCACATGCGCGATTTGAAGCCTACACAATTTGGTGATTTAATTGCGATGAATGCCTTGTATCGTCCAGGGCCTATGAAATACATTCCAGACTTTATTGATCGTAAACATGGCAGAAAACCAGTTGAATACGATTTAGCCGAAATGGAAGATAATTTGAAAGAAACTTATGGAATTACGGTTTATCAAGAACAGGTAATGTTGTTGAGTCAGAAATTAGCCGGATTTTCAAAAGGTAAGGCCGACGTATTGAGAAAGGCAATGGGTAAGAAAGATAAAAAACTCATTGACGATTTAAAAGCGGATTTTATGTCTGGGGCCAGAGAAAAAGGTTTTGCTGACAATATTTTAGAAAAAATTTACAGTGACTGGGAAGAATTTGCTCAATACGCTTTTAATAAATCTCATTCAACTTGTTATGCAGTTATTGCGTTTCAAACTGCTTATTTAAAAGCAAACTATCCGGCCCAATATATGGCAGCAGTTCTTAAAAGCAATATGGGTGATATTAAGAAAATCACTTTCTATATGGAAGAATGTCAGCGAATGGGAATTAAAGTATTAGGTCCCGATTTGAATGAAAGCAAATCTGCCTTTACCGTAACAAAAAACAATGAAATCAGATTTGGTCTAAATGCAGTAAAAGGGGTAGGCGAAGGTGCTGTATTGGAAATATTGCAGGATAGAGAAAAGAATGGTCCCTACTCGAGTATTTTTGATTTAACATCAAGGGTGAATTTGCGTGCGGTTAACAAACGCAATTTGGAATGTATGGCTAAATCTGGGGTTTTTGATTTTGATACTAGATACCACAGAGCACAATATGTTTTAGAAGATAACGAAGGACGAATTGGTATCGAATTGGCAATTAAACAAGGTCAAAAAATCCAATCAGATAAAATCAGCGGTCAAACTTCGTTGTTCGGTGGTGGCCTCGATACAACAGTTCCGCAGGAACCCCGATTGCCCCATGTTGAACCATTTTCGTTACACCAAGAACTTAAAGAAGAAGAAGAATTGGTGGGCGTATTTTTGAGTAAACATCCATTGGATGATATGAAATTCTTGTACCAAATGGTTTCAAAAACCAAAGTAAAAGAACTGTCACAAGCAATTGATAACAATGAAAGGTCTGAATTCAGAATTATGGGTATCATCACAAATGCCAGAGAGGTAATTTCTCAAAAAGGAAATCCTTACGGACGTTTTGCAATACTTGATTATTCCGGAAACATTGAATTAAACGTTTTTTCTAAGACGTATATAAACAATAAGAACTTATTGTCTAAGGATTATATCGTTGTGATTCATGGAACCACAGAGCCAAATCCGGATAGAAGCGATGCCAAAGTGAATATAATTTCAATTTCGCTGGCATCTGATATTGATGAGAAAAAATTAGTGAAAACTTTAAAAATCGACATGACACCCATTGAAGTGGATGGAGGGAAATATCAGGTTATTCAACATATCGTTGAACAATTTCCAGGCAATTGCTCCGTGCTATTTAATTTTTCGGATATAGAAGAACAGATGAATGTTTCATTGATTTCAAAATATGGTATTCAATTTGGTATTGAGGTAGAAACAATGTTGAAAGATTTAGACATAGATTATACCCCAATTATAGATGAACGTTGGCAATAAGATGAAAGTTTCAGGATTTGCCATTGCAAGAAATGTGGTTCAAGCCGATTATCCACTGAAAGAAGCCATTTTTTCAATTTTACCTCTGTGCGATGAAATTATTATTGCAGTAGGTAAAAGTCAAGACGATACGAGAGCTTATATTGAAAGCTTCAACATCCCTCAACTGAGAATAATTGATACGGTTTGGAACGACAATATCAGAGAAGGTGGGGCTGTTTTGGCCGATGAAACCAATAAAGCCTTGGCGGAAGTTTCTAAAGACAGCGATTGGCTACTATATATCCAAGCCGATGAATGTGTTCACGAAAATGATGTCCCTAAAATAAGAAAGGCAATGGAAGATAATTTGGAGAATAACCAAATTGAAGGATTGTTGTTTGATTATTTACATTTTTATGGGTCTTATGATTTTTTGGGGGACTCAAGGCGTTGGTACAAAAATGAGATAAGAATTGTTCGAAATAACTTAGGCATAAAAAGTTGGAAAGACGCCCAAGGATTTCGCAAGAAAGACGATACCAAAATAACCGTTGCAAATGCCAATGCCCGTATTTTTCATTACGGTTGGGTGAAACATCCCAAACACCAACAAATAAAGCAAATGCAGTTTCATCGCTTATGGCACGACGATGCTTACATGCAGCAGAATGTCAATATTTCCGATGAATTCGATTATTCAGGAATTGACTCGTTAATTCCATTTGAACAAAGTCATCCTGCGGTTATGAAAAACAGGGTTGATAACATCAGTTGGAAATTTGCAATTAATCCTGCAGCAAAAAACTTTGGTATCAAAGCTAAATTGCTTTATTGGATTGAGAAGAAATTTGGTTGGAGAGTAGGTGAATATAAAAATTATAAATTAGTAAAATAGATGATTGATGTAGCCATAATTGGTGGGGGAGCAGCAGGTTTTTTTGCAGCTATTAATATAAAAATGAATTGTCCAACTGCGAAAGTGGTAATATTAGAAAAGACAATGAAAACACTTTCTAAGGTCAAGGTTAGTGGCGGTGGACGATGCAATGTTACCCATAATTGTGAGTCATATTCAGAATTAGCAAGTAATTATCCCAGAGGTGGTAAATTTTTAAAACCCTTGTTTAAAGAATTTGGTGTTACAGAAACAATCAATTGGTTTGAAAATAATGGAGTAAGATTAACAACGGAAGATGATGGCAGAATGTTTCCACTTTCAAACACTTCAGAAACGATTGTGAATTTGTTTGAAAGCAAAGCCAAATCAATGAACATTGATATTGATTTAAAATCAATGGTTACCGATGTGATTTCAGAAGAAGATGGCACTTTCAAAATTCATTTGCAAGATATTTCTCAACCCATTCATGCCAAATTTATAATTTTAGCAGCTGGGGGCATGAATAAAAATGATTCAGGTAATTTCCTCAAGAATTTCAATATTTCAACTGTAAACGGTGTACCTTCATTGTTTACATTTAATATTAAGAATGAGGAGTTAGCTACGTTAGCAGGTGTATCGGTTGAACGTGGTAAAATTAAAATTGCCGGATTGAAACAACCCTATCACGGACCAATTTTAATTACCCACTGGGGTTTAAGTGGGCCGGCAGTTTTGAAAAGCAGCGCATGGTATGCCCGCGATTTGTTTGACAAACTCTATCAATTTGATTGCTTGGTTTCTTGGTTGCCTATTAATTCAGAGGCTGAAGCCCTTTCGGTATTGGAAAATATTTTCTTAGAAAATCCGAAACGACAATTAAATAACTTACATGTTTTAGATTTACCAAACAGGCTTTGGCAATATGTTTTGTTGATGGCAAAGGTTGATCCCGTTAAACGCTGTATGGAAACCAAAAAGGTTGAACTAAATAGAATTTTGGAAAACTTAATTCGTATGCCTTTCTCAATATCTGGTAAAACTACTTTTAAAGAAGAATTTGTGACTGCCGGTGGTATCAATTTAGATGAACTGAACCCAAGTGAAATGAGTTTGAAAAACTATCCCAATATATACGCTATTGGCGAAATGATTGATGTTGATGGGGTAACAGGTGGATTTAATTTTCAAGCGGCATGGACAACTGCATGGTTTGCAGCACAATCAATATCGAGGAAGATAATTTAGATTAATTGCCAGTTTCAGTGTATTTGTAACCTACACCTCTCAGTGACAAAAAGTAGAATGGGTTTTTGGCATCGGCTTCAAAATATTTCCTAAATGCCAATATGAAATTATCAATTGTTCTGGTACTTGGAAATACAGTATAACCCCAAACAGTTTTTAATATCTCTTCACGGGTTACAACTTGATTTTTCTTTTCAATTAACAATTTTAAAAGCTGGGCTTCTTTTTTTGTTAGCTTGAATTCGCCTTCAACACCAATGGCTTTAAACGAATTAAAGTCTATATAATTTCCACCGAATTTGTACTCGGTAAGTGTTAAACGTGGTAAATGTTGTTGCGTTCTTCTAATTAATTTCTGAACCCTCAATAAAAGTTCTTCTAATTCAAACGGTTTACTCATGTAATCATCTGCTCCAGATCGCAAACCATTGATTCTATCTCTGCTGCTATTGCTTGCAGAAAGGATCATGATTGGAATATCGTTGTTGGTTAATCTGATGTGCTGCGTAGCAGTGATGCCATCCATACTCGGCATCATGATATCCATAATTACCAGATCGAAACTTTCCGTCTTTAACTTCTGGATAGCAATTGCGCCATGTGGCGCTATTAATACTTTGTAACCTTCAATTTCTAAATTGATGCGTATTAATTCCGCCAAGTCAATTTCGTCCTCTACAAGCAATATCCTGTAATTCTTCATTCCAATAAGCTGTCTTTTGCTGAAAATGTGAGTATAAATTTAGAACCATTCGGAATGTTATTTTCTACAGTTACTTTGCCACCATGTATTTCAGTGATCTTTTTTACCAAGAATAATCCCAATCCCGAACCTGGAGTAGTTCTGGTTTTTTCTTCTCCAACTCTATAAAATTTCTTAAATATATTTTTCTTTTCATCTTCCGAAATGCCAATGCCTTCGTCGGTGAAAATTAAAGTAAAATTATTGTCATTAATTTGTGATTCAATTTTGATTTTCCCTTGTCCCTCAGAATATTTAATTGAATTAGTTACTAAATTTCGAATAACAGTTGAGAGCATTTGCTCATCGGCATAAAATTGCAAATTACCTGGTATTTGAATGTCGAGTCTTTGAAAATCCTCACTTTTCAATTCCATATTTTGTAAAACACCGTTGAAAAAATCACTCAATTCAATCCAAACTTTTTGAGGTTCAGTGAATTTGTTTTCAAAACGGGTTGCCATTAAAATCTGTTCAACCAAGATGGATAGTCTTGAAATATTTGATTGAGCCATTCCAACCATTTTCGGAACAATATCGGAGTCAGGACGTTTGGTCGCTGTTTGCAATGCCAATTTTGCTGCAGCAATAGGAGTTTTTAGTTCGTGTGTTACCGCAAGCAAAAAATTATTTTGCTGCTGATTTAGCCTAACTACACGATCTAAGTATACAAACATGGCGATCCCTATTAAAATTGTGATGAATCCCATTGTCATTCCTTCCAAAATCCAAGCTCTTTTTTTGCTTGCTAACTTCTGGAGAAGTTTCACAGAAATGTCATCTTTGTGCTTTAGACTTAACTTGAAATGATTTAGTTGCCTATCGAATTCATATTGGGTTTGAAAATTTACTTTTTCTTTTGAAAAGTTCGAATTTAACTGATTTGTATCTATGCCAATCAATTGATTGTTATAGATTACAATGAATTTTTTGGCTTCACTATTTAGGGAAGTAATTTTTGATTTTAAAATGCAATTTTCAGCCAAAACCTGCTGTAATCTTACTATTTCTAATTCTTTGTTATAGTCATTTTCCTGTAATCTTGTTAAAGCAATGGTCCACCACAACAATGCGCTTAACATGTAAGCGATTGTGAAAAAGATTACCAGAATTAATTTGAATCTATTTTTTGCCATCTTAGGAGAATGTAACGTAGATAATTACTTTTGCATGAAACCAAACCACCATGAATGCAGATTTTATTTCACGCCTAAAAATTATCCTCGGTGAGGCAAATGTAACGCAAAATGTCACAGAATTGCAAGAAGTTGCTCATGATTACACCGAAGATCTATACTATATGCCTGAAATATTGGTGTTTCCAGAAAATACAGAGCAAGTTGCTCAAGCGTTAAAACTATGTTCCGAATTCAATATTCCTGTTTATACAAGAGGAGCTGGGACCGGTCTTTCTGGAGCTTGTTTGCCTGTAAAAGGAGGTTTGGTATTGAGTACAAAAAAAATGAACCGCATTTTAAATATTGATACTCAAAACATGATGGCAACGGTTGAGCCAGGAGTAATTAATTTCCACTTAAAACAAGCATTGGAAGAGTTTGGATTAACATATCCTCCCGATCCAGCGAGTTTTGGTTCAAGTACAATTGGTGGCAATGTAGCCCATGGAGCTGGTGGTCCGAAAGCAGTAAAATATGGAACAACCCGTGATTATATTTTAAACTTAGAAGTTGTTTTGCCAACCGGCGAAATTATTTGGACCGGGGCCAATACATTGAAAAATGCTACCGGATTTTCATTAACCCATTTATTCATTGGTAGTGAGGGATTGTTAGGTGTAATTACCAAAATCGTAGTCAAAATTGTTCCCAAACCTGCTCATGAATTACTCATGTTGGCCATGTTTGAAAATGCCAAAGACGCAGCAATTGCAGTAAATAAAGTATTATTAAGTGGAGTTTTGCCAACCGGCTTAGAATTAATGGAGGTTAGCGGCGTTGAAATTTCAGCAAAAGCCACCCAAACAAGTTTTCCAATCCCTCCAAATGTACAATTTTACTTAATGGTGATTTTAGACGGAATGAATTTCGATTTATTAATGACCGATGCAGAAAATATTTATCCAATTTTAGAAGAAGCAGGTGCGTTTGATGTTCTAATGCCTAACAATTCCGAAATGGCCGAAAATTGGTGGAAGGTGAGAAGGTCAATAGGTGAAACCGTGAAGCAACAGAGTATTTACAAGGAAGAAGACACTGTAGTTCCAAGAGCAGCTTTGCCGGAATTATTAACTGGGGTAAAAGAAATTGGTAAAAAATATAATTTTAGAACTGTTTGCTATGGTCATGCCGGCGATGGAAATCTGCATGTGAATATTTTGAAAGACAATTTAACGGATGAGGCTTGGGAAAATGAAATACCCAAAGGCATCGTTGAAATATTTGAATTGTGTAAGGAACTAGGCGGAACCATTAGTGGTGAACACGGAGTAGGTCTGGTTCAAAAGCCTTATTTGGATGTGGTTTTCAATAGCACGCATTGGATGCTAATGAAAGGAATCAAAACATTGTTTGATCCTCAAAATATTCTAAATCCGGGAAAATGGGTTGAATCAACCCAACCAATGTAACAATTTGTAAGATTTTGCAAATGCCTTTTCTTTAAAATGGATTTTGGTATTTGCCCAAGTTTTAGAAAAAAGTTCGCTATTTCTGTAGTTTTCCAAAGCTGTTTCACTTTCCCAAATACTGGAAGTGCAAATGATTCCCGGTTCATCCATGTCTTTGATTAACTGCAGCGAAAGACATCCAGGAAAATTGCGAATGTATTCTTTTGAATTTTCAAATACCTCTAAAAAAGGCGTTAATCCTTCTTCTGTGAAGGTCATTTTTACAAAGCGGTGTATTTTCATTCAAAAAATTCTAAAATAGCAAATGAATCAGTGTTTAAACCTAGCAGATCGGCAGCATTTCCTGCGTTTTGGGCAACTTGCAAAACATTTCCATAGGTAAATAAACAAAGTGCTTCACCTTCTGGAACATCGTCATAATCTTCATAAATGCGGTTTAATTTAAAAGTATGATTTCGCAATATGAAATTTCGATTCTTTCTAAGCATTTCAAAATCAGCTTTATCTAAATTGAAAAACGCATTTCCATTATGGTCGTTATATAATACAGTGAGCCTAACAATGTTTCCACTAATAGTCGGTTGCATCATGTTCGATTTAACCATAATGGATTTTTCTTTAAAGATATTAGCCAAATCGAAATTTCCATCTATTGCCATTTGTATTCCAGGTAAATAAACTTCAGTGAGCGAGTTGTTTTTGAATTTGTCCACAGGTAGAATGAAAGATTTATGCAGTTCATTCCCAATGGTTAAATGAAAAAAACCATTGTCGGGGCCAACCAAATATTGGTCGTTTATCTGGGTAATAACAAATCGTTTTGTTTGAGAACTATGAAACGATAAGTGGCAAATATGTATTGTGTTAGGTGGGAATTGGTCAATAAATTGCTTTAAATAAATAGATTGTGCTTGAACATTTCCCTTTTTTAATTTTGAGGGACTCACGATCATTCGGGCATTTGGAAAAGCTGCATAAATTTTAGCCTGACCTAAAGTGAAATCTATAGATTCAGTACCAAAATCAACCCAATAATGGATAAGATGATTATTATTCGCTGCAAAGGATTGCATATATTTGTAAAAATATAAAAAATACGATTGACAGAGCGCATTTACACATTAGAAATTATCAACCCTCAGCTTTTTTATGGACCAAATAACATCCATTGGAGCTTAATTATGTCTAAATTTCCCAAATTGCAATTCGTTGCTAGAGGTGAGGAAATCAGGATGTTGGGTGATGAAACGAGTATGAACAGCTTTGAAGCTGGAATGAAAGTGTTAGAAAAATTGTACACCTCCAAAGGTGAGTTGACAGAGCATCTTATTCATGAGGCTTTGCATATAGATTATAAAGCAAATCAAGTTGAGGTTTCCACCTCTGATGATGTGCTTTTAATTGGTACCCGTGGCCAAAAAATCAAGGCAAGAACCATGAACCAACGTAAAATGTTGGATGAGTCTAAGAAAAATGATATTCTTTTTGCCATTGGTCCTGCCGGAACTGGAAAAACCTATACAGCCGTTGCCCTTGCCGTTGTTGCACTTAAAGAAAGAGAAATCAAAAGAATCATTTTAACCCGTCCGGCTGTTGAAGCAGGAGAGAATTTGGGTTTCTTGCCTGGCGATTTAAAAGAGAAGATAGATCCATACTTACGACCTTTATATGACGCTTTGGAAGATATGATTCCCAACGACAAATTAAAAAGCATGATAGAAAGCCGTACAGTTGAAATTGCACCTTTGGCCTTTATGAGAGGGCGAACCTTAGATAATTGCTATGTGATATTAGATGAAGCGCAAAATAGTACCGATTTGCAGTTGAAAATGTTTTTAACTAGAATGGGACCTAACGCAAAATTGATAATCACTGGCGATTTAACACAAGTTGATTTGCCAAAAAAACAAATGAGTGGATTGTTTCGCGCAATGAAAATTTTGCGTAATATTGAAGGGATTTCTATTGTTGAACTAGATACACAAGACGTGGTACGACATAAATTAGTGAAAGAAATTATTAAAGCATACGATAAGGCAGAGGAGCCTCAATAAATCATTATGGAATTACAAGCATTAACTTCAACCAATTTTTATTTTAAAAATCAAACCGCTTTTTACCGCGGAAAAGTAAGAGACGTTTATACCATCAACCAAGATGTTCTGGTAATTGTAGCTTGCGATAGAATTTCGGCATTTGACCATGTCCTTCCTAGAAGTATTCCTTTTAAAGGACAAGTGCTAAACGCAGTGGCAAGCATGTTTTTAGATCAAACCCAAAACATCATGCCCAATTGGAAAGTATCTACACCCGACGCCCATGTTACCATAGGTAAAAGATGTGATGCAATTCCAATTGAATTTGTAGTTAGAAATTATTTAACAGGCCATGCTTGGCGAGTTTATAAAGAAGGTGGAAGGGTTCTTTGTGGTAATACTTTGCCTGAGGGACTGAAGGAAAATGACAAATTACCTGCACCAATAATTACTCCGGCTACCAAAGCGGTGAGTGGTCATGATGAAGATATCAGTTATTCTGAAATCATCAATCAAAATATTCTTTCTAAAAGTCGTTTGGATGAATTGTGCGACAATGCATTGTCTTTGTTTGAATTAGGAACTAAATACGCCGCATCAAAGAATTTGATTTTGGTGGATACAAAATATGAGTTTGGATTATTTAACAATGAGGCAACCCTCATTGATGAAATTCACACCCCTGATAGCAGTAGATTTTTTTACGGTGACACTTACGAAAAACTTCAGAATGAAGGCAAACAACAACGCCAATTGAGTAAAGAATTTGTAAGAGAATGGTTGATGGAAAATGGTTTTCAAGGCTTGGATGGTCAATTGGTGCCTGATATGCCCGATGATTTTGTTATAAGTATCTCTGATAGATATCAAGAACTATTCAATGCAATGACAGGTAATTCTCTAGTGAAAAGAGATTATAACAATATATTAGACACTATTGAAACCAATGTGAATAACGCATTGAATATTATTTAGATATTTGTTTTTTAAATTTCATCTATTTATGAAAAGAACAACCTTGTCAATTTTTGCATTTTGCGCGCTATCGCTCTCTGCACAAACTGTTTACACCTATTCCGGGATTCAATATACTGATTCAGGAAAATTTAACGGTACCGCTACAAATTCATTAGCAACCGAATTATACAGTAGACCTCAGTCATTGTCTTGTGATTCTAACAACAGGATGTATATTACTGATGAACACAACATAATGTTGTGTGATGGAACAACTTCTCGAAATAGAGGTGGTTTTCGTGGTGATCCAACTTCTACTTTGTCTTTAGGAAGTACAGATGGAACAGGATTGGTTTCTAGGTTTTCAACACCTGCCGGTGTTGCGGTACATCCAATGTCGAACGATGTTTATGTTTGCGACAGAAATAATAACCTCATTAGAAAAGGTTTAAAATTTGTGAATTCTTCCAATGAAACATCATGGAGTACATTTGCGGGAAATGTATCTTTTTTAGGTGGTTATGCAGACGGACCAATAGCGAGTGCCCAATTTTCTACACCTGAGGATATTGAAATTAGCAAGAATGGAATATTTTATATCGCCGATTTCGACAATAATTGTATTCGCACAATTGTCAGTGGAATCGTTTCAACGTTAGCAGGTTCTGGATGGGCCGGTTCTGGTGATAAAGATGCAAACGACACATTTGCTCGTTTTGATAGACCCAATGGTATTGGTTTGGAAGGAACAACTGGATTACTTGTTGCGGATAGAAACAATGGTAAAATTCGCAGAATTAATTTGTCTACAAAAGCAGTTACAACTGTAGTATCTAATCTGAATTTTCCAGTAGATGTGCTTTCCTTAAATAATAAAATTTACATTGCAGAGGCAACATGTATCAAAGTGTTTGACGGAACTTCTGTAAAAGTTTTCGCTGGTAATCCTTCAAAAGCAGGTTATCAAGACGGAGATATTTCGGTTGCTTTGTTTAGAAATATTACCCATATGACATACCGCAAAGCAGATCAATGTATTTATGTGTGCGACAATGGAAATAATATAATCCGTAAAATTCCTGTAATTTTTAGCGCTGTTGCTGATTTTACGGCGAATAATACAAGCCCAATTGTAAATCAAACAGTTAAAATAACATCCAATTGTTTGAATACCAATTCTTTCGCATGGTCAATCACTCCGAATACTTATACACTTCAAGGAAATACAAAATTGACAGATCAAGATATATATGTTTCATTTAGTGCGACTGGTTCATATTCAGTTACCCTCGTAGCTAAAAATATTTCAACAACCGATACAAAAATTAAAACCAATTATATTAACGTATCAACCAACTCTGGTGCAAAACCAGTCGTTGATTTTACTGCGTCAAAAGTTACCCCTTCAGTAAATGAAATTATCACACTGTATGACTTGACTGCCAACAATGCAACATCATATAAATGGACAATCACTCCTAAAGAATATAAATTCGAAAACGGTAGTGTAGATACAGATAGAAATCCAACCGTTTCGTTTAGTGTTTTAAATCAAAAGTATACCATTAAGTTAGATGCTACAAATGCAAATGGCAGTGGTACATTAACCAAAACCGATTATTTAATGACCATGTTAAGTGCAACCAACAATATTCAAAAATATACGGTAACCTTATACCCGAATCCTGCCAAATCACAATTGCATTTAAAAGGATTGCCGTTGAATTCGTTAGTTTCATTTACAGATATCACCGGTAAATCAATTGTAAAGAATATATCTGATGATGCATCAATTGACGTTTCTAATTTAGCGAACGGAATTTATTTTGTTACAGCCATCGTTCAAGGTGAATCACTAAAAATTGGAAAAGTAATTATCGAAAATTGAAATCTATTTTAAATAGCGCAAACGAAAAAAAACCGTCATTAAACGGTTTTTTTTCGTTTATAATTATCGCTTTTTTAAATGTCTATTTCCTTCATTTCCTATCTCGACTTTTCATTTATGGAATCAATTTATCAACCAAAATTTCTTTTTTAAATTTCCTGCAATGTGCATTTTATGGTACAAAGCAAGATCTTTCCATAACTGCATATTTTGTTGCTTTAGCAATTTTATTAATCACCTTATTTAAACTCTTAAAGAGTGATAAAATTCAACAATTAACCATTGTTTATTTTACAATTGTTGCAGTGATTATTTCTTTGATTACCATCATCGATTCTCAGCTACTTCAATATTGGAATAACAAAGCCGATTTTCAATTCTTTTTCTATTTGAAATATCCGAAAGAGGCTTTGAATACATTGCCATTGAATCAATTGATACTGGTACTTGTTGTTTTAATTGCATTATCTTTACTTTATTACAAATGGTTTCAATTTGTTTTTAGAAATATTTCAGGCAATGCTATTTTATTATCTTGGAAAACTATTTCTGCCTCAATCATTGTGCTCGGAGTGTTGATTAGGGGTGGACTAGGAATAATGCCCGTACTTATTTCTGATGCTTCGTTTTCGGACAATCGCGATATGAACTTATTGGCAACAAATTCAGCTTGGAACTTTTTTTATCAAATGGGCGAGTCCTCAGGTTTAAAAGAAGTCGAAGATTTTAGGAATGGCAAATACCTCAATCCAAATTTAGATAAATTATATTTTACCGATAGTGACTATATTTCACCAATTGTTTATTGGGATAAGGCACCGAATGTTGTGCTTATTGTTTTGGAAGGATTCACAGCTGAACTATCTCGTTATTTTGGTGGTCACGATGGCAATTGCATGCCGTTTATTGATAGTTTGGCAAGAAATGGTTATGCATGTACCCAAATGTTCGCTTCTGGCGACAGAACAGACAAGGGGTTGATGAGTATTTTGAGTGGTTGGCCTGGACAAACTTGGCAGAACATGATCAATCATCCCTCAAAATTCAACAAATTACCATCATTGGCAACCCAATTCTCGAAACTACGGGGCTATCAAACTTCTTTTTATTACGGGGGAAATTTGGACTTTGCAAACATGAAGGTTTACCTTAAAAGTAATGGTTTTGAAAATTTAGAAGGTGAGGAGTCAATCTCGAAATTCACCAAGCAAACAAAAGGAAAGTGGGGCTATTCAGATGGAGTTTTGTTTGATTATATAGCAAAACAAAATTTATTGCATCAGGATAAACCAAGTTTTTCGACAGTTCTAACATTGAGTTCTCATGAGCCCTATGATATTGCGCCTAAAAGTTTGACAACGGTTAAAGAGAAAATGCAATATTGTGTACAATATACTGATAATCAATTGCGGAAGTACTTTAATAAAGTTCAAAAAACAGCCAATTTCTACAATACCATCTTCATCATCACTGCCGATCATGGAAAACAATTAAATACGGCTGAAACACTTTATGGTAGTCGCAATTTTTTTCATATTCCATTTTTGATTTATGGAAATCCACTTCCTAAAGAATTTAAAGGATATAAAAACAATCAAGTGGTTGCGCAATCTGATATTTATCAATCTTTGCACGAGATGGTTTTGCAAAAGCCAGATGAGCATGCAATGTTTAGCAGAAGCTTTTTTAAAAACAATCACCCGCACAATGCAATCTCAAATTTAACAGGTGCAACGGTTTATATTGACTCTTTGTCGTGCAATTTTCTACCTACTGACAAAATGGCAATATCTAAAAAATCCAGGTTGAATAAGCTTGATAGTTTGTTGTTGCATGTGCAAACAAAAATTATTCAAAACTTTTTGAAATAATTTGAAACATTATGGCAGTTCGTTACGTCTAACTCTAAAATGGCATTCTTTTTGTCAATTAACTAGAAACGAACATGAATATCAAGGCCAACAAGAAATTTATTGTAATCATTGCGCTAATTTTAGTTAACGCCGTGGGATTTACCTCAGCTCGTTATTATTTCTCTACACATATTGAGTCAAATCAGGTTTCAACAAATTTTTTTCAACGATTTAATCAAGCGAGCCCTGCCATGATTAATCCATCTAAATTTTTAGAATTCGGCTTAGATTTACTCAAAAATATTGGTAAATAATTCTTTGACCATTGCAAAATCTTTTTGCTTCATATTTACATAGAACCGAAAAATTTATTTTAAAATATAAACTGGATCACGTTTTCTTTTGGTTAACGTATTCAATTATTTATACTTTTTCGTTTCGATCGTCAAACGATTGGTTCAACGGATTGATTGATTCGATGATAATTCTATCGTTTCATGCGTTGGTGAGTTATTTTAATATCTATTTTTTGGTTCCAAGATATTTATTCAATCAAAGTTATTTATCATACATATTTACCTTATTGCTTTCAATCGTTAGTGTTTGTTTTCCATTATCAATAGTAGCGCATTTGGTAATCGATAACAAAGATTTACTAAGTTTGGTATGGTCTAGTGCGTTTTTATTCTTCATTTCATTGAGCGTACTTTTTTCGGTAATTTTAACCATGGTGTTTAAATTTATTAAACAATGGTATCGAGATCAAACCAGCAGGAAAGAGTTGCAGCAAATTCAATTGCAAACGGAATTGAAGTTTTTAAAAGCCCAAATCAATCCCCACTTTTTATTCAATTCATTGAATAATTTATATGCGTTAACGTTAAAAAAATCTGATTTGGCACCACGTGTGGTTTTAATGCTGTCAGATATTTTACGTTATGTTCTTTATGAAAGCAATCAAGGACAAGTTTCTGTATTGAAGGAAATTAAACATATAAAAGACTATATTGAAATTGAGAGACTTAGGTTAGGTAATTTGGTTCGGGTTGAAATTGAAATTTCAGATAAAAT
>CANFLS010000042.1 GCA_947447955.1 Flavobacteriales bacterium | reverse complement strand
TAGAGGCAATGAATTTACGTTGACAGATTCATCAAAAGCAGCAGGATCAATTACGAAGAAAGTAAATTGGAATTTTGGGGACAATCAAAGTCAGATAATTAACACAACTGCAGATTATACAAATATCAAACATTCATATGGCGACACTGGTACATACAATATTCGATTAATTACCACCAACCAATATGGATGTTTGGATACCGGTTATAATAAGGTAAGGGTAAACCCAAATCCAGTTGCTGACTTTACCATCAATAACGATACCCAATGTTTCTCAGTAAACTTGGTTCAATTTACAAATACAGGGAAAACAAATTCCCCAGTTTCATCAGCATTAACCCATTCTTGGAATTTTGGAGATACCACCTCATCAACGTTGGCTAGTCCATCAAGAAGATACCAAGTGTATGGCAAGCGCACAGTAACTTTAATTAGCACCAATAACTATGGTTGTAAAGATACCATCAGCCAAAGCTTAAGAATCTTAAAACAACCAGAGGCAAAAATATCATTTGTTACCAATACCATTTGTGTAACAAACAATAAGTTTGAAATTATAGATGGCGCAATCATCGATACAAAAGATGCAGTTTCCACTACCTCTTATGTGGTTTACCACAAGCCAAAGAATGATACATTGACTTACACAAGTTCAAATGTGAAGTTCTCTATGCCAGACACAGGACGTTACAAAGTAAAATCGTTTGTAACAACTGCGTTGGGATGTTCAGATTCTAGCTTGAGTTACATCAATGTAATGAGCATGCCGATTGCCAAAATTGAGTACGACAAAATTGGAAAGTGTGAAGGCAACTTTAATAACTTTACGTTAAAACGTACCAACTATGTAAACTCAGTAAACGACCAAAACTTCTGGTCTGTTGCAGGCACATCAATTGGAACAGACACTGTAATTAGCTACAAACAAAATACCCCAGGCAAATACATCGTAAAACTGAAATTGGTATCAGAGTATGGTTGTCCAGACAGTACCACCCAAGAGTTAGAAATCCAAAGTAGACCTGATGTCAGAATTGCGAGGGTAATTAAAGATTCATGTTTGAACCAATTGGTAACATTAAGAAGTTGGGAGAACAATGGATTGTATTTGAAAACGAGATTGTGGAGTTTTCCAGTAGGGGGTACCAAAACAGATTCATTGGTAACAAACAGATACTTTACAGCTGGCAACAACACCGTTCAAATAATAGGAAGTGGCGGACGATTCAATTGTAAAGACACCACAACATTTGATATGGTGATGTACAATTTGGCAAATGTGAAATTCCAAAGATCTAATAATACTTTATGCTTTAGAGGCAATGAATTTACGTTGACAGATTCATCAAAAGCAGCAGGATCAATTACGAAGAAAGTAAATTGGAATTTTGGGGACAATCAAAGTCAGATAATTAACACAACTGCAGATTATACAAATATCAAGCATTCATATAAAGACACAGGTTGGTACAATATTCGTTTGATTACTACCAACCAATACGGATGTTTGGATACTGGATATAACAAGGTAAAGGTAGATCCAAATCCTGTTGCCAATTATACAATTAACAACGACACCCAGTGTTTCTCTGTGAACCTTGTTCAATTCACAAACACAGGAAAGAGTAACTCACCAGTATCTGCAGCATTAACCCATTCTTGGAACTTTGGAGATACCACCTCGTCAACGTTGGCAAGTCCATCAAGAAGATACCAAGTGTACGGCAAGCGCACTGTAACCTTAATTAGTACAAATAATTATGGTTGTAAAGACACCATCAGCCAAAGCTTAAGAATCTTAAAGCAACCAGAAGCAAACATATCATTTGTTACCAATACCATTTGTGTAACAAACAATAGATTCGAAATCATAGATGGCGCAATTATCGATTCAAAAGATGCGGGTTATAGAACGAAATACGTTGTTTACCACAAACCGAAAAACGATACATTAAACTACATAGGCTCAAATCAAAAGTTCTCAATGTCAGACACAGGTCGTTACAAAGTAAAATCGTTTGTAACTACTGCATTGGGATGTAAGGATTCTAGCTTGAGTTACATCAATGTAATGAGTATGCCGATTGCCAAAATTGAGTACGACAAAATTGGAAAGTGTGAAGGCAACTTTAATAACTTTACATTAAAACGTACCAATTATGTAAACTCAGTAAACGACCAGAACTTCTGGTCGGTAGCGGGAACCTCAATTGGAACAGACACTGTAATTAGCTACAAACAAAATACCCCTGGTAAATACATCGTAAAACTAAAATTGGTATCTGAGTATGGTTGTCCTGACAGTACCACCCAAGAATTAGAAATCCAAAGCAGACCTGATATCAGAATTGTAAAAATAAATACTGATTCATGTTTGAATAAAATATTAGTTGTTAAGGCCTATGAAAAAACAGGCTTGACATTGGGTTACAAGCTTTGGACTTTTTCTGACGCCAGTACAAGTACAGATTCTGTAGTTACCAAGAAATTCATCACGGCTGGTAAGAAAGATATGTTATTCATTGGAAGTGCGGGTAGGTTTAGCTGTAGAGATACCACACCTTTTTCAGTTAATTTATTTAATTCACTCACAACCAAATTTAAAACTTCAAGTTTATCAAGTTGTTTGAATGGTAATTTATTTACTTTAACTGATTCATCAGCGGGTACAGGGTTAATTGCTACTAAATTAAGATGGATTATGACAGATGGTTTTGATTCGACCTATTATCCCTCAAAATCATTCTCTTCATTTAAGCATAAATTTACAAGTATTGGCAATTATTCAATTAAATTATTGGCATATAACCAATATGGATGTCAAGATAGCTTTGAATCAAGTGTAACATTAAATCCAAATCCAACGGCTGATTTTTCTGTAGATAATGCTACACAATGCTTAACTGCAAACTATTTCACCTTTACAAATTCCAGTGTTACCAATTCTACAAACCCTTCATTGACATATTATTGGAATTTCGGTGACACAACGAATACTTCAACCATTAATCCTAAAAAATCTTATAATTTTGATGGACAGAAAAAGGTAAAATTAGTAGCGGTGAATCCATACGGTTGTAAAGATTCTTTGATTTCAACGGTTCAAGTAAAACCGAATCCGAAAGTAAAATTTGGAATTAATACTTACAATCAATGTGTAAATAACAATCAATATTCATTTACAGATTCAAGTAGTGTTAAATCGGGTGGAGGAACTGTGAAATTGACATGGCAATTGGGCGATGGAACTGTTTCAAATAATACAAATGTTTCAAAGAAATATGGCATAACTGGAACGTTAAACGTGAAACTATTCGGTACAACTTCTTTTGGTTGTGTTGATTCATTCAATCAAAATATAAAACTATTGCCAAAACCAAAATCTAACTTCTATTTAAATAATGATACACAATGTTTTGTAGGGAATTTATTTGAGTTTAGCAATACAAGTTCAATAGCAACTGGCGGTGGAAGTTTATTATTCCAATGGCAATTTGGTGATGGAAATACTTCAACAAGTGCCCATCCAAATATCTCTTATTCAAACTATGGAAAATATGCAGTTAAATTAAAATGCACAAGTCAGTATGGTTGTGTAGATAGTTTAATTAAGAATATTTTAATCATTGCAAATCCTAAAGTCAGCTTCTCATTTGTAAAACCTCAAAAACAATGTAACAATACCGATACCTTTGTTTTGTCGAATACCACTCAAGTATTGAATGCCAAAAGTTTAAGTTACGAATGGAATTTTGGCGATGGAAATACAAGCTTAATAAAAGATGTCAAGAAAAGCTATACTGCTGCGGGAACCTATTTTATTAAGTTGAAAGTTACAAATAATATAGGTTGTTTGGATAGTTCAACCCAACAAGTTCAGGTTTATCCAGATCCAGTTGTTGATTACAGTGTAAACAACGCAAATCAATGTATACGAGATCAAAAATTCAATTTTACGAATAATGCAACAATAGCTTTTGGTGGAGGTACTTTAAATTACACTTGGAAATATAATGATACTTTATTTTCATCTGTTGCCAATGCAAGCAAAACATTTGCTAAAATTGGAATTACCAAAATAAAATTGATTGCCAAAAGTTCAGTTGGGTGTATGGATTCGATCACCAAGAATATTCAAGTTTATGCAAGTCCTATTGCTGACTTCAGTATTCCAAAACCGAACCAATGTACCAATAATAACAAATACAATTTTGACAATAAGAGTTTCATTAATGCTGGAAGCAATACTTACCGATGGTCATTTGGCGATGGTCAGGGCAGTGGATTAAATTCACCGTCGAAAGTATATAGCAAATTTGGAAATTACTTTGTGAAGTTGGTGGCTATTTCAGATTTTGGATGTAAAGATTCAATTTCGAAATTGGTTAAAGTGTATTCAGAGCCGAAAGTAATCTTTACACAATCGGATACGGCTGAATGTTTGTATAAAAACAAATTTACTTTTTCTTCAAAATCAACAAATGGAGATAGTTCTGCTATGACCTACCGTTGGTCATTTGGAAACACCAAGTTAGATACGGGTGTAAATGTTCAAACCAATTACTTGGCATCTGGCACTTATTTAATCAAGCTTATTGCTACTTCAAAAAACACTTGCATGGATAGTAACTTTACATTTGTAAAAGTGCATGCTCAACCAATTCCATCATTTAATATTTCCAATAACAATCAATGTTTATATAAAAACACATTTACAGCATCAAACTTAACAACCATTGCTGCTGGTGGTGGAACATTGTCTTATTCTTGGAAATTCGGAAATGGATCTAGTTCAATTTTGAAAAATCCAACCTGGAATTACAGTCAATCAAATAAATATACAGTTACGTTAATTGCTGTGTCCATTAATCAATGTAAGGACAGTGTTAAGGTAAATACTGAAATTTATCCAAATCCAATTGTTAAATATAATTTATCAGATTCAGTTTCATGTTTAAGAGGAAACGAGTTTGTAACAACCAATTTGTCGACCATTGCTTATGGCAATTTGTTTTATAATTGGACTTTCGGAAATAGTGTAAAATCTTCAGGTTTAAATCCTAAAATAAATTACACCACTGAAGGGATCTATAAGATTAAACTTGTTGCTAAAAGTGCAGTTGGATGTATTGATTCTTTAGAAAAGAAAATTGAAGTTTTCCCTCAACCTAAATCGAAATTTGTTGTAAATAATCCTTTGCAATGTTTAAATGGAAATAATTTCCAGTTTACAAATTCATCTACTATTAATTATGGTACTTTAAATTATAATTGGACATTCGGAGACTCAACAAACTCAACTGTTGCGAATAGTTCTCATACTTATAAATATGCATCTAGGAAAACAGCAAAATTAACTGTAACCAGTTTGAAAGGTTGTGTTGATACTTCTAGCATTCCAATTTCAGTGTATTCAAATCCTAAAGCTGCTTTTTATATGAACGATTCTATTCAGTGTAAAAAAGGCAATGATTTCGTTTTTTATAACATATCAAAAATCAATAATGGATTAATGAATGCAAATTGGAATTTTGGTGATAATTCATTGCTTTCAGCACCAATTGGTAGACATACATTTACATCAGCTGGATATTATCAAGTTCAACTCAATATGGTATCGAATTTTAATTGTATAGATACTGTTTCTAAATGGATAAAAGTTACAGAAGAGCCAAGTGTTAAATTTAATTTAAATCAAAACGCCTCTTGTTTTAATAACAACCAATTTAAAACAGATAATTCTTCTACTTACAATGGAACAGAAACTGTTTATTATAATTGGAAATTTTCTGATGGTTATAGTTCAACAGCCAACAATTTGACCCGTAATTTTAAGAAAGATGGCAAATATCAAATAAACTTGGTTGCGGTTACTTCTGAAGGATGTTCTGATTCATTAACTAAATTTGTTACTGTTTATCCTCAAGGTAAAGCAGAAATAAAATTCTTCGATACAGTGCAATGTTTGTTAGGGAATAAATTTATTTATGGAAACAATTCAAGAGTTGAAGGAGAGAAATTCAGTATCCTTTCTTGGAGCTATGGTGACGGTGTAATTGATACATTCTTTGCCGCCAATCCAACAGATTATGTATATTACGATACTGGTTTGTTCAAGGTTTCATTAACCACAACAACTGAAAATCAGTGTCAAGATGTGAATTTTGGATATGTTAGGGTTGTGCCAATGCCTGTTTCGAAATTCACTCAATCTGCTTATTCTTATTGTAGCAACAAACAAGATTTCAAATTTGTGGCATCGCCAAATAATACGAATGAAGTAAGTCAAAAATGGTTAATCGATCGTAGAGAATTGGTGAATCTTGATACGCTAAAATATCAGTTTGATAACCCTGGTACATTTAATGTTCGCTTAGTTAAATATACCAACTATGGTTGTACCGATACATTTACTTCTAGGGCTATTGTGAATGAAGCACCGGTTGCTAATATTTTGTCAGATTTAAAAGAACAATGTTTAGATAAAAACAAATTCTATTTCACAAATCTGTCTAAAGGAAATTCAAATCCAGATGAAAACTGGATATTCCATGATGGTCCATATATTGATTCAAGAACGGGTAAATCTCAAGATGTTAATTTCGATTATCCTGGAACCCATTTAATTGAATTGATCGTAGAAAATGACTCTTTATGCACAGATACCGCTTCTATCAATGTTTTTGTAAATCCAAACCCAATTGCAAAAATTCAAGTGAGTAATATTTGTATCAATCAACCTGTTCAAATATTCTCAAATGCGTCTATTAGCGAAGGCTCAATTTCTAAGTTTGAGTGGAATTTGGGAGACGGAAGAAATACTGTTGACTCATCTCCCGTAAATATTTATCGCTTTGCTAAGAAGTTTTACTTGAATTTGTCAGTGTTCTCGTTGAAAGGTTGTCAGTCTAAATTTGTCGACTCCATTGTTGTTTATCCTAAACCGATTGCAAGAATCGCGGAATTAACTACACGTGCCACCATTCTAACCGATACTTTGGCATTCTTAGATTCAAGCGAAAATGCCATATCGTATGAATGGAATTTTGGTGACCCTAATATTAATTCGAGTTATGAGAATAATCCAAAAGTACACTACCAAGATACAGGGAATTATGATGTTACCTTAGTTGTTGCTTCCGCAGATGGTTGTTCAGATACCACCACCAAAATTATTAGAATCTGGCCTGACTTTAATTTGTTGTTCCCAACAGCCTTTTCACCTAATAATGATGGTATTAATGATGATTTTAATGCAGTTGGACATTTTCATTCAATCAAAGATTTCAAAATGGATATCTACAACGCTGAAGGTTTAAAAGTATTCGAAACAAATGATATTTATAATGCTTGGAATGGAAAAGTGATGAACAATATTCAAGAACTTCCCATTGGAAATTACGAGGTCATTGTGCGTGTTCGAGATTTATATAACAAACAATTTAATTTCACAAGAAAGGTGGCATTAATCAGATGAGAACTTTAAATTTACTTAAAGCCAATTTAATTGTATTGAGTGTTTTTCTTTTTGGAGGGACATTTTACACTCAAGATTTGTTGGCGTATACAAATCCAAAAATTTCAAATTATAATGTTACGCGTCTTTCCTGCAAAGGATCAAACGATGGTAAAGTTGAATTGCAAATTTCGGGTGGAGTAGCTCCTTTTAAATTCAAAAAAGTGGGATCTTCATTTCAAAGTTCAAGTACATTCACTTCCTTATCTCCGGGGACTTTTAAATTTTGTGTTTTTGATAGCTTAAATAATTCAGATACTATTGCAGTTACCGTGTTGAATGCCGATTTGTACATATTATCATCTTCGGTTACTCCTACATCCTGCCTAAATACTTCAACTGGAGCCATATCGCTAACTCTCTATGGTGGAGTAGGAGGATATAATTTTAAATGGACCAATTCAAATGGTTATTCATCTGCAATAAAGAATATCACAAATTTACCAACTGCTAATTATTCTGTAAGAATTACCGATGCCAATGGATGCGTGAAAGATACCCAAATTAGTGTTGGTTATAAGAATTCTATAAGCGCAACGATTGCAAAAGGTGATGTTAAATGCTATGGCCAAAATAGTGGTAGTGCAAAAGTTACCGTAACAAGTTCTTTGGGATTATATTCAGTTGCATGGACAGGCCCATCTTCATATTCATCAACAAATTTGAATATAACAAGCTTGAATTATGGAACTTATTATGTAACGGTAAAGGATACTACAGGTTGCGCCAATACTGCGTTTGTGAATATTTCGGCGCCGGCATTATTAACCGTTAAAATCAAGTCAATTGCTGATGTGTTGTGTGCAAACAATAGCAATGGTAAAATATTAACTGAAACCAATGGTGGTAGAAAACCATACAACTATTATTGGACAGGTTCCTCCTCTTATACTGCAAGTACTGCTGACATTACCAATGCCAGCTATGGTTCTTATCAAATTCAAGTAACAGATTCAAGTGGCTGTATTGCAACCGCATCGGCTTCGGTGAATGAACCCGGAGCGCTATCTGTTTCTTCTACAGTTACAAATATTACTTGCTATGGTGTTTTAACGGGCAAAATAATTCAAACGGTTTCAGGTGGTGTGAAACCTTTTCAATATCTGTGGTCTAGTGGAAATACTTCAAAAGATCTTGTTAACGTTAATTCAGGGAATTATACGGTTACAGTTACTGATAGCAATGGGTGTTATATCAATAAATCATATTCAATCACTTCTCCTGCCAAACTTGTTGTAACCTTTTCATCTACGAATGTGAAATGCAATGGGCAGACCAATGGATCCCTCACAGCTTTTGGTGCTGGAGGTGCTTATCCTTGGACGTTTTTAACTACCGGTCCAAACTCATTCAGTTCTTCAATAGTTGCAAATAAGAATATAGCAGCAGGGACTTACAAAGTGCTTTTAAAGGATGCCAATAACTGCAGAGATTCACAAACTGTTGTAATTACACAACCTACGGCAATTTCAGTTACTAAAAAAGCCATACAGCCTTCGTGTAATGGATTGAAAGGTTCATTGTCATTGAGTGTGGGTGGCGGAACTTCACCGTATACATTTGAATGGACCGACAATAATGGTTCTTTATATGCGGCTACACAAAATGTGGTTTCAGCCGATGCAGGTAAATATACATACTCGGTTTATGATGCAAACCAATGTAATGTATCTGATACCATTTTGATATATCAACCAGCAAAATTAGATTTAGCTATTAAATCTTTAAAATACCCAGTTTGTTATTCTGAAACTACCGGTAATATTAAATTAAAAACAATTGGCGGATTGAAAAACTACAGTTATCAATTGAATGGCCAAACTTATCAGTCGGATTCCGCATTTTATAACTTGGGTAAAGGATTATATTCAATTTCAGTGAGGGATAAAAATTATTGCTCAGATACCGTCAATTTATATTTGAAATTTTCTGATACTGTTAAACCTAAAATACTACTTAAAAAACCCAATATATATTTAAATTCTTTGGGAATTGCATCATTGCAATTAACCCAGTTAGATTCTGGTATTAGCGATAATTGCGAGGTGAATTCAATTGTCATTTCTAAAACTAGTTTCAGCTGCAATGAACTTGGCAAAAATACCGTTCAGCTCACAGTTACAGATTTAAGCGGTAATCAAACCATCAGCTCAACTTTTGTTTATGTAGTTGATACAATTAAGCCATCTATTGTATCAAAGCCTGCAAATATTTATTTAAATGCATCAGGAACAGCGTCATTAACCGCTTCAGATGTAAATAAATCTAGTTACGACAATTGTAAAATAGATTCCGTTTTAGTAAGTAAAACTACATTTAATTGTGCCAATTTAGGTGTGAATCAAATTGTTTTAAAAGTAGTCGATAATTCAAAGAACCAAAGTATCTCCAATGTCTATGTTACTGTAATTGATACCGTTTTGCCTACAGTTAAATATAAAAACATTAACTGTTATCTAAATACTTCTGGAATAGGAAAAATAATTCCGCAAGATGTAAATAACGGTAGTTTTGACAATTGTGGTATTGTTTCGTATGCATTAAGTCAACAAACTTTTGATTGTTCTCAAATAGGAACAAATTTTGTAAATTTCATTATTGCAGATAAGGCGGGGAATAGTGTTTCTCAATCTGTCAAAATCACCGTTATTGATACCATTAGTCCTAAGGTGAAAATCAATGGGAAATCACTTTATTTGAATCAATATGGTTATGTGGTTTTATCACCTTCCGATATAGATTCTGCAAGTTCTGACAATTGTAAAATTTCTACGAAAATTATTAGTAAATCAGTTTTTACATGTGGAAATATTGGAAATAACACCATAAACTACACTGTAACAGATCCAAGTGGCAATGCTACTACCGTTTCAGCACCCGTTGTAATCTATGATACAATTTCCCCCATAAATAAAACAAGAAACTCTTCCGTTTATTTAGATAATAATGGTTATGCCGTTTTATCCCTATATGATGTTGATAATGGATCATCAGACAACTGCGGTATTGCAAAATCATCTTTGAGTAAAGATAGATTTTATTGTTTCGAACTGGGTAAAAAATATGTAGAATTTAAAACTTCAGATGCTTCCGGAAATACAACAAAATCTACCATTGAAGTTACCGTTGTTGATACAATTCGACCTATAATTAAAACAATAAACAAAAATATATATCTCGACAAATTAGGTAAGTTCTCAATTGCTGCCGATTATTTTGACGCTGGTAGCTATGATAATTGCGGAATTAAAACAAAGAAATTAAGTCAATATGATTTCGATTGTTCCGATGTAGGGAATAAATTATTGTTATATACAATTATTGATACTACAGGAAATTCAGCAATTTCAATTGTGAATATCAAAGTTTTTGATACAATCTCTCCGATTTTATATACGAAAAATCAAACATTATATTTAGAAGCAGATGGCCAAATAAAATTATCAAAAAATATATTTGCACCTTTTTGTTCAGACAATTGTGGCATCACAAATTTGTATTTATCGGATTCGATTTTTTCTTGCAAAAACATAGGAAATAACCTCGTCTTTTTAAATGCAATAGATAAAAATGGAAATCGTATTTCTCAACAGTTTCAAGTAATTATTATTGATACTATTTCTCCAGTTTTATTAACCAAAAGTCCTGTGATTTATATTGATACTGCTGGTTTTGCACATTTGTTCGAAAAAGATTTCGTTGTTTCGAGAACCGATAACTGTGCGGTTGTGGCTACAAACTATTCTAAAAATCTTTTTAGTGATTTAGATGTTGGCGAGAACTGGATTTCTGCATACATCAAAGATGCTTCGGGTAATTTAAGTAATACCCAAATGGTGAAAATAACTGTAAAATTAGGGGATGCCGACAATGACAGTATTCCCGATTATATTGAACGAGCCCTAGATTTTGATCAGGATGGGGTTTCAAATTATTTGGATCAAGATTCTGATAATGATGGGATTTTAGATGTTGATGAAAATGACGGCCTTAAAATGTTATTAGACTTAGACCAAGATGGATATGCCAATATATATGATTATGATACTGATAAAGATGGAATTTTAGATATTTTTGAAGTGAATGGTTATGATCCAGACAGAAATGGGAGAGTGGGTATTGGTAAAGTATTAGTGAGTAATAACGGAATTTCCGTGCTTTCAAATAACTCAACGGGTTATCCATTGATTTTTACAGACAACGATTTGGTACCAGATTATAAAGATCTTGATTCCGATAATGATCTTATTTATGATAAAATTGAGTGTGGACCTTCTCTTATGCCCCAAGATTCGGATAATGATGGGCAATTGAATTTTAGAGATTTAGATTCTGACAATGATTTGATTTCAGATTCTATTGAAACAATTGCAGATTTTGATTACGATGGTAAATCTAATTATATTGATTTAGATTCTGATGGCGATGCTATTTTAGATCTTAAAGAAACTAATTTTGATCATGATAACGATGGTGCTGGGTCTTGGTTAGATTTAGATGCAGACGGCGACGGTATCTTCGATAAACAAGAATCTGATTCTGATCCAGACAAGGATGGCGATGGTAATTGGATTGATAATGATTCCGACAATGACCTTATTCCAGACAATATTGAACTCAACTTTGATGCTGATTCAGATGGTATTTTAGATTTCTTGGATAAAGATTCTGATGGAGACGGTATTTCTGATTTGATTGAAGGACAACCATTCGCATTTAGCAATCCTGCTGATACTGATGCCGATGGTCAGTTTGATTTCAGAGATTTAGACTCAGATAATGATGGTATTACAGATGATTTAGAAGGATTTGCAAATCCGAAAATTCCCGATACAGATAATGACGGTACACCCGATTTTAGAGACAGTGACTCAGACAATGATGGCGTACTTGATGTTAATGAAGGTATTAAAGATACTGATGGCGATGGCTTGTTAGACGCTATCGATTTTGATTCTGACGAAGACGGTATTCCAGATAAAATTGAAACCCTTTCTGATAGTGATGCTGACGGAATCCCAAATTATTTGGATTTGGATTCAGACAATGATGGGATAAATGATTTGAGAGAGTGTCGTTATGATGATGTCAACGGTACAGGTATGGTTGTGAATTTAGACTCCTGTATTACCTTAGATATTGATGGAGACGGGTTGTTTAATTTTATTGATACCGATTCTGATGGCGATGGTATTTCTGATCTTGTTGAATCGGGTTCTTTGTTAACTGATAATAATTTTGATGGACGTGTTGACGGTACCGATATTGACAAAGACGGAATTCAAGATTTAGCAGATGGATTGTCTGGTAAATTTGGCGATGCCGTGGATGCTGAATTAGTAAATTCAGATGCCGACGGATTAAGAGATTTTGAAGATACCGACAGTGATAACGATAAAATTGACGATCAGGTAGAAACAATTGCAGATAAAGATTTAGACTTGATTCCAAATTATCTAGATTTAGATAGTGATAATGACAATATCAATGATTCTACAGAAACAAGCTTTGATTTTGATAATGACGGATTGGGTAATTGGTTAGATGACGATTCCGACAATGATAATATTAAGGACTCAACTGAAACTATCGCTGATTTTGATTCCGATGGGTTGCCAAATTATTTAGATCTTGATAGTGATAATGATGAAGTGTCTGATGAAATTGAAGGAACGAGTGATAACGATGGAAACATATTAAGAGATTTCTTAGATCCACAAACTTTTATCCCTGAAGTTTTCACTCCAAATAATGATGGTATCAACGATGTGCTTAAAATTAAAGGGTTAGTCAATTACCCCAATGCTGCAATTACTGTGTTTAATCAATGGGGACAAGTGGTATATAGATCTGGCCCAGGTTATCAAAATAATTGGGGTGGTGTGAATACCGAAGGTGAAAAATTTGAGAAAGGTGTTGTTTTACCAGAAGGAATTTACTTTTATATACTTGACCATAACAGATTTGACGCTCCAATGTTCAAAAAGGCACAAACAAAAGGCAATATTTATATTAAACCTTAATGAAAAACTTGAAAATAATTTATAAAATGAGAAAGGTATTTGTAGTGTTGATGATCTCGGCTTTGTTGAATAAAGCAATCGCTCAACAAGCTTCATTGACAACGCAATACGATATGGTTTCTAGCGTTCAAAATCCCGCGTATAATGGAATACATCAATCGCTTCGAATTGATGCAATTTCGCGCGTGCAATGGGCTAATTTCCCTGGCTCACCCAGATATACTTGTTTAAGCGTTCAGACTCCTTTTAGTAAAGATTTTGCCTTCGGTGCAAATTTCCAAACACTGAAAGTTGGTAGTTTCAAAGTAGCTTCCCCCCTAAATATGAATGTTTTTGCTGGAGATATAGCCTATCACAAACAAATTGCTAAAAATATTAATGTAGGAGTTGGTCTCAGGCTAGGTCTGTTTTCATTCAATATGCAACTATCTAGACTCATTGCCGATAATCCCGATGATATTGCAATTGGTGGAAATGATTACAATATTAATACCCCGGTTGTTGGTGGTGGCATTATTATCTATGGTAAAAATTATTACATCGGTGGCGCTATGCCTCAATATGCATTAATCAATGATCAAGTTTTGAATAATGTGAATATTGGTTACAATGCCCGTTCATTCTATTTGCTTAATGGGGGATATATATACCGCATAAATGATCTTTGGAATATCAAAACTACTTTTCAAACTCGATATTACAACGGATTGCCTATTCAAGCTGATATAAATTTATATGTGATCAATAAAGAATTATTTTCATTGGGCTATGGATATAGAACTTCCGGAACGCATGCTATTCTCTCAAGTATCAAGGTGAATGAATTTTTCAAAGTGGTTTATTCCTTTGAAACTGGAACTGTTTATGATCGGAATATCCCTTTTGTATCAAACGAATTTGGACTTACTTATTCATTTAGTCAGCCAAATAAACAAACTATTGTCGTACCTAGATTTTATTAATACAAAATGTTAAAACCAGAATATATTTTTCTTTGGATATTGTTTCATTTGTTTGCGGTAGAACTGCCAAAAAATTTGGCAAATAGATCAAAGCCGAAAACACCTGCTTATGAACAAGTGATGCATATGCGATACCAAAAAGCACTCAGTGTTTATAAATCTTTGAATGATGTTAAACTGGCTACGGAGTATCGCGCAATCGCTACCGCTTTGTCTAAATTGAATCAAAATGATTCAGCAATTGCTGTTTATGAAAAAATGGCTTTGAAATTCCCAAACACCATCCAAAATAAAGATCTCTTAGAGTTGGCTCTGATTTCAAGGAAATTGGGGAAGTACCAATATTCAGATAGTTTAATCGCAATTCTAAAGGCAGGTGAATACTCTAACTTAAATATTTTTGATGACGTTACAGATACAAATTTCCATAAACGATATAAAAGAATTGATTCAGCGGCTACCAATCAAAAAGAAATTAAGTTTAAATCAAATTCTGATCATTTTGGCGCCGTTCAAGATCCAAAGAATAAAACTTGGTATTACCATGCAAAAGATTCAATTTACGATGGCTTATATAACAGCATTTCAAATACAGATAAGAAGTTTTATGCCCAAATTTATAAAGTAAAAAATTGGAGTGATTCTTTAATTGGTAATGGTTCATTGCTTCAAGATAAAGTAGTTCATAAATACGTTGAACTCTCTCATATTGATAGTTTTGGGAATTATTACATTACCATGAACAATAGATTTGTGAATGATAGTGATAAATTCTTATTACAAACCTACCGATATTTCTATGATACAAAAAGAAGTAAATATGTTTTTGAGGGACTTGGGCTCGAACAATATTCTTACAATGTATCTTCTTTTGCATTAAATGCTTCTAGAACCAAAGGAATGTTCTGTAGCGACATGCCAGGCGCTCTAGGTAAGTCGGATATATGGATCTGTGATGTATCCTTCAATAAAGATGGGGAAATAACCATTTCAAATCAAAATAATTTGGGACCCAAGGTAAATACTATTTTGGCTGAAGCCGACCCAACTTTTGTTACAGATGAAATTATTTCCTTTGCATCTGAAGGTAGATTGGGTTTTGGTGGCTTTGATATTTATTTTTATAACTTAACAACATCCGAAGTAGTGAACGCAGGCAAGGTAATTAATACATCAAATGATGAATATTTCCCAAGGTATTACAACGAAGTTTTAAGTTATTCTGTTACAAATAGATTCAATAATAATTCAATTTACACCGTAAATATCCCATTTGATTCAATTTATCAAGCAACTCAGACTATTTTACCTCCCCCTCCAATCGAAGAATTACCACCTCCTCCTGTTGAAATTGTTGTTGCTTCTACCACGCAGACTATTCAAACAACCTTAGATAACGTAAAAAAAGAAAGTGTAAATAAATATGACTATGCAAAAAAAATGTCTTTTGTATTGTTATCTGATTCAGAACGTATAGAAGCAATTAATAAATTAGATTCAACTGCGAATTACAAGGATTATAAATTCTTAACGCTTTTCCATGTTGATAATGAATTTGTGATTGAAAAAGACTTTGAGAAAGAACTTGAAATCATGGCCGCACTTTTAACGAAAAGGCCTGATTGGGGTATGGAAATTAGATCATATACAGATAGTCGTGGCCCTAAAGTAAAAAATCAAAAGTTATCTCAAAGCAGGGCAGATTACGTGGCGCAGTATCTAGAGCGAAAAGGCGTTAATCCGCAACAAATATTACCCATTGGCTATGGTGAGTCAATGTTGATTAATCACTGTGCTGATGGAGTTCCTTGTACAGAAGAAGAGCATAGACAAAATAGAAGAACAGAATTAATTGTAACTCCAGTTTTCTTCTGGAGCAAAGCAAAAAAGTAATGCTATTTTAGCTATCATAAAAAAAGGGCTACAGAATTCCTGTAGCCCTATTAATTTGAAAATAATCGTTTAATTATAATTTAAATAGCGTAATGGTATAACCCAATTTTGAATCGCCTTTGAAAGTGATCTTTGCAGTAATTGCACTTTGATTAATTGGCAAACTTGCATATACGCTGTTCTTCATGATGAAACATTTAGCGAATTTAGGATCATTTGGGAATTTAACATCTACAATGGTATAACCTTTAGGGGCTTTGCAACGATTTACAGTAGCTGTAGAAGTAACAGTAGAAGTAGGCGTTGCAACCGCAGCACCTTTTCCAACTGCAACAACTCCTCCGCCGGCTACCGTGGTGCCTGTTGGCGCCTTAACCTCAGTGTTTAATTCTACACCTGAAATAGAGATCGTCATACCTTTGTATTTGTCTGGATTGGTTGTGAAGTCAGTTGCGGTAACTGGAGTTTGAGCTTTTGAAGCTGTAGATAGAGCCAAAACGCTGAACATAAGCAATGTTATTTTTTTCATATTGTTTTTTTTAGTTTGGTTAATTATGGGTGACAAATGTTATGTCAGAATATTATTTGTATTTTAGTTTTCTCAAAGATAATTGGTATTCATTAAATATTTGATAATATATATCTAATTGGTTGCCCAATTGAGATCTCTAATCAACTTGCTTGTTTATAGGTTTATTATTATAATAATTTAAATAGGGTGATGGTATATCCGTTTTTATCATCGCCTTTGAACATGATACTCGCATTTAATCCATCTTGTGTTTTAGGTAAGGAGTTAAACTGAGCGCCTGAAATAAAGAAACATTTCTGAAAGCTTGGATTGTTTGGGAAATCAATATCAATTGCATAAAATCCCCTTGGAGCGGTGCAACGCATAGCATTATTGCCCATTCCAGGTGTGCCAGCGCCTGCTGTGATGGCTCCACTTGGCGCTGCTACTGAAACAGTAGAAACAGAACTTTTTGGATTTAACTTTACTCCTGAAATTGAAATTGTTGCCCCATTGTATTTGGCTGGGTTTGTTGTGAATTCAACAGCCGTAGGATTTTGAATATTTTGGGCAAAAGTTGTTGCAATGAAAGCGAAAATGCTAAATGCCAATAAAGTAATTTTTTTCATAGTTTTTTTATTTGGTTGTTTTGTATTTTACAATTATTATGCCAAAAATAGAAATTCGTTATAAACTTCAGCATTTACTCGGTTTTAATTGTTTTAAAATTAGGTGATTATGCTTTGTTTTTGTCGGGTTTGAAAATTATTAGACAATTAAATTATTATATAAGGTTCAAAAATTAGACTGTTAAATAAATTTTCTTCAACTTTCCATATGAAATACGTTACACTATCTACAAAATCAGTAATTGTTAAATATTGCATCGGTATAAATCGATCTATTTCCCATTAATTGAATCACCTTTAAATCAAAAATATATAAAATTTACATCTCTTTACTTTAATATCTTTCATCGAATTCACTCATTATGAAATATGAAATAAATCAAGAATATACATAAATTGCCATTCAGCCGTTTAGTGAATTAGAAATCAAATTGGGTATTTAACAAAAAAAAGGCTACACAATTGTGTAGCCTTTGAAGATAAATAATTGTTGAAATTATTTTTTAACCAAAGAGATTGTGTAAAAAGTGCTTAATTCACCTTTGAAAGTGATTGCAGCTTTAACAGATTCTTGACCAACAATTTGATCGTATTCTGCTTTTTGCATGATAAAACAT
>CANFLS010000041.1 GCA_947447955.1 Flavobacteriales bacterium | reverse complement strand
TACTTAAATTATTTAATACTTTACTTATTGTAGAGTTATTGTAGATGAAATTATCCAAACTGTTAAAAGTATAATAATTATATTTTAAAACGGAAGGGCAATTATTATCAAGACTGATTAATATGTTCTCCCTACCTTGAATTAGGTTAGAAAAATTATTATTCCCAGCTTCTGTTTCTGTGCCCAAAATATAATTTCCAGTACTTGAATTTTTCCAAAAAATTGCATCGTCTTCGAGATAAATATCAGCACCCATATCCTCAAAATTATTACAATGCACATTCAAACCTTCGCAATCTCCAGTTAAACAAAGCCCATATACTTCTTCGCCAATAACTGAATTTGTTGCAACAGCGGAACCAGAATTTTCAGTGAAAGTATTATTAATAAATGAACTTGCAGTTTTACCACAATTATTGATTACAGCAAAAAGACAACCCAAACCATCAAAATAAAAATTATTTTTGTATACATTTAAACCCTCACAATTGCTTATATTTAAAATTTGTTTTCTTGTGCAAATTGGAGGTGTATTTGAGTTGTCGCAAAAATTAGAAAATAATTTGATCAATTCCGTTCTACTGGCCCCAGAATATATTTTAGCCACAATAGGTTGAATCGATTCTATTATATCAATATCGAATAAGACATTTGTAAACTGTGAGTTACGAATTGAAATTGTTTTCTTATCCGTATATACGGTAATATTATTATTAAGTCCATTGTATACAATTCCATTGGATAAATTTTTAAAATAATTAAGATTACTACTATTACTACAATTATTTAAACAACCCTCTTCATCAAAGCACCAAACGTCACCACTTTGGCTAATATTTAAATTTGAATGGACGGCACGAATTCCAGTACCTCTTTCTAATATATCTCTATTCTGTTTAGGATAATTACATTCAAAATAACAACCACCGATGTTTACTCCATCTGAATCAACAATTTCAATACCAGTTATATTTCCTTTAGCAGTTGTAAACGCCGTAGCGGTACTTTCAACTTGCCAAAGGAAATTACAATCCATGATATAACATGCGTTATACGAAGGAAATTTTTGGGAAGTATAAGCCTCAATCGAAATACCCTTAACAAATTCTTTAAACGTTGAATTTCTAACTCTGAATATTGCACCATCAACAACCCGAACAGCTTTAATTACATTCTCTAAAGAACAATTTAACATGAGACAATAGGTTTGACTTGGATTCAACACCCCAGCCCAATTACTAGGATTACTTGTAACTGTCAAGTTTGGAGAGGTAGTAAATTGGTTAAGACTTGAATTGCCATTCAGTGTAATACCGTTCCAAGGCGAATTTTGTGAGGTTGATTTGAAAACAACAGTGTTACAAGACATTTTTGAGCCACTTTGAACCATAACTTGGGCTCCAGCGTTGAAAGTAATTGTAATACCATCTATCGTCAATATCGCTCCATTTGAAATAACAATACCAGACGAGACATTTGATGGTGGTAAATTAGAACTATTCCAATTGGTATTGGAAATAATGTTCACTTGAGAAAGAAGTATGCTATTATTAAACAACAATAGAAATACAAGCAACAATAAAGATTTAAATAACAAAGGAAACTTATGATTCCAAAATTCAAGATCACCTTTTTCCCATTCTAGCAAATTTGAATTGTGAATTAACTCAACATCAAGAACTAAAAACTTTTTCATGGCACAAGAATATATAATTCCCATGGTCCTTAAAATTCAAGATCCTCCAACCGAAATAATTCCAATAATTTATACGCAAAAACATACCCAATAGTGAGTATGTTCTGTTTTATTAGACACCAAAACATACTCACAAGTGAGTATGCTTGCAGAATGGCCGTAAAAACAAAAAGCCCTTGCGGGCTTTTTGTTTTTTATTATTCCTTAATGAATTTTTGGATCGTATTTTCAATTTGCAAAAAATATACACCACCAGGCAATTCACTGACGTTTATGATTTCAGACAAAATACCTTCCTTAAAAACTTTACCGTTGGAACTGATAATTTTATATTGAGTTTTGTAATGCAAATTGTTGGGGTCAACTATTTTGATTTCATTGGAACAAGGATTGGGTGAAACACTAAATAAATGATTTTTCAACGATTTAGTTTCATTTAGGTAATCGTAAACCCAATACCATGGAGTGGCACTAACATCTATAGCCATATCATCAATTCCAAAGTGAGATCCTGTTAAGCCTGAAAAAATATCCTTTCCAATTCCAACTTCTCCTACACAACCCAAATTCATTGGAACAGCGGATTTCATATCTTTCGTCTTTTTCACATAAACCTCTGATCCATACCTAGTGTGATCTTTGAATTCACTAAAAGTATAAATACGTAGTAAATCATTTTGATTTTTGTTATTCAGCAAATCTGGATTAGAATTGTACAGATACAATCCAATAAATACCCATTCATTTTTAAGGATGTTAAATTTTTTTGAAAATAATACCGAATCATTTTCAAGTAAATCCAGTGCCAAATATTTAAAACGTACAGATGTATCAGGCAAACAATTGATTCGGAATCCTGTTTTCAAAACAGAATTGCCCAAACTCAAAATTGTTCCATTTGATGAATCTACAAGATTTACGTAACAATACATTGTTAATCCACCTAAAAAATTATATAATTTTGTATCAAACGGCAAATTCTTTATTGTACCATAACCATTTTCAACATACAAGGAAGTTCTTGTTTCACCTGTGGTATCTAACCAACTAGAATCACAACCATAACAAGGGTAATATCTATATTTTCTACCATTTTGAAAACGGCAATCCCCTACAATATTGCCCAAATATTTATTTTTGGCAATATCTAATATTTCATTTTTTGCATTTTTTTCGAATGTCCAATAACCAAAAAAATAATTTGGATTACCATGAAATGTTTCAGGATAAACGGTTTGAGCTGAAACTTTTGTAAAGCCAAAATTGCACAGCAGAATGAAATAAAATAAAAAACGCATCATCATTATTTATTATTTGTTTGTGTGTCCATAATGTATAATTCCTCCCCCAAATTCACGGTACAACCATCTTGTCCTTCATTTGATTTCAAATTGCCTTGCAAGCAAAGCCCTTGCGGGCTTTTTGTTTTTATTATTGAATCATGCCAAAATCACTTTACATAGAAAGCTTTCACTTCACCGTGATAAGATTTCACATTATCATGGTTTATTTTAAACAATGAATCTTTTTCGCAGATTTCATTGGTTAGTTTATCATTAATACTGTTAAAGGTTATTTGTACCGGCAAACCATAAGAAATATTATTCCTTCTCACCGGAATTGCAAATGCAGCAGAACCTGTATTAAAGCTATAAATACCAGATTTTGATGGAACAAAATCAACTGTATATTTACCAGACAGCCAACTACCCGATATACAACTTCCAGAAGTCCAAAAAGGAACCCTACTACCACCAGCTACTACAAAATCATTCACAAAACTCCAGCCCGATGTGTCTAAATGATCCACCCAAAAACCAATTTGAGGTATCAAGGTTGTTGAACAACGATTTCTTTCATTATAGGTTTGATTATTGTCAGTAATTCTATAGAAGGTATCACCCATAATTCCATCGAAACGATTTGGTATATTCAAAGTAATGTGTACAGTATCTCCAACTTTCAATGAATCAGAAAAATTTTGCATTTCATAATTCAAACCAACAGAACCTTCTAGTTGAACAAATGGAACTGGCCGAATTATACCATCACATCCAATCATCATTATTGGGATTAAAAGCACCAAACTGATATTTAAGATTATTTTTTTCATACTTTATTTTTATTTAACTCAAAATATAAATTCTATTTTATTGAATTCAAAAGCTTTGTGAATTTAATCATCCTCAAAACTTTCATAACATACTCAGCAGTGAGTATATTCCAATTTATTAGACACCAAAACATACTCAATAGTGAGTATGTTTTGGAAATTCAGTCTCAAAATAAATTTCAATTCAAAGGATAATCCAATATTTTTGAAGCATGTCAAATCCAAATCAAATTTCAATTGAACAAGGTCAATCCTTAATTACAAATTTTCATTCGGACCCCAAATTTGCCGATCAACCAAACGCTATTTCATTCAATAAAAATGTTTTCAATGAACTTTTAAACCAACCCGATGCCCAAGCCTTAAACTTCTATTTTGGAAAAAACATCAATGGAAGTATTGCCTTAGTAATCATTGCGATGGATTCTAATAAAAATGAAATCTCTAACAAAATAATGGACATAGGGGGAAAAATACCTCCGGATAATGTCAATTACAGTCCATTTATAATTCAAAATAAAAGTGAATAGTTATTTCAATCTGATATATCAAGTATTATTCATTACATCATCAATTACTTTCTTCTTACAGTATTTTAGAAACAAACTATATAAAAGAAACTACCTCTTTAACTACTTTTATGTCAGCATAATTACAACTTTAATGATGGAAAACAATTTCATTGCTTCATTTTTTGATTTTGAAATTGCTAGTTTCTATTATTTTAATGTAGCATTGGCAATATGGCCAATACTCAATTTACAGTTAAAACCTATTGAAAATCTAACTTTTTTATTACTATTAACAATAAGTTCAATACTAATAATGGAATTCATAGAAATTAAGCCATTTTTTTTATTGTTAAATATTATCATTTACTCGATAATGGTTTTAATAAAAAGAAAAAAAGATATTTTCTTTATTACTGAAAATTTTTCATTGTTGATTATTTTTATTCTGAATAATTTCTTCTTTTTATTTGGAAAACACCCTAATCTATGGCATGTTCATAATGCTTTTTCATCTTTTGTTAGACCCCTTTGGCTTTCATTGTTGTGTTATTTTTATTTAACAATAATATTTAGGTATGGAAAATTCAAACATCTACTTTAATTACTTTTTCTTACTCTTTTTACTCGCTTTTATTTCAATGATTTCAATTAATTTTATGCTGTTTTATTATAAGAAACAGAAAAAATCTGCCATCAAAATCAAAGCTACAATTCAAAAATCGTTGGAACAAGAGCGCGAAAAAATATCAAATGATTTGCACGATGCCGCAAGCAGCTTGATTGCGGAGTTTACGTCTAAATTATTGGAAATTAAAGCTTCTGAAAATTTAAATACACAATCGCTTGAAAAAATAAACCATTTGCAAACACGAATTCAGGCCTACAACGCAGAGCTTTCACAAAACATAGAAGATATTTATCCAAAAGAATTGCTCTTGAATAATTGGCCAGAAGCTGTTAAAAGTTTGATATTTAGATTTCAAACAGATTCATGCAAAATTGTATGCGACTTCAATCCCATACCAAATTTTAAAAATGAAATTCAAATTCAATCTTACCGGTCCATTCAAGAAATACTCACCAATATTGTAAAACATAACAATCCCCATTCTATTACTGTTCAATGTTACTCCGAAAAAAACCGCATTCATGTTTACTTTGTATATCAATTTAAGAAAGCGAATGCATTGAATTTGCAATCCTTAGGTAGGGGCACTGCAGTATTGAATAACCGTCTGAAGTACATTAAGGGAGAGTTAAATGTCCCTCAAAAAATAAGTGAACAAGAATCTTTCCTTGAGTATGAAACTGAACTTACATTTTCTTGCAAATAGATGATTGAAAGCAAAATTATTGTAATTGTAGATGATCATGGTATCACCCGAAAAGGCATGGTTGAGATTTTATTAGATACCATCAAAGACATTGACATCGTTGAATTTAATGATGAAGAAAGTGCTCTGAATTTTATCCAGAAAAACAATCAAATACACTTAATCATTACCGATTTACAATTGTATTTGAATCAAAAATCATTCAACATTCCACAAATTGCTAAGAAATTAAATCTACCACATATAATTCACACTTCTTTTGAAAATAAAGTATTTATTGAAGAAGCCATTAAAAACAATGCCATGGGTTATATCAGTAAAAGAAGTGAAACAATCCATCTAATTCAAGGCGTAACGAAAGCGCTAAATGGCGAGAAATATACTTGCCCAATTGCCACTGCATCATTAGATCGGGAAAATTTAAATTGGGTGCCAATTAAATTAAAACTTTCGCCAACTGAAGAAGAAATTCTGCAATTGTATGTAAATGGAATGAATACGGAAACAATATTAAAAACCCTTAAAATTTCCAACAACACGCTGCATACCCATCGCCGCAATATTTTTTCAAAAAACCAATGCAATTTTGAGCAAGCCATGGAAAGCTTTCATCTATGGCATGGTTCAAAAGCAAACAATAAAGAGTAGTTTGTTTTTTGGTTATTCTAAAACATACTCAATAGTGAGTATATTTTGGTGTCTAATTATTTAGAAAACACATATTTGAAAACAACTAACTGCAACCTTTTTAACATTTTACGTCATTTAAATACTTTACTATGAAAAAACTATTCATCATTTTGGGATTTACTTTATTTACTTCGTTTTTCCAAAATCCACTTTTTGCGCAAAAAGAACTTAAACAACAGTGGTATTTGCAATTTCATTCTAGTATACGTTCTGGCTATAGTTCTGGCATTGACTTACCACATGCAGAAATAGACCCATTAGGAAATACTTTTATCGCGTTTTTATCGAATTCCAAATATGAATTTCAATCACAAATTGATACAGGTTTGAAATATTACATTTATAAAATTGATAAAAAAGGAAAACTCGTTTGGGGTAAAATATTTAGGCATGGTTTTGAAGTTGGTGGTGGAGGAATTGGTGCTATAACCTCAGATCGCAACGGTGGTGTATTTGTGAGGCTTGCTATTGGCAATTATATCAAATTTTCGAAAGATTCTACTTTCCGAAAAACAGGTAATACCGATGCCATAATTCACTATAAAGAAAACGGCGATTTTGATTTCATGACCCAATTGCCAATATCTCAAGTTGCTGCAAATATTGTTTATGGAATGAATGGCAAATTGTATTTCCCTAGAGATAGATATACCATGTACGTTATTTCAAGCGACGGAAAAATTGAAAACTCATATTTTCCTTATTATTTCGATTATTCCTATCACTACGCAGTTAATAAAGATGGGCAAGTTGCATCTATTAAAGTGCTAAATAGCAATGACAAATTTACCATCGGAGATTCTACCTATACCCAAGCTAGCAAGGGTTATGGCTATGTAGTGGTTGTGAGAGAAAAAACCGGCGCTGTATTGTGGTCCAAATTCTTTAAAGATCGCAAGTTTCTAGATCTTGATGACAATCATTCTGTGCGTTGGGACAATAACAACAACCTCTATTGCGCACTTAATTTTGGTCCAACTACCCCGGAATACGCTTCCTACATCCAAGATGGAACAAAGTCTATCATTTATAAATTTGATCAAAAAGGAAATTTAAAAGGTAGCTTGTTTGACACTGCTCAAAATACCAAAAACAATTACTATACCCAAGTTTGGCTTCAAAACGATGGAAGCGGAAACGTATATGCAGATTTGTATACCTCAAATTATTCTCCCATGAATTATCCCAATATGCATATCTCATCCGACGATATAAGCAAATATACCCGTATTCATTTTGATACAAATTTTAACATTCAATCGTATAACCAAGTTAGAAATGCGCCTCGACTCGACAATAGTTTGATGAGTCACAGTAGCATTTTTTGGAAAACAGTGAAATTGGCTCAGAATCCACTTCAAACCTACGATTTACCCAATGGGGAAAGCGCTTCGTGCACATGGGACAATGATTTTTTTGTAATTTTTATGGACACAAATAAGCAAGTGAATGCTACCATTGAAAAATTTGAAAAGAAACCATCAGCTTCATTTACACTATCACCAAATCCGAATAGCGCAAAAAACCCAGTAACTATTTCTGCCAATATCCCCATTGATAGAATCATTGTTTTTGATGTTACTGGAAAGTTGGTTTACTCTAAGAAAAACCGTTTACCCAATTCAAACACATTCACAATTCCAACTGTTTTTGTACCTGGAATGTATTATGTAAGAACAGAATTTGTAGATGGCCAAAGACAAACTCAAAAGTTGGTAGTTACTGATTAAATTTTCTTTTAAGAAATATTACGATATAATTTTATAAAAAAACCAAGACAATGTCTTGGTTTTTTGTTTGTTTTTCTTTTTAATCTTACACTCCCTCGCCCCAGTTTTTCAATTCCTCTTCGCTCCAAAGCTCAGGGAAGAAAATGCGGCGTTGGTATTTCGGATGCATGTACTTTTGCCAATCACTGCCACCCGTGGCAGCCGCATTGCCCAAATATTTGCCGGCAGCGTGGTAATGTGCCATCACCCAAGTTACATTCACCGTGTAATCGTAATGACGCATTGCCGCCACCAAAGCAGAGTCAGATTTTACATCATCTGGCAATTGCTTGAACTTTGTCCATAAATTGGTGGTGTTGTATTCCTCCATTTTGCGCAAAAACGATGTTTTATACTTGCGCTCAAAATTCACAAGAAGTGTGTTCTTATTGCCCGTTTTATGGTCTTTTCCGGCCGCCTGCCAATACATATGCTCGTAGGCATGCTCATAAGGCGTATTTCTGTCAATGGTAGCCCTAAAACGAAAATCTATCAAATTGATTAATTCTGTAGATGCAATTTCTATCAAACGGTATTGCTCACTTTGAAATCCACTGGCAGGTGTCAACGTATTTCTAAACTTCATATACTGATCGCGGTCCATGCCGTCCCCCATAATAGAAAAAGAAGACGAAAGCATGTCGAAGTAGCGGCTAATTCTGCGCAATTTTTCTGTAAAGAAGGCAGCTTCAACCTTTTCAGCATCGCTTACTTGATTGATTTCCCACAAAATCATTTTAAACAACAACTCATTGATTTGGTGGTACATAATAAACACCATTTCATCGGGTTGATCGGTTCTTTGAATTTGCAATCCCAACAAGGCCTCCGGCAAAATATAATCCCAATAAGTAATTGGATTAGACCAAGACAATCCCTCCAAATGAACATCTGGATTTTGATTAATTGCCTGGTATTTGGCATCAATTCTGCTTAAAATTTCTTCTCTATCGGCTGACATAGTTTTCAAATTTAGTTTGTATTTGCAAAGAATTGATGAATTATTGCATCAATTGCCTCCGAATCGTGATTTTCTGTAATATTTTTTTGAGGGATGGGGTTTGAAACCAACTACAAAGCGCGGGTAAACTCCATTACAATGCCTTTGGGATTGACACTGTTGATATTTGGAAAAAATCCACCCACACTTATTACCCAATGATGGGGAACAGCAATGGCAATTCCAAGGGTTGACATTCCCATGGCGTGGGTTCCAGAAACATAGTCGGTAATGATGCTCAACTTTTCATGAATAACGGAAATTTCACTTCCAATCTGAAATCCAATCGGGCTGTTGATATTGGAAAAAGGGAATCGGGTACCGGTTGACATCATGTGGTTGTTTCCCGCATAAATACCGGCAGTAATTTTCAATCCATGTTTGTGATATTGGTAGTTTGAAAACACCAAGGCGGCATTTTCTTTGAGGGATAATTTATTAAGAAAGGAAAATCCTGAAACGGCAGCAATTGAAAACTGATGGTGTTCAGATATTGGAAAAAAATACTGGCAATTGGCTGTTATGAGTGGATAAACCATTTCATCTGGGGTAATTTCATTGTCGGACCGACGCAGAACGGCTCCGTTCAAATAGTTTACCTGCAACACATTTAAACCAACTTCAAAATGCTTTGTGATGCCCCAATCAAATGTAGAATTGCTGGTAATTTCTTTTTCGGCGTAATTCAATTGTTGTTGAAAAAAGAATTCGCCCTCTTTGGTTCTATCAGACGACGGCACATTAAAGTAGCTCTGCTGCGCTTGAATAAAGTTAGAAAACACAACTGCAAAAACCAATAAGACTACTTTCAATGCGGATATACAATTGCTACTTTTCATTCAAAGTGCAAAGGTCGTACAATGATTAAACTTCACGCCATTGAGATAGTTTAATTGCGTAAAAAAATCGTCATATAACAAAACAGGGAGCTAAAAGCTCCCTGTTTTGTATGGAAAATGAAATGTTATTATTTCTTTTTGTATTTTTCTTTGAAGCACTTCACCCACTTCTCGAATTGTTCTGCGGTTAAAATTTCTTTGATTGATTTCAAATAGATTTTCTCACAATCTTTGATTTTGCCAGATGCAGTTGCGCGGGCAATATTGTTTTTGATTTTATCTTTCGCAATCGCTGCCAATCCTTTTAATAACTCAGCCCTGGTTAATTCTAACTTGGTAGCCATTTCTTTCTTTTGTGCAGCTGTAATTGTGCCAGCAGCATACAATTTATTGATAGAATCCATTTGCAATTTTGTATTTGCAATGATGTTTTCTTTTTTAGTTTTTGCCCAAGCTAAGATTTCAGCATCAATATTTTTCAAGATTTTGCGGTTTGCATCCATGCACTCTTCTTTTGCTTTGTGTGCAGCCACCAATTTCTCTTTTTGTGCTTTTGATAATTTAAAACTACCGCAACAAATTTTATTGATAGAATCTAAATTTCCACTTCCGTTAGCACCTTCAACAACAGCCAAATTAAAATAGTCTGTTTCTAAAAATGCCGGGTAACTTTCGTATGTTAAATCAGCCGACATTGAAGCATCGGCCATAGTTGGATTATCTAAAATATCACCAAGTGAATCACCCAATGCCGCTGGTTATTCGCTAGGCAAAGTATTATCAATTGGATTTTGATTCGTTGGAGTTGCATCTTTTTTGCAAGACCAAATTGCAACACTTAACGTAACTGTTAATGCTGCCAATAAAAATATTTTCTTCATAGTTTTTGAGGTTCAAAAGGTTAGACACAAAATTAGTACCAAAAGTTACTTCATTGTTAAAAAGATGTCATGTGCATGACATAAAACGATTAAAATTTCAGCAACGACACTGCGAAATAAGAAATATCTTCAATTGTATTACTCAAATGCGGCGTTACCCTTACCCCTTTCACAATGGGATGGTCAATGGCAACGGTGAAAATTTTATAATCGGCCATCAATTTGGCAGACAGTTGATTGGGCGTGTAATTTTCTTTCTGAATAGTGGCAATGGCTCCACCTTGGGGTCCAAAATATCCGCCACTCCACGGAGAAATACAGTGTAGTCCATTTTTTCCATCAACTTGTTTTAACCAAGAGTATTTTAGGTATTGCAACCTCGCCAATTTTGCTTCAAAGCCAATTGCATTGTGAAACTCAATGGCAGGCAAAATAGATTGAATGGAATTGATAGGTCGGGTACCCTGATGTTCAAACTTTCGAATATTGTTTTTGGCAACACCCACGTCGCCCATCAATGGCCAAACAGTTTCAATCATTTGCTTTTTCATAAACAAATAGCCCACGCCAACTGGAGTACACAACCATTTGTGCAAACTTCCCCCAATAAAATCAGCATCTAAACTGCCAATTTTGTCAATCACATGCGCAGTGCTATGTGCCGCATCAACCGCCACCAGAATGCCCTTTGCTCTGGCTTCCTTGGCAATGGCATTGCAATCAATAACTTGCCCTGTTAAATTGATGGTATGTGTTAAATGAACCAATTTGGTTTTGGACGTAAACAATGAAGTGTAAGCGTCGGTTACATCGGCTGCACTTTTTGGCAGCAAGGGTACATTAGCAACTTTAACAACTATTCCAAACCTTGCCGCAGCTTGCTGAAACGCTTCAACCATGCTACCATAATCTTGGTTGCCAATTACCACCTCATCGCCGGGTTTCCAGTTCAAACCCATAATTACTATGTTCAAACTTTCGGTTGTATTGCGGGTAATTGCCAATTCTTCTGGATCTACACCCAAAAAAACTGCTAAAGCCTTTCTGCTTTTTTCAATTTCATTGAATTGAATGGTGCGCATAAACTCCGAAGTTTGGGTATTGATATTTCTCTCGGCCAGTTGATTAAAATTCAACGTGGTTTGGGGCTGGTGCGAAAAATAACCGTGCTCAAGTTGGGTAAATCCAACAGGCCTATGAAAAAAAGTGGCAACTTTTTTCCAGTAAGCTTCATTATCGGGCAGTTTGTTCCCAGTTTTTATATCTTCCAAACTAAATTTCATTTCTTCATTTTGAGGGACATTCGACGCGTTCAAATCCCCCAAAATCAAAGAACCACTTAATCCTAACAAAGAATTGGAAACAAATGCCTTACGATTCATCATTCACAAATATAAGTGAAACTATATTGCAATTTAGAATTGTGGATGAACAGGTTTATTGTTCAAAATGAGTTCAATATCATTCATGATTTCTGGAGTTAGTTTTTGAACCAATTCCCTACTTTTCAATGTTTCCTCCAACTGAGAAGCTTTGGTTGCACCCAAAATTACAGTGCTTACGTTTTCATTTTTCAAACACCAAGCAATTCCCAATTGAGGCAGTGAAAATCCATGATCAGCAGCAAACGTCAATAAATTTTTAACCTTATTTTCATTTTCGGTGGTGAACAAACGGTCTGCCAGCCATCCCAATTCTTCTCTTTTTAAACGAACATTCTTTTTTGGCGCATCAATGTATTTACCAGTCAAATAACCACTTGCAAGTGGACTCCAAATGGTGGTTCCCAAACCAACGGTTTTATAAATTTGGCTGTATTCAACTTCAATTTTATCGCGGTGAAGCATATTGTACTGAGGTTGTTCCATGGTTGGGCCAATTAGATTATAGCGTTGAGCCACCATGTGGGCTTCCATAATTTCTTGGGCACTCCATTCGCTGGTTCCCCAATACAAAATTTTACCTTGCATAATTAACTGATGCATGCTCCAAACGGTTTCCTCAATGGGGGTTTGTTTATCGGGACGGTGGCAAAAATACAAATCCAAATAATCAACTTTCAATCTTTTGAGGGCTTGTTCACAAGCTTCAAAAATGTGCTTTCTATGTAGGCCTCTTTGTGTAGGGACTTTTGCTCCTGCGCCAAAATACACTTTGCTAGAAAGGATGTAGCTATCGCGCGACCAATTTTTCTTATGTAAAATGCGACCCATTACTTTTTCGCTTTCACCGGCGGCATATACCTCGGCATTGTCGAAAAAGTTGACACCAGCATCATAGGCAATGTCCATCAATGTCTCACTCATATCTTCGCCAATCTGATTTCCGAAGGTGATCCAAGAGCCAAAACTGAGCTCACTTATTGGCAAACCTGATTTACCTAATCTTCTGTATTCCATTTCACAAATTTATTAATAAATTTGTACTGTGATTTCAAAGCGCCTATCTATTTTTTTCTTTTTATTTTTTGTGGCTACGGTAGTAGGAAATCCATTTTTGCCATTTTTCAACAAGCTGTACAAAACACATCAACTTATTGAAAATAAAAATTTTAGCGAGGCAAAAAAATCAATTTTTATTTTAAAATCGAAAAAAGATTCTACTGAAAGTATATTGTGGTACGATTTAACAAGAATTTATTTACACGAAAACAAATTCGATTCTGCGTTCATCATTTCCGACAAAGCCTTGTCGGTTGCCATTCAGCAATTCCAAAATCAAGGCAAAGCGAAACAAATTGCCAAAAGATATCACCTAAGCTTGAATGATTTCGACAGTTTATTTGCGCAACAAGTCGAAAAAGCCTACTTAATGAACCGCAGCAGCAATCCAGATAAAATTGCGACGAATGGAAGTGGATTAAACCAAAAGGAGATCAACCAACAATTCATTCGTTTATTCAAAACCAAGTTAAATTTCTTTCAGTTCAGAGATTCAATATTGAATAAGTCTGGTGTTTCAAAAAACCAATCATTTTCGCCCAAGAGTATTTCTTTATTGGGAAAATATATTTTCCATTTGGAATTGACCCAAGATACATTGAATTTTCACAGCGTGATTCAAACGAATTCGATTGCTACTTACAAAAATTATTTGAAGGCTTATTGGAGCAATATTGAATCTGAAACACAGTTGAATTTCCAAATACACCAATTGAATTTTTTCAAAATCATAGAAGATTCATTGTACAATTTGGCCTATATCAACACCATCAAAATCAACACTGAAAATGGATTTTTGCAATTTGCCAAGGAATATTCAAGGGCTCCTCAAAAAGACAGTGCATTGAATCATGCAGAGAGCATTGCTTATTTGGAAGCCAAATCTGTAAACAACGAAGCGCAATACAATTATTATCTTTCTAAATATCCAAAAGCCAAACACAAAGACCAGGTTGAGTATTTATTGCGGTATTTGAATGTAATTCCGGTGCCATATCTAACCAAAGACTTGAAATATGTGTTTGTTGATTCGGCTAGTTCAGAAACATGGACCGACAGTTCCTATGATTTTGCTTACCCTTATGCTTCAAAATACCACAAGAAGTGGTATGCCAATGGATCTATGTTGATGCCTGGTTGCGCTTTGGTAATGAAGCTTGACGAATTTGCAACCCCTGAATTTTATTATGTAGAAAAAGATGGTAGCAGGGTAAACAAGAATAGTTACGACGAAATTATTCAGTTTGCACCGAATATGGCATTTGTGCTAAAAGCAGAACGCTATGGCATTGTGAATTCATTGGGAAATGAAGTTTTGCCATGCAAATTCCAAAGAATATACTTCGATACAGCATTGGGTATTGGTGCAGTTTTCAATGGCAAATACTGGGGATTTATCAATATTGCAGGAAAGCTAATTACACCAATACAATTTAGTGGCATATTAAACTCAAAATTATCATTCACATTGAATGCAGACTTAATAGAACTTCCTAAGTTGTTAATTCCAGTTTCTGCAAACAATTTGTGGGGATATATTGACGTCAATGGACAGGCGGCTATTGAATTTAAGTTCAAACAAACTTACCCTTTTAAAAATGGGGTTGCTTTAATTGAGTCAAACGAATCGAAATGGTTTTACATTAACCGCTTTGGCGATGTGGTTTCAAAGGAATATGATCATATTCAAGACCTTGAAAACGGCTTTTGTAAAATTACCAAAATTCTGGATAGCAAAAAGAAAATCGGCATTTTGGCAAAACCATTTAGGGGATTTATACACCAATTGAATACAAACTCTAAACAACTGAATGAAATTTCTGCTCAATTTAATTTACCCCTCACACCAGAGAATTTGAGAGCCGAATTCAAGGAAATTATCCCTCCAAATCACGATGACATTATTTATTCGGTAAACGATTACTTTACAGGTTTTGCAATCAAACAAAAAAGTGGATTTACCCTTTACGATACGGCTGGGAAGGCAATTAACAAAAATCCAATTCAGAACATCAATGTCCAAGCGCAAAAATTATTTGTTGCTAAGGAAAAGAAACAATTGAAATGGTTCAATCCCAAAACCAAAACCATGTCTACCAATGCTGTAGATGAGATTTCTATTTTAACAGATAATTTGATAGGTGGATTAAATAAAGGTGTTTGGAATTTCTATTCAATTGATGAATCGATTATTAACATTACGAACGACAAAGGAACGATTTTCAAAGATTTCGAAGCAATTGCACCTGCCGAAAAAGAAGGGTTTATCATTGCCCAAAAGAAAGGACTTTGGGGACTACTTCATCAAAGAGGAAACTTAATTTTAGACTTTGTTTTAGACTTTAAGTTTTTAGACATCTACTTTACCGATGTTCCAAACCAATACATTGTAAGAATTCCTGTACAAGGAAACCCCGAAGAATCAACTTGGGGAGTTTATAATGGATTGACCAACAAATACATCATTGATCCCGTTTTTGATGGAATTAGCTATGAAGATTTTAGTGGGTATTGGTTGGTGCCATTCAACGAAAAGAATGCATGGTTAGATTCAAAAGGCAATTTATTTGCCGAGTAATTATCTGTTTTTAGTTACAGTTACAACCCTTGAACCTCTTTTAAAGGTTACCCAAACATCGCATTTGGGAACTTCACCGTAGTAGACAAAAGTACGTTGATCATCATCTACTGGAGCTATATCCACACGACCTTTGGTGATACCGTATTCGCAACGGTTATCAAAATAAATTGAGTCTTTGATAATTGCATTGTAATACCTACCCTTTTCATTTCTGGCATAAACCGTACCTGAAACTGACCAAACATCGTCATCTGATTTCATGGTAGAATCGCCTAAAACTTTAGTTCGTGTATAAACGTTATTCCAGTTGTAATTTTCTTGGGTTGATTTGTTGATTACCTGAGAACCTGTAGTTTCCATCAAATATTCAGGCTGATTGTATTCATTTAAATCGAGATAAGTAATTTTCATGGTACCATCGTAATACCAACCGTTGCATAAAAATCCATTCTCAAAAGAAATGAGGATTTCTGTTCCGGGAGCATAAAAATCACCTTGCCAAGTTGCGGAGGTAACACCACGTCTATTTACACCATCATAAAACATTGAAAGAGTATCACCGTAATTCAATATAATTGTTTTGGTAACTTTAGAAGTATCAAACGTAATGGAAGGTCCATTCACCAAAGAATGTCCCTTAAAAATAACGTTGGCTGCATCTTGGAACTGGGTAACCATTTTGGAATAGTGAAAATCAGACAAATAATTATTGCCCACAGAAGACTCCAAAGTTTCAACATAATAGGTACAAGCACTTAGCGAGAACAATCCCCCAATAACAGCAAATAAACCATAAAACTTTAAAGAAAAGATTTTCAAGTATTTCATAGCGAAATTCAACACAAAGTTAATTAATCTTATTGGGAGTTTCAACAAGTATCTATGAAAACCCAAATGCTGCTTATCTTTGCAGAAATAACAAAACCGGCCCCTTCGTAGAATGGATACTACATGAGTCTCCGGAACTTAAAATACAGGTTCGATTCCTGTAGGGGCCGCCAAAGTTTAGAATTCTAAATTATCTATTTCGTCATCGGTAGGAAGTTCGAGCGCAGCAACAGATTGAACTGCATTTCCCGCAATTCCTTTCACTGAACCATACATTTCAATGGTATTGATAACTACTTTTTCAATTTGCTTTTCTCTTTCCTTCCAAATTTTTAGCATGGCACGTTTCTCCGTTTCTAGTCCAGCTTTCATTTGTGTAAATCCTTCAACAATTGCTTCAATTCTCATTCTGAATTCGCTGCTTGTTAAAAAATCATACAACATGGTCATTTTATCGCCTTTGTTTTCTTGGGAAACTAATGCCAAACTCACACGAATTAATGACTCCCTCAAAACAGCCGCCAAGCTTTTGAAATCTTCAAATTTACAAATCCAAATTCCGTTAATCTGACCCATTCTATCCATTCCAGCAGGCATGGCCTCCGTAACAATTACGCCTATATCAACACCTTTCTCTCTCATATCATTTTTGAATTTTTCAATCCAATTCGCCTGAAATTCTTTTGTTCGTTTGCTTTCATAATAAATACGTCCACAATTGGCAGCATCTCTTGTATTTACAATTTGAATACAATCGCCACCCCTGGCACCCTTTTTAATTTCTTCAATGGTATCGAGTGGAAACTCACTGGTAAGCCATTCTTCTATTGCCAACTCCAAAATTTCACCCTGCAATTGCATAGAACCTTGCTCCTGTTTGCGCCTCATTTCAGAAGTTAATTTTTTCTGATCTTCGAGCTGTTTCATCAGTTCCCGCATTTTCAATTCATTGCGTTCTTCTTCTACGCGTTTTATTTTTTCTTTTTCGAGGGATATTATCTCGTTTAAGCGCGTTTGAGACTCTGCTTCGAGGGTTTCCTTCATTTCATCCTTTTCGCGCTTTAATTTCTCTATATCTGCTTTTGCTCTGTTTAATTCCTTTAATTGCAAAGATTTTTCGTTGAGTTCCTCTTGCATCGATTTCAAAACCTCTGCATTTTCATCGAGTAACTTGGTTTTTAATTCAGCTTCTAGGTTTTTTCTTTCAGCAGCTATTTGCTTACTCAAACGATCCTGAAACAATTCGTTTTCTCGTTTCTTCGCAAGTTCAAATTCTTCCTTAGCTTTTGCCAAAACCCCAGCCGCCTCTTCCACTTTTTTGCGTTCGGCTTTACTTTGTTGCTCGTATTTTAATTTAATATCCGATTCAAGTTGTTGGGTGAGTATTCCTTGAACATCAAACTCCTCATGACAATGAGGGCATTTAACCAATGAAGTAGACATGGTTAATTTATTTTAACGAATAAGATTTCAATTTTGTTGAATATTTGGCAGTTGTATAGTCTTCGTTTAATTCAATTAAACCAATTTTAGGTGCATAGTATGCATCCGATTGATACGTAATAGTTGAACCAGAAGAAACAATACAATGTATCCAAACAACTTGATTAAATGTATTCCCATTTACCATCCTTGTTAACCCGAGTCCCTTCACTTCGTATTCATAATTAAAAGGAGCTGTTAATGGAGTAATAACTGAATTCCATTTGTCGCCAACCATCACCTTATCTTTTAAATAGATAAGTTCTTGTTGTAAACCCGCAGAACTTGTAATTACCATAGAATATAAACCGTTTATACATGAATAAAAATTTCTGTATTCTTGTCCAGAGCTGTATTTACTATGAAAATTCATAAACCCTTTACCAAATGCAATAATGGTAGAATCTGTAACTGTAACAGATGAAGTTGAACCCAATGTGTCAATGGTATAAACCCATGAAGATCCAGGCTTCAGATTCAAGTATTGACCATTTGTATTATCGGCCAACGTAGGAGTGTCTTTCGTACAAGATGAAATAAGGCAAGTAGATGAAACCAAAACTATCGAAAAACAGATAAATAGGAACGTTTTAATATATTTTTTCATATTCTCAAAGATATAAATTCAAAACAGATTTACATCTAAATCTGAAAAATTAATTTCTTTATCATTATCAAAATCAACCAACGCTATCAAAAAAATAGCAATAATTTGATTATATGATTTATCGCTATAGCAACTCCCATCTATTTTCAATAAACCATATTAGAAGAATGCCACGAATAATTAGACACAGACACCTTATTAAAAGCAAAAAGAGGGACAAATTGTCCCTCTTTTTAAAAGCTATAATGACTCAATCAATTTCTTAATGAGAAACAACAATTTTCTCAGTAAATGATTGTCCTTTGTTTGTTACTCTTACCAAGTAGGTGCCGCTTGCATAGTTGCTAAAGTCAAATGACTCTGTGCCAAATCCGCCTGCTGCTTGTAATGTTGCTATTTTACTTCCTAACATGTTCATGATCTCTATTTGTACTGGCTCTGAATTGTTCATCGCATAGTCAAATTTCACTTTGCCTTCTGTTGGGTTTGGTGATATCACTACTTGTTTTTCCAAAGTAATATCATTCATAGAAGTAAAGCTATTCATACATCCTGGAGGATATTTCACATAAACTGGGCGCATCACAATTTGTGATTTGTTACCACTTGGATCTGTTACTTCATAGTTAATGAAATAAACACCCGCTTTCCATATATTTACATTATGGCTGTGGATTTTCACTAGTGGGAACAATTCGTCATTGCTATAGTAGTTATCTTCTACTGCAACTTCACTCATTGCCCAGAATGGGGTACCTGCGCATACATTCACTGCTGTTGTAATAATTGATGGTGCTATTCTGTCTACCACTTTTACATATCTGTTCTTTGTAACTGTATTTCCACTCTCATCTGTTGCTGTAAATTGCTCTACATACAAGCCCAATACGAATGGATTCACTTTCCCTTTT
>CANFLS010000040.1 GCA_947447955.1 Flavobacteriales bacterium | reverse complement strand
GGACCAATGATTGGTAAAGCATTGCCATTAGGTCATCTGTTCCCACCTTCATTTGGTAGAGGAAACTATAAAATTTTATATGCAAATAATGGTACTGGTTGTATCAAAACTGATAGTTTTTATATCACAGTAAACGATACTCCAGATGCTGTTTTGTTATCTAATGTAACACTATGTAGTTCTGGACCAAAATTGGATTTGAATACTCGTATTGATTATGTGAAATCCAAACCATCTGGAGCTACAATAAATTGGGTTGGCCCTAATTTGGTTGGAACCTTGTTTACACCAGTAACTACAAAAACTTCGAATATTGAAGGTCCTTACAAAATGACAATGTCGTATACGGACAACAATGGTTGTGCTGATACAGAAACATATAGTATTTTGGTAAGAACCCAACCTGAAATTAATATTAGTTCATCCAAACCAATGTCTGCTTGTGAAAACACTCCATTGGCAATTCAGTCGAAAAGTGCATTTAGCAATAGTCAAGTTTTCTGGACTTTAAGAAACGGTTCAGATGGAAAAATTGATAATATTAATTCAGAAAATATCAACTACACAAATGGATTAAATGACATTGCTAAAAAATCTGCTAGATTATTGGTAACAACGGTACCGTTGGCAAATGATGTTTGCCCTCCAGTGTTTGATTCTATTGACATTATTTATTACTTATATCCTAAATTAGATCCAATTCCAATGCAAAAAGGTTGTGTGCCTTTAACTACAAATTGGTCTGTAACAGATACCAAAGGAATTAATCCAAGTGATTTGGCATATTCATGGATATTTAGTAACGGTGATTCAAGTAAATTGGCAACTCCAACTAACATTAATTTCAATGTTCAAGGTAACTATATATTGGGTGTGATTGTGACCAATACCAAAGGTCCTTGTGCTGATACAATGTCAAGTACTGTTGAAGCTTATCCGATTCCAGATGCTAAATTTAGAACTGACCCTAAATACCACACTACGGTTGCATTGCCTAAGTTTATCATGTATAATGAAAGTTCAGTTCAACAAAATCCATTTAATCCATCTATGAGTTATGTATGGGACTTCGGAACATCTAAACCAGATACGTCAATGATTCAAAGTCCTCGTTTTGCATATTCTAGAGATACGGGTGTGTACCATATTAAATTATTGGTAACTACGAACCATGGTTGTACAGATACCGCTTCTCAATGGATACACATTGGACCAGATATTATTGTATTCGTTCCAGATGTATTTACTCCAAATAGTGAGGGACCAGGATTCAATGAAACCTTTGCACCAGTGGCTACGAATTACAAAACTATTTCAATGTCTATTTATAACCGTTGGGGAGAGAAAATGTATGAAACTAAAGACATTTCAAAAGGTTGGAACGGTACTGCAAATGGAGAAAATTGTATGCAAGATGTATATGTTTATCATATCATAGTAACTTCGTTCGAAGACAAAGAATATGTCTACGATGGAACAGTTACTTTGCTACGTTAAGTGTTAATTAAAAATAAATTAAAAGGCCTATCATTTGATAGGCCTTTTTTATTTACAAAAAAAATGGTTCTTTATTAATCCTTTATTTTTACAAGTTTGGATTGAAGCAGGTAATTGAAGAAATTCATGCGAATTACCTATCCGTAATTTCAATGGGGTACTTTGATAAAGTTATACCTAAATTCATTCTGAATAAAATTAGTATTTTCTTAACCCTTGAAAAATACTCACACGTTATTTTGGCAGAATTAAACTTCTGTGGACCAAATGAAATAAAAACTCTAGATTTTATCAAACATGAGGTTTATTGCAGCGAGATCAAAAAATCGGCAACAACAAAAGTACTTCCCCCAATAAAAATCAACTCATCATTTCCACAATTACCCTTTGCTGTTTTAAACGCATCAGCAGCATTTTTACAATCAAAAGCATCAAATCCCTGATTACTCAACAACGCTGTCATCACTGCGCTATCTTGACCTCTAATAACAGAAGGTTTACATACGTAGTATGTTGCATTCTTCGGAAGTAATTCTAAAATGGCGGTTGCGTCTTTATCTTTTACCATTCCCCATACAATATGCATTTTATTGCAATTGTAAGACTTTAGCTGATCAACAATAAATTGAACCCCATCAAAATTATGTCCTGTATCACAAATGGTTAATGGTTGTTGGCTAATTATTTCCCAACGACCGCGTAATCCAGTAAATTTATTTACATTGGCAATTCCATTTAGGTTTTGTTCATCTCTTAATGGCACATTTAAACCCTTTATTGCTTGTAATATATTAAAAACAACATTGATATTGCTTTTTTGATAATTTCCTTTTAAAGAGGCATTTGCTATCCAATTCGGCGGGGTAGGTGCTTTGATTATTTCATTGGCATTTACAGTATCACCATAATCCCGAATTACTTGAGAAGCATTCAATGGAAGTTCCCCCAATACATAAGGAATATTCTTTTTGATTATTCCAGCTTTTTCAAGTGCAATTTGTTCTATCGTGTTTCCTAAAATATCGGTATGGTCTAATCCTATGCTAGTAATCGCTGAAATGATTGGTGTAATAACATTCGTACTGTCTAATCTTCCGCCTAAACCCACTTCAATAACGCCTATGTCTATTTTGCAAACTTTAAAATACTCAAATGCCATTGCCACCGTAATTTCAAAAAAAGAAGGTGAAATTTCGTCAATTACGGGAGCTATTTTGTTTGTGAAATCGATTACAAATTGCTCCGATATCATTTCGCCATCAACCCGAATACGTTCTCTAAAATCTATGAGGTGGGGAGAGGTATAAAGGCCTGTTTTATATCCATTTGCAGTCAATGCCGCAGCAATCATACTTGAAGTGGAACCTTTTCCATTCGTACCACCAATATGAATCCATTTAATATCATTTTGTGGATTACCAATGAAATCGAGTAATCGAATAGTATTGGTCAGGTCTTTTGTAAGCGCATATTTGCCTACATTTTGAAACATAGGTAATTTCTCAAATAAATAATTGAGTGTTTGATCGTAGTTTAACAACATCAGTTGGAATGTTGAATGAAGGATTTAAAGAATGATTAGTTTAACGATCTTTTGGTAACCGTAAGTTTGATTTTACCTTGGTCTTCTGAAATATCGCCAATCGGTAAAAACCTAGATCTATCAATGAAATTTTGCATTACTTCTTTCGCGTTGGCATCGCCACCGGTATAAGTACTGCTAGGGTCAATTCTTAGAACTCTTGCTTTCCCATTAGATAATACACGAACATAAGCAATGATTTCTCCTTCACCGTCTGCATTCACCTGCCTTACTTCAGAAGAAAACGTATATTTATTGAATTTATAGTCGTAAAGTTTATTTCCACGGTTATTGGTTACTTTAGAACCACCAGCACCTGTAATACCGGGAACCTTGCCACCGTCGCCAAAACCTTGCTTTCCTACGCCACCTTCAATTCCATTTTCAATTCCGTCTTTTCCGAGACCACGCTTTCCAATTTTTAAAGCACCTGCCAAGCGTGAATTCACTTGTGGCGTTTTACTTTCTGGAGGATCAATTGGGGGAAGGGAAGTTTCTGCAGTGGGATCGGTAGTATTTACTACTTGGCCTTGTCCACCTGTAGTAGTTTGAGAAGGCGTAGGAGATGAAGCTTCAACATTTTCGCCACCTTTTGCAGGCGGTGTTGAAGATGGTCCACCTTGATCAGGAGCACCAAAACTTTTTTCTTCTTCTACCACTCCAAAATCAAGTTCTAACTCACCTGTTTTATTTTGAAAGGGGGGATTAGGAACGGTGATTTTCATGAACCACAGTGCAAAAATCAATAGGCTAGATATCAATAAACTAATTAGACCAGACGTAGCTTTTTGTCCGGGACTCGTACTTAAGTTTTTTTCAATAACGTAATGTGACATAGTTTATTTCGCAATATTGAGTTCTTGAACTGAAATTGTATTGGTTGGTAATGTTTTTACAGATATTGCAAAATTGCTCGCATCTCTACCGCTAACAAATCGTTTCAATACGATTTTAATCAGGCTGCTTCCTTTTACTTTAATGAAAGTTGATTTGTAATTCAACTGACTCCATTTTTGGCATTCCATTTTTGCAGCGGCTTCAGTTATGTATGAACCGCCAACTACAAAATATTTGCCTTTACTCTGAGCAATTTCATTTCTAACTTCATCAATTGAAGAAGTTTTGATCGTAGAATCTTTTGCAGCGTGTGTTTGAATGCCATTTTTATCGATAGCAACAACTTTGCCGCCAATTACCATCATCACAGATTCATCTTCTTCTACTGTTTTAATCTCAGTTGATTTGATCAATGGGAGAGAAGATGCCTCAGATTTGGCTTTACTTGTAAAAACTGATTTAATAGCAATTGAATTCAAATAAAGTACACCCACAGAAAGCGTGATTAAAGCAACATTCGCTGCGATATTCCAAAATGTATTTTTTCTGATATTGATTTCACTATGCTCTTGTTCTGATGAAGATACTTCTAATATCACCGCATCATTTAATTCATTTGAATGAATAGTTGATGCGTCTAAAACTTTTATTTCAGGAACAAATTGTTGTTGATTTTGAATGTTCCATTTTATTGGCTTTAGACCAAATGTTTCAATATTTAAATTGAGTTGGCTGTTGCCAATAAAGAAAATTTCATTTTCAGAATTAATAAAGAAATTCCCAATAGGAGCAAAAGAACATATTTTTTTCTCTGCAACTTTACTTTTAATAAAGGCAATTACAGTCTGAATGTATTCGTTTGTTTCTTTGTACGATAACCCTAAGGCTTCTTTTAATGCATTTGTAAATAAGCCATCATCTTGGATAATGTCTTTATTGAAATACACATTTGAGTGATGAGGCTTAATTTCTTTGGTGAAAAAATTCATCGTAGCGTCAGTATCCCTCAAAACAAATGCGCCTAAGTTTGGCACAATCACACAATGTTCTTGGGTGAGTAATTGTTGAATGGTTGCTATGAATTTACCGTCTATCATCTATACAAATATAATGTGTTTTTAGAATAAAGCAATACTTATTCCACCCATTACTGTCAAGCCAAAAGCTTTGTAACCGTAATAGGTTTGATAATTTTGGTTTAACAAGTTAGAACCTTGAATCCAGATTCTTCCAGCTCCGTTGAATCTATAGTCTATGCGGGCATAGATATCAGTGTAATTCTTCAATGCAACCGTTGTGAATTTATTCGTAATTGCATCTGTCATTAAACTATTGTACCTGGTTCCAACACCTTGCATACCCAATTTAATAAGAACGGTTGAAATTGGAGAATATTCTGCACTTAGATTAAAAGTAAAGCTAGGCAAATGATATACAGTTTGACTATATTGAATTACTTTTAAATTACCCAATATCTTAAGCGATTCACCCAAATTATATTGTGCAAAGGCTCTAAAGTAGAAGCTGCTCACATTATTCAAGTAGGTAGCTCTCATTAAATTTAAACTGTCATAAGTAGATTTGTTCGATTCTTTCGCACTTACAAACACCAACATATCAGAAACTGAGTTGCCTCCAAAGTCTAGACTAAATTGAGAATTTCCTGATATTTTCCCTTTAATTCCAATATATCCGTTTAGTTGCTCGTATTGATTCTTTAACTGCAATGTATCTGCAAAATAGGGCATAACTTCGTTCATTCTTCTGAGGGAATTTTTCATTAATCCACCATCAATTGATCCAAATACCTTCATTTCTAATCCAGTAATTCCCTTTTCTAAATAAATAAAAGGATTTATATAATTCTTGCTGCTGCTTGACGTTGTGTTTTTGTTGTAGGTTACATTCAATCCTACTTGCACATTTAAATCGGTTTGTTTGTGGATGAATTGCACACGGGGTTTGAAATCAACAAACACTTGATTTATTGTTGACTGTGATTTAGCAGTGTCACGTTTTTGTTTTGATTGGATATCTGTAAATGCCAATTCACCCCACATTGTTAAATTTTTGTGGGTTTTCAACATTTTTAACGCGCTATTAACTTCCAATTCATCGTGATTAGTGTTAGAATTAAAAGATGACAGCCTATTAAGCCATTTGATTTCTGGTTTTTTATTTGTTGCCAGCGAAACATAATCAATGTTTACTCCATAAGTATTTGCTGTCTTGCCTGAATTGAATAAATCGATGGCAGTTGATTTCCCCTCAGATTGAAAACTAGAGTCTTTAGCAAAAAAAGCTACATGGTCTCTGTTGTAGAACAAAGAAGCATTTAAACTAGAGTTGTTGAAAAATCTTGCACCACCTAATTGAATTCGGGTATTCGCAAATTCTTGCAATGTGGTTTTGTTTTTTGCTTGAAGTTGAGCCAAATTTAAGTGATAGGACCATTTTGAATTGGGCTTATTAGATAGATATACCTCTCCAAGAATGTGGGTATTGTTACCACCACCCAAACGTACATAGTTTGAAAGGGCAATAGAATCGATGCCTTTTTCTTTGATTTTGTCTGGGTCAATGGTTTGAATTAATTTGGGGGTATTCCAATTAAATTCAGGTGTTTCGTATTTAAGGGTAATTTTCGGTGTTTCTGTTTTAGGTACAACCGGCTCAATAGAAAGCTTTGAGGCTGGAATTAGTTTTATATTTGTACCAGAAATTACATCATGACTACTGTTTTCGAAACCTTTAGGCTTGTCGGGTTGAGCCACAACAATAATGGCATTTAACAAAACGGCGGCTGTAAGAAATCCTTTTTTCATTTCTATACAAAAATGCGCGCGGGAGATCAATAGATAAACACGAGTTTTGGCAGTGTATACAAAATACAACACAATAGATTTTATTTAAAAAATCTCAACTAAGGTTTGTTTGGTAAAATAATTTCACTATCTTTGCAACCCAATTTTACGTCATGTACGCAATAGTAGAAATAGCAGGAAGACAATATAAGGTTTCGGAAAATACCTTTCTTATTGTAAATCGTTTGGACGCCGAAACAGGTTCAAAAATTGAGTTTGATAATGTTTTATTCATAGGTGGAGACAAGATTCAAGTGGGTTCTCCAACAGTAGCAGGTGCGAAAGTAACTTGTTCTGTTGCGGAGCACGGAAAAGGCGATAAGATTATCGTTTTCAAAAAGAAAAGAAGAAAAGGGTATACAGTGAAGAATGGTTTCAGACATTCACACACTTGTTTGAAAATCGAAAGTATCAAGGCTTAATAATATAAATTAGAAAGTATGGCACATAAAAAAGGTGCGGGTAGCACCAAAAACGGTAGAGAGTCGCATAGTAAACGTCTAGGCGTGAAAATTTTCGGTGGACAAGTTGTTCAATCTGGAAATATCATTGTACGTCAAAGAGGTACTAAACATCATCCAGAAGTTAACGTAGGTATTGGTAAAGACCATACTTTGTTTGCTTTGTCAAATGGTGTAGTTCGATTCAGAAAAGGTAAAGATGGCAGAAGTTTCGTTTCTGTTGTTGAAGCCCAAGCATAATTGAATTAAAAAAACAACTTATATTTAGGGCGATTTTATCGCCCTTTTTTATTTTATAACAACATGCAAGAAAATAATACAAAATTCCCAAGTAATTCACTCACCGAAATGAATGAAATTGTATTGCCCAACGATACAAATACATTGAATAATTTAATGGGAGGGAAGATGTTGCATTGGATGGATATTTGTGCAGCAATTGCCGCTCAAAAACATAGCAATCAAATTGTGGTTACTGCAGCCGTAGATAGTGTTTCTTTTAAAGAAAGTATTCGTTTAGGCGATGTTGTAACCTTAACTGCATATGTTACCAGGGCATTCAATTCATCGATGGAGGTTTTTATAGAGGTTTATGCCCACAGCATTCCACGAGGTGAAAAGATTAAAAGCAATGAGGCTTATTATACTTTCGTTGCCTTAGATAGTCGAAATAGGCCAGTAGCGGTTCCGCAAATTGAACCTCAATCCCCAGAAGAGCAAAATAAATTTGATGGCGCGTTAAGACGCCGTCAGGTAAGGTTGATTTTAGCAGGGAAAATGAAACCTGAAGACGCAAAAGAACTAAAGAATTTATTTGTATAACTAAAATAAAAATACGTTTAAAACAAAAAAACCTTCATTAATGAAGGTTTTTTTGTTTTATGAATGAAGATATTCTATAATGATTGGTGTTCTGTAGCTGCACTTTCTTCTAAAATCATGCTTACCAATGTATCATTTGGTTTAAAATCAATTTTGGTTGAATTTTGAACTGTTTCTAAATAATTCAAGTAAGTTTTCCAGTCAGGATTAGCGTCTAACTCCATTTCAATCAATTGACTCACACTAGGAGAGCATTCATTGTAAAAGTATTTGATTAATTCAGTTTTGGTAATGTTATAAATCATAAGCCTGACGTTATTTTATTTAATAACGCATTACTTTGATTTTTATTTTACGCGCACTGAATTTTTTTGAGTCATTTTTCTAAGATTAATCAAAGCATAATGCATTCGACCAATACATGTGTTGATATTGGTGTTTGTTACAACTGCAATTTCTTTGAAACTTAGATCTGCATAATTTCTCAAAACCAACACTTCGCGTTGCTCTTCAGGTAATTCCCAAATCCATTTTCTTAGCATAGTAATTTCGTCATTTTCAATATGCAACTCTTCTTGGCTTTTTTCGAAAATTCCAATGTTGTTTAAAATATCATTGCCTTCACTGTCAACTACAATTGGCAAACGCTTTCTTTGACGAATTGAATCAATACACATATTTCTAGAAATACGCATTGCCCAAGGAAGAAATTTGTCTTCATGGTTGTATTTGCCAGTTCTAATGGAGTGTATGATTTTAATGAAAGTTTCCTGAAATATGTCTTCAGCAATATAACGATCACCCACTAGAGCATAAATGCTAGAGAAAATGCGATTTTTGTGTCTTTTGAGAAGGGTTTCAAAAGCGCCTTGGTTGCCTTCTGTGTAGTGTTTAATCAATACACCATCTGCTATCATTGTTGTTGCCATAATAATACTCCTCCTTGCGGATTAAACTTTAATTGTTAATACGTTTTTTAGTTGAGTATTTTTATAGCTATAGGCGTTTTCTTTATGATATTGAAAACGCAATAAACACTACATTATTGTGAAATGCAAGAAAATTATAAAATATTTTTTGAATTATCTCAAACCATTTAGGTAGGAAATCGCCGACATCCTTTGTTTTCCTTGGGGTTGAAGCTCTATAATCTCTAAAAAAGAATTTTTACATTCTATGTATAGTTTTTTATTATCGATGAAAATTACTTCATTCGATTCATTTTTTACGGATTCTGTTACAATCTGTGACGTGTATATTTTTAACTCCCCGAAAGAACTTTCAATCCAAGCACCTGGATAAGGACTTAAACCTCTGATTTTATTATGAACTTCAATTGCCAATTGATTTATGTCTATATGGCAAAAGTCGCGGTTGATTTTACAGGCCATTTTTAAATCATCGGTATAAATTTGAGGAAAGGTTGGGGTTTGATTCCCAAATGCTTCAATTTTCCTCAAAGATTGAATCATCAAATTGGCACCTACATCCATTAATTTGTCGTGTAAGGAACCACCCGTTTCATTATCATCAATTTGAACTTCCTGTTGATCAATCAAATCACCAGTGTCAATTTCATGCTTCAGGAAAAATGTACTCACACCAGTTACTGTTTCACCTTGAATAATGGCATGTTGAATAGGGGCAGCACCTCGGTAATTTGGTAATAACGATGCATGTAAATTGATGGTTCCAAGTTTTGGAGCCGACCAGATTTTCTCTGGTAACATTCTGAAAGCAATAACAACGCCCAAATCGATGTTTAATCCATTGATTTGGTTTTGGAAATCTTCTGATTTTAAATTGGTTGGTTGAAAAACGGGAATATTTAATTTTTCGGCAGATATTTTTACTTCGCTTGATTTCAATTGTCTACCTCTACCTGCAGGTTTATCTGGAGCAGTTACAACCGCCACTACATTAAATCCTTCTTTTGCAATTAATTCCAATGAAGTTGCAGCGAATTCAGGTGTTCCAAAAAACAATATTCTCATTCAAGTGCAAATTTAGGCAATCTTAATTTGGAATAATTCGCATTTTTAAGAAAACTTTCCCTATTTTTTTATTGTCTATGGGTTGAAACATACATTATTTCAACGAAATTTGTATAAATCAATGAAAAAGTACCTGCTTTTTTTAATCTGTATTTACTCGATTTTCCCTTCGTTTTTAAAAGGGCAATCGGAGATATTTATTGAAAACAAAGGTCAATTCCCTGCAAAAGTAAAAGCCTATGCCGCATTGAATATTGGCAATGTTTGGCTGTGCAACGACGGTTTGTGGCTTCATTTCTGGAATGCAGATGATGTGATGAAAATTCATGACAGGGCCATTGAAAATACCCAGATTGCTTCTCACAGTGTTCAATTAGATTTTGTAAATGCAAATTATTCGCATATTGATTTTGAGGGAAGCAAATCAGACTATTACGTCAATTATTTTAAGGGAAACAATCCTAAAAAATGGGCAACAGAATTGTATAAATATTCAAAAATTATTGTTAGATCCATTTATCACGGTGTTGATTTGGAAATAATAGCCAGTAATGGGGGTATCAAATACAATTGGATTTGTTCACAAGAGAAATTGTCCCTCATAAAAATAAAAGTGAATGGAGCTGGTGTTTATAAAAACAGTGAAACGGAACTTCGTTTTGAAACGAGCATTTTAAATTGGAATGAGAATATTCCTTTGGTTTATGAGAGTGCAAATCCATCGTCAATAATTCCTTGTCAATATATTTTAAACGGCAATGAAATTGCTTATAAAATCCAGAAGCAAACAACCTTAAAGCGAAACGCCAAGATTGTGGTTGATCCAGTGCTTGTTTTTAGTACCTATAGTGGCTCTAGTGCTGATAATTTTGGTTGTACAGGAACTTATGACGAAATTGGAAATGGGTATTCTGGAGGGACGGTATTCGACGTTGGATTGCCGGTTACCACTGGTGCTTTCCAAATACAGTTTGGCGGTGGAGTTCCTGAAGAATTGGGTTATGGTGGAGATAGGGATATTGCTTTGTTAAAATACAATCAATCGGGAAGTAAACTGGTTTTTTGTACTTATTTGGGGGGATCTGATAACGAACAACCCCATTCGATGGTTGTTGACTCATTGAATAATCTGTATGTGATGGCCACAACAAAGAGCAGTGATTTCCCCGTTACGGCTGGAGCTTATGATGTTACATGGAATGGTTCTTATGATTTTACGGTTACCAAAATAAGTTGGGCAGGAACAAAAATATTGGCCGGAACTTATATCGGTGGCAGCGGTCAAGATGGCGTTGGCGCTGATCGTTCGGTAAATCCCGTTGATGATTTTCCATTGTTATACAATTATGCCGATGAGTTTCGAGGAGAAATTATTACCGATAATAAAACGATTTATGTTTGTGGTGTAACTTATTCAAACGACTTTCCACAAACAGTTGGTGGTAGAATTAGAACAGTTGAAGAAGATGGTACTGTTTTTTCGCTAAGTGGTGATTTGAAAAGTTTAAATTGGTCGCAAGTAATAGGCGATGAAGATAAATATTACGATGCCATTTATGGAATTGCATTGGGAAAAAACAATGACCTGTATGCTGCGGGTGGTACCAATTCTAGGGGATTGAAATCTCAATTTACAGGTGCTTGGCAAAATGATTTTATTGGTGATGTAGATGGGATGCTCTTGCGATTCGATGCCAAGTTAGGTATTTTACTCAGTGGAAAGTATTATGGGACTCCTAATTACGAACAAGCATATTTTGTGCAAACGGATTTATCTGGCAATCCATATATTTACGGACAAACAGAAGGTCAAATTAGTACTATTAATTCTCCTTATAGTCAAGCAAATACGGGTCAGTTTATTACAAAACACAGTCAAGATTTAAATACAATTCTTATTCAAACAACATTTGGCGCCAATGGAAATATGCCCAATATTAGTCCTTCAGCATTCTTAGTAGATCGCTGTGAACGTATTTTTATCTCAGGTTGGGGTGGAGCTACGAATACTGCTTTGTACGACATTAATACAGGAGCTTCTAAAATTCACCGAAATAAGGGGAACACGAGAAATCTTCAAACCACCAACGATGCCTTACAAAAGACAACAGACGGCAGTGATTTTTACATTGCGGTGTTTTCTAAAAACATGTATAATTTGGCGTTTGGAACTTTTTTTGGTGGGTTGAGTACTGGGTCAAAAAAAGCTGAAGAACATGTTGATGGTGGAACAAGTAGATTCGATAAGAAGGGAATTATCTATCAGTCGGTTTGTGCGGGTTGCCGTCAAAACGGATTATTTCCAGTAACACCAACCGCATTTAGTACAACAATGAATAGCAGAAATTGCAACAATGCATTGTTTAAAATTGACTTTGAAAACTTGAATAAAAAACCTTGGATGTCAGATACTTTTATCAAAGTTACAGCAACTGAATTGATCGACATTCAAAGGTTTGCAAGAGATGCAGATGTATTCGATACTGTGAATTTGAAAGTGAAATGGTTGAAAAAAGGCGCCATGAAATTTACAGATACGGCAACGGTTACAACCATAATGGGAATAAACAGGGCGCAGTTAAAATTGAAATGGCAAACTACCTGTGGAAGTTTTTCAAAGGATACAATAAAGCTTCAGGTAATGATTTACGATTGTGGTTGTCCGAAGTCTGATACCACCTATGCCACAATTTCAATATTAATTGAAGAACCACCCAAAGTAATTCCACCTGATGCAATTTGCGTAAGTTATGATAGGGTAACCAAGCAAATGAAAATTTCATGGCCAGCTACTACCGTTCCCACTAAATTTTTCAAATACTTTTTAATTGAAAGAACCAATCCCAATGGAAGCAAACAAATTATTGATACCGTATTCAATAATTTGGCAGGTGAGTTCATTGATAACAATGTGGTTAATCCGCAAGTGAATAATTATTGCTTTGGAATGATAGGTGTAAATATTTGCGATACTCGGGTTCAACCAATCAATGTGTTTTGTACAGTAAGGGAATTAAATAACGCAATTGAACCGGTACATTTGATATCTGCCAGTGTTTTTGAAGATCGTAGAGTAGACGTAAAATGGGTTATGAGTGCTGAGCCTAAATTCAAGGAATTTGAAATTTATAAGTTTCCAATTACGGGTTCAATAGGCTCGGTTCCTGAATTTGTAATAAAAGACACCACACTTTCTGATTCTAGTTTTAATGTAGACAAGCAAGCCTTTTGCTATCAGGTGATTGTGGTTGATAAGTGTGGACATATCAGCAAACCAAGTAACAAAGGCTGTAATGTAATTATTAGTGGAACTTCGGTTGAGGCGCCAGATTATTATTTTAATTTAAAATGGGCAGACTATGTGGGTTGGGATTCTGGTGTGAGTGTTTGGGATTTACAAAGGAAAAATGACATTGAGCCGTTTAAGTCCTTGGTCATTCAGAGCAATCGTTTATTTAAAGATGATAAGTTGGATTATGATTGGGGAGGGTATTGGTATCGAGCCATAGGATACGAAGCTCCAACAAAAGGAATCTATTACAAAGGAATTACTGAAAGTAACTGGGTCTATTTGTATCAGCCACCAGAGGTTTGGGTGCCAAATGCATTTACTGTGAACAACGATAAATTAAATGAAGTTTGGGGAACTGTTCCAATTTTTGTGAAAGGATATTCCATGAAAGTTTATGACCGATGGGGTCAGAAAATTTGGGAATCCTTTGATAAAAAGAAGCAGTGGGATGGAACCATCAATGGAATTCAAGTTCAAGATGGTGTATACGCTTGGTTATTGAATTTTGATGGCTGGAACGATAAGCGATATCAAAAAACAGGTACCGTAATGGTATTGCATTAATTCTGTCTTTCGCTCAAATAATTTAGGAGCTGAATTAATAATTCGGTATTAAATCCATTTTTTTCAATGTGTTCTAAATTCAAATGCGCTTTTTTGTTGAAATCTTCAATCAATTCAATACACTTTTTATCCAGTTCAATTTCTTGCCAATGGGCTATAATTGCATCCACCTTAGTTGAACTATTTTCCATTTGAAATAGCTCTAGGTGTTTTTGTTTGTCGGCATATTGAGAGTTTAAAAACAACCAAGTTTTTTTTCCTTGTAAAATATCACCGCCTTTAATTTTGCCCGTATTGTCTGAGTTTCCAAAGGTATCTAGATAATCATCCATTAACTGAAAAGCCATACCTATGTTGATAGCAAAATTGTACAATTCATTGCTGGTTTGTTCATTGCAGTTTCCAGAAAGTGCACCACATTTGATGCTACATCCCAATAAAACAGCAGTTTTATTTTGAATCATGTGTAAATAAGAATCTACATCTACATCATTGCGACTTTCAAAATCCATGTCATTTTGTTGTCCTTCACAAACTTCTGCAGCTGTTTTGGTAAAGGTTTTCAAAATCGCATCCTTATTTGGTCCTGTATAGTTAATTAGCAATTCGTATGCTTTAACCAACATATTGTCGCCACTTAAGATTGCCGTAGGTTCATCCCATTTCTTGTGTACAGTTGGCTTTCCACGCCTTGAATCAGCTTTGTCCATAATGTCGTCATGCACCAAACTGAAATTATGAAATACTTCCATTACATGGCCAATATAAATTCCGTGTTGTGTATCGCCATTCGCCAATTGATTCCCAATCATCGACAACAAAGGCCTTACGCGTTTACCACCCAACGACATGATATAATTCATTGGATTGTATAAATTCCCTGGCGAACCAGAAAAAGGATTCGCTGTTAAATATTGGTTATAATCGATTTGAAGTTTTTCAATTGTATTCATTATTCGTATAAATAAAAATCTATTTGTCTGGCAATAGGGTTTGCTGATTTCACTTTGATTGTGATGATGTCTCCCATGTGGAAAGACCTTTTGGTTCTTTTGCCCATTAATTTTCGTTCGTCTTCAACGTAATAGAATCGGTCAAATTTAATTTCACTCACTTTAATGAGTCCCTCAGCATGCAAATCTAAAATGGTTGCATAAATTCCCCATTCAGTGATACCTGAAATTCTGGCTTCGAAAATTTCACCTTCGTGTTTTTTCATTAATTCAGCCATTTTGTATTTCACACTTGCTCTTTCAGCTTCGGCAGCTTTTTGTTCCATCAAAGACGAATGTTTGGCAAAACTTTCAATTGTTTCTTCGTTATACTGCGATGGAGTATCGTTTAAATAATTGAAAAGCATTCTATGTGCCAACAAATCTGGATATCGGCGAATAGGAGATGTGAAGTGGGTATAATATTCAAAAGCCAATCCGAAGTGCGACGTTTTGTAAGCTGTATAAACCGCTTTCGCCATTGTTCTGATTGCCATTTGTTGAAGTACTGAAAGTTCTGGTTTATTCTCGGCTCTTTCCAGTAACGAATTGAACGATTTTCTCATCACTTTTTCGTTGTCAATTTGAATTGGATAGCCCATGATTTTGCAAAACTTTGCAAACTCTATTAATTTTTCTTGTGGTGGATTGTCGTGCGTTCTGTAAATGAATGGCAAGTTTGGGATTTTCAACTTGTAAACATATTCAGCAATTGCCTTGTTGGCTAAAAGCATGTATGTCTCAATCATTTTGTGCGCATCGAACCTGGTTTTTTCATAAACTTCAATAGGTTCGCCACTTTCTGTTAATTTGAATCTGAGTTCTTTCGATTCAAATTTCAATGCACCATCTTCAAATCTATCTTTTTCATAAATTTTAGATATATTGTTCAGGGTAACGAGTTCATGTGCATATTCTCCGGCTTCGGCAACAATGATTTCTTGGGCTTCTTCGTATGAAAATCTGCGGTTACTATGAATAATGGTTTTGCCAATCCATTTGTTTACGATTTGAAATTGCGCATTCAATTCAAATTCAACGGAAAAGGCCAATCTATTTTCGTTAGGACGCAACGAGCAAAGGTTGTTCGATAATTTCTCAGGCAACATTGGAATGGTTCTGTCTACCAGGTAAACAGATGTTCCCCTTTCAAATGCCTCTCTATCTAACGGACTTCCAACTTTTACATAATGCGAAACATCGGCAATGTGCACACCAATTTTAACATGTCCGTTTTCTAACTCTCGGTAAGAAATTGCATCGTCAAAGTCTTTTGCATCTGCTGGGTCAATGGTAAAGGTGGTTACGTCTCTAAAATCCTTTCTCGATTTTATTTCATTGTTTGAAATTGCTTCCTCAATGGCTTCCGTTTCTTCCAAAACATCCTTAGGAAATATCGTTTTGAATCCAAATTCACCCACAATGGCATGCATTTCGGTTTCATTATTCCCTGGAGTTCCAAATACTTCTAAAATGCGTCCTAATGGATATTTTGTATTTGGAGGGAAATCATATACTTCAACAATAGCTTTTTGTCCATCCAATTTAGGATCAACTTCTTCTTTGATTTTAATGTCTTTAAAACCTGCTTTTGAAGTAAGTAAATAGGCGTTTTTTTCAAAAACGTCTAAGTAACCTACAACTTTGGTTGGTTTTCTATCGATCAATCTAACATAAACAATATCAACCCTTTTGCCTTTTACTTTGTATTCGCATTCAACCCGATCTTCAGGTAATAATTGCTTGATGTAAACTGTTGGTATGAAATAGGATAGGCCATCATCTAAAACAACATAGTATTCGCCCTTGTTGCTAGTAATCAATCTCCCTTGGAGGGTTTGCGAAGGTTTTACAAATGCAAATTGACCTTTAGAAGGTTGATTAATGAGTTTTTTTTGAGTGAGGGATAGGAGAGCCTGATATACAGATTCTTTATCTATTTTAGCATCAATTGGAATTCTGTTAAAAACGCGTTGGGTATTTAATGCGCCTTTGGGAGAGTCCTCTAAAATTGCTAAAACAATTTTTTCGATGAACGAAAGTTTAAATTTAGAATTCAATGGGAGTTATTTTTCGTAATAGTTCAAATCCTTATGAAAGGATTCTTCTATGTGCAAAGTTCCCCAAATAGCAAGAGAAACACAAATTAATCCAATAATAAGTGCAGAAATACTTGCAGAATGTGTTTGAGACTCTAATATTTCAAATCCAGAGGTGATTAAAAGTACACCACCACGCACAAAATTTGGAACGGTAGCAGCGACTGTACTTCTAATATTTGTTCCAAATTGTTCACTTGCGTTTGTAACAAACAAGGCCCAATAGCCAGTTACGGCACCTAACATTACAGCTATAAAACGGTAGTAATTTGCTGAGCCCACTGGTCCATACAAATAAATCAAGGTCATAATAATTATTCCAATGATATTCGATAGCATTACTTTTTTACGGCTTTTGAAAATTTGCGATAAAGTTCCACTGGTTAAATCACCAATTGAAAGTCCTACATAGCTCCAAAGCACCATTTCCTTGGTAGGTAACACTTTTAGGATATCCGTATTACCCGTAATTTCAGGCAAGAATCTATGCGCCAACGCAATTAAAACGCCTACAACAAACCAAACTGGTAAACCTATAACAATACAAGCCAAATATTTTACAAATGTTTCTTTTTGCTTAAAAAGACTAAAGAAATTACCACGTTCTACGTTGTGCTCTTTTGCTTGTTCAAAAAGTCCACTTTCAAATGTACTTGCCCTCAATGCAAGAAGCAGAAGACCCAATGTCCCTCCAACAATATAAGCCACTTGCCAATTTGCAACCGGTTTGTGAATAATTCCAGATATGAAATCACCAATAAATTGTCCATTTTTGGAAACCAAGAATGCGGCAACAGCGCCCAAAGCACCAAATGTTACGATGATCATAGTACCCAAACCTCTTTTCTTTTGAGGCATCAATTCAGCAACCAGGGTAATTGCTGCACCAAGTTCACCTGCTAAACCTAATCCTGCAATTAAACGCCACATTTTGTATGCCCAAAGTGACTCTACAAAGGCATTGGCAATATTGGCAACAGAATAGATTAATATACTTCCAAATAATACAGAAACCCTTCCTTTTTTATCGCCCCAAACGCCCCAAAGAATTCCTCCAATGAGCATTCCGGCCATTTGCCAACGGAATAAAACGGTTTCATAGGTGTTGTAATCAATATGTAAAGATTCGAGACTTTCTTTTTTAATGATATTAAAAAGTATCAAATCATATATGTCAACAAAATAGCCCAAAGAGGCTACAATGATGAGCAGAATAATATTCTTCTTGGTTTTAAGTGTATTCATTATAAAAATTAATTTTTCCAAAGATGCAAAAAAAAAAGGAATTCAGAGAATTTCTTTAATAATTTGGTGTTACAAAAACGCGGAAATTGATTGGCAAAATTTTTCCAATTCAATTTTATCAATGTCATTAAAATGATTCAAATGTTCGCTATCTACGTCTAAAACTCCCCAGATTTTATTGTCTTTGAAGATTGGAATTACTATTTCGCTGTTCGATATACTGCTGCAAGCAATATGTCCCTCAAATTCATGAACATTTGGTACCACAATGGTAGATTCATTTTTCCATGAACTGCCACAAACGCCTTTTCCAAAGTCAATTTTTGTGCAGGCAGAAGGACCTTGGAATGGTCCCAGTATTAACATATTGTTTTGAACACGATAAAATCCTACCCACCACCAATTGAAAATTTCTTTCATCAAGGCAGAGGCATTGCTCATATTGGCAATCCAATCAACCTGATCGTCAGCAATTCCATTCCAAAAAGTATGGAGATGTTCATATTTTTGAGGGATTGAAAGCCCTGAATAGGTCATATTTGGTGTATTTTCCATAATATTTACGTAATAGTGATACTATTTACAAAAAAAGGCCAATAGTTTGATTTATCTGCTATAACTTGCAAGTTTATTTGTAGAAAAAGCAAGATGGAAGTAATCAATTCAAAACAATTCGAAGTAGTATTTACCTTTGTAAAACACGCTCATTTTGGAGTTGTCATTGAAGCAAATGCAGTCCAACTGCTTGAAAATGGAAAACCGTCTCTAACATATCAGCGAATTAGAGAAAAGAATAGCGATTATTTTAGGTTAGATGAAAGGCAAAATGCCGCGGTTCAATTGATAGAAACCTTTGAGGTAGAATCAATCATGAAGAAATTCTACACAGGTACTAAAAAATTACGTCCTGCAGATTTCTTATTGAAACAATTTACCCCTGAAATGAAAATTCAAGTTCGCGCTTTTATTGAGCGTCAACTTGTTCAAATTTTAAATATTGTAAAAGATTACCAAATTTATTGGTCAAGTGTAACCGGAGAGCCTATGGGTTCGCCAATTTCATTTGTCAATGAACCAGCATCGGTGTTGTTTCATTTTAGAAGGGACGAAGAGGGCATGAATTATTTCGCTACCGTTAAACACCAAGATGAAAAAGTTCGGTTTTTTGAAAACGAGAGTGTTATGTTGGTTAACAAACCAGCGTGGATGCTTACGGATACCAAATTATTGTTTTTTAACGACAGGGTAGATGGTCAAAAAATCAAACCATTTTTAACCAAAAAGTTTATCCATATTGAACCGGCCCAAGAAGCTGTTTATATGCAAAAGTTCGTACTTCCTTTATTGGAAAATCACGATGTATATGCAGTGGGGTTTGATATTGTTACAGAACAACTCGATGTACAGCCTGTTTTGAGGTTATCGAAAGTTTGGGATAAGGACAGTCATATTGTACTGTATTTCAAATATGGCAGTTGGTTGTTTCCTTATCACGTAAACAAACGTGTGAACGTTTCATTAGAAGAAACTGATGGGAAATTTACTTTCCATAGAATTCGTAGATCTTATCAGATAGAAAACGAAAAAATTTCAATTTTGAAGGAATTGGGATTGGAAGTAAATGAAGGAAGTTTATTCAGTGTTCCAATGGAAGATACTTCTTATTCTTTAATTCAATGGATTAACGAACATACAGAAGATTTACAACGCAAAGGATTTAAAGTAGAACAAGATTTTACTGAGGTGAATTATTACTTAGGTAAAATTGAATTAAAAATCAAGGTAAATCAATTCGAAGATTGGTTTGACGTAATGGCCGTAGTGAAATTCGGCGATTTCGAAATTCCTTTTAGCCGATTGAAAAATAATATCCTTCAAAAGAAAAAAGAATTTGTATTGCCTGACGGCAGTATTGCAATATTGCCGGAGGAATGGTTTGCAAGATTTTCTCAAATTGTGAATTTGGCCGATTTTGATGATAAAACACT
>CANFLS010000039.1 GCA_947447955.1 Flavobacteriales bacterium | reverse complement strand
GGAGACTTGAATGCCCTTGAAGCTGCACTTTGGGAAAATGCATTCGATCATTTAGAAATAGAAGATTACAGAGATCAAAAAGTAGTGATTAAAGGTTGCGGCGATTTACCCGTTTCACCTGCTGCCTATACAAATATTTCTAATAAATTAGTTCCAGTTGTGCAAAGTTTAATGTATGGTGAACCATGCAGCACGGTGCCTGTTTATAAAAGGAAAAGTTGATTAGATAGATTCAGTCTAATCCTCCCGAAAGCTTTCGGGATAATCCGTCTAAACTTATATAGGGTTTAATCAATAAAGGTAACCTTTATAGTATTTGTTCTTTGTTTTTTATGAATTGGCATGCTTGCACAATTGATAACACAATCTCCCTCAATAACAATTTTTTCGTCTTTTAATATGTCTATGATATCCTGGAAGGTTTCGTCGGTGCTCACAAATTTATCGTAATAAAATCCGCGTACACCCCAAACAAGACTCAAAGTATTCAACAAGAATTTATTGTCTGTGAAAATATAAATACTTGCTTCTGGACGATAACTGGCAACTTTAAATCCTGTATATCCACTTTTTGTCATGGCAATAATTGCTTTTGCTTTTAAATGGTCACTCATTCTAACAGCTGTAAAACAAATTTCATCTGATGCAAAAGAAGGAGAGGAGGCATCTGGTTTCACCCCTTTATAGTAAGCCCTTCTGTCTGATTCTATATCAGTGATGATGCTATTCATAAATTCAATAACACGTATTGGATACTTACCAACGGATGTTTCAGCAGAAAGCATAACGGCATCTGCTCCATCTAAAACAGCATTCGCTACGTCTGTTATCTCAGCTCTTGTTGGCATACTATCTGTAATCATGCTTTCCATCATTTGGGTAGCAATAATTACTGGCTTAGCAGCCAAAATACATTTTTCAACAATTGATTTTTGAATTAGAGGCACTTTTTGAAGTGGAACTTCAACTCCCAAATCACCACGAGCCACCATAATGCCGTCAGCTACTTTAATAATGCTGTCTATATTGGCAACCGCTTCTGGCTTTTCAATTTTTGCAATTACTTTGGTGTGTTTTCCTTTTGCTGCAATTATTTCTTTTACAGCAATAATGTCTTCTGCGGTTCTTACAAATGATAGCGCAACCCAATCAACATTTTTTTCTAAACCAAATTCAAGATCAATTAAATCTTTTTCAGTTAAGCAAGGAATTGTCACTTTCGTATTGGGTAAGTTAAAACCTTTGTTCGACGTTAATACCCCGCCAGCAACAATGGTAGCTTTTAAATTCTTTGCATCTATAATACTGTCTATAACCAATTCGGATTTCCCATCATTCAATAATATACGTTCCCCTGGCTTAGCATCTAAAGGTAGTCTATCATATGATACATAAAGTTTTTCTTTTGTACTGATACATTCAACAGTTGTAACAATAATTGATTCCCCATCAACAAGATGTATTTCACCATCTACTTTGCCAATGCGCAATTTTGGCCCTTGAAGGTCTTGCAGAAGTGCAATATGGCTTCCTAATTTTTCATTTATTTTTCTGACGCGCTCAATAACTTCATTATGGATTTCATGTGCTCCATGAGAAAAATTGAGTCTGCAAACATCCACACCAGCGTGAATTATTTTCTCTAGCATTTCTTCGCTGCTAGTTGCAGGACCTATTGTTGCTACTATTTTGGTTTTGTTGAAATTCTCGTTGTACATATTTTGTTTATAGATGTCGCAGCAAATTAACCCAGGTAAATTTTAATGCTTTTTCTGGAGGGAAAACATAAGCCGTTTGAATTTTATCAATCGATTTTAGTTTTTCTAGCCAAAGTTCAAAGTTAGGCATTAGTTCTTCATCCTCTATCAAAATCCAATAATCTGGAGTTGGTTTTCCTGAATAAATTTTTCCCAAAGTGCCATTATTTTGCAAAATCCACATCGAAGTAAACTGTTCTGACCCTTGAAAATGGTATTCAACGTGCTGCGAAAACCTATTTTCTTGCAAATTTATTGTAAAAGTTTCAGGTTCGCACACAAATTTTAAAGAAAAAGTGTCATCAAGACACCAAGCCAGCAAATATGGGCTAGAATCAGCATGTACGGCCACTATTTTGAAGTCGTTTGGATGCTTAATAATGGTAGATTTGTATCTTTTCATTGACAAAATTTCAATACAAAAATAAATTTTCATTCTGATGTAAGGAAAAAATTGTTTCTTTGTAGCGCAAAAAAATCATTCATTATTATCATGTCAGACATTGCAGAAAAAGTAAAAGCCATTATCGTAGATAAACTTGGCGTAGATGAAGCAGACGTAGTTACGGATGCTAGTTTCACCAATGATTTGGGTGCAGACTCATTAGACACAGTTGAATTGATCATGGAATTCGAAAAAGAATTCGACATCAGTATTCCCGATGATCAAGCAGAAAAAATCCAAACAGTTGGGGAAGCTGTTCGTTACATCGAAGAAAACAAAAACTAATTTATGCAACTCCGGAGAGTTGTTGTAACTGGAATGGGTGCAATTACGCCCATCGGGAATACTCTTAATGAGTATTGGAAATCACTGGTAGCGGGTACTAGTGGCGCTGGTTTAATTACCCATTTTGATACGACAAAGTACAAAGTGAAGTTTGCTTGTGAGGTCAAAAATTTTGACGTCCTTAACTTCATTGATAGGAAAGAAGCGCGAAAAATGGATCCATTTGCCCAGTTTGCTATGGTCGCCGCTGATGAAGCTATTTTACATAGCGGAATCTTACAACAATCTCACAATCTCGATCGTATCGGGGTTATCTGGGGCGCTGGAATAGGTGGCTTGTCTACCTTTTTCACTGAAATTGTAGATTATGCTAAGGGCGATGGCACTCCACGCTTCTCGCCCTTCTTCATTCCTAAAATGATTATTGATATTGCCGCTGGGTATGTTTCAATGAAACACAATCTGAGAGGTCCCAATTATGGTACCGTTTCTGCTTGTGCTTCTTCTACTCATGCACTTATTGATGCATTTAACTTAATCCGACTTGGCAAAGCCGATGCCATTGTTACTGGAGGTTCAGAAGCTTGTGTAAACGAACCATCTGTTGGTGGCTTTAGTAACATGAAAGCCCTTTCCGAAAGAAATGATGACATTATGACCGCCTCAAGGCCTTTTGATAAAGATCGCGACGGATTTGTTATGGGTGAAGGTGCTGCTTCTCTTGTTCTTGAAGACCTTGAACATGCAAAAGCACGCGGTGCAACTATCTACGCAGAAATTGTTGGTGGTGGAATGACGGCTGATGCCTACCATTTAACTGCCCCACATCCAGAAGGTTTGGGAGCGAAAAATGTAATGATTGCCGCTCTTGATGATGCTGGAATGAAAGTAAGCGATATTGATTATATCAATGTGCACGGTACAAGTACACCCTTGGGTGATATTGCCGAAACAAAAGCCATTAAATCAGTTTTTGGAGAGCACGTTTATAACCTCAATATTTCAAGCACAAAAAGTCAAACAGGACATTTATTAGGTGGAGCCGGTGCTATCGAAGGACTCGCAAGTGTACTATCGGTATATCATAACGTCGTACCGCCTACAATAAATCACTTTACGGATGATCCAGAAATTGATCCCAAATTGAATCTAACATTTAATGTAGCGCAACATCGTACTGTTAATGCTGCATTAAGTAACACATTCGGTTTTGGTGGTCATAATGCTTCTGTGATTTTCAAAAAATTCGTAGACTAATTGTTTGTGGATTGAAGCTTCTTTTTCAAAGATCTCCTCAACAAATTAAACATCTGAGACGAAAAATTTATCTCATTACTGGGGTAAGACCTTTTCGTTTGTCTATCTATCGCGAAGCACTTACGCATAGTTCAGCCGCCGACGCAACAATGTCGGGTACTTTATTTGCGCCCCGAACATTAGACAATGAGCGTCTAGAGTTTTTGGGTGATGCAATACTTGATTCTGTAATTGCCGAACTGCTGTTCAAACGCTTTCCATATAAAGATGAAGGTTTTCTCACGGAAATGAGAACCAGAATTGTGAACCGTGAACAAATGGGAATGCTTGCCTATAGGTTGGGTTTGGTAGATGTTATGGAAATGAAACCAGAACTTCAAAAAAACCATACAGCCCTTAGAACCATTGGCGGAAATGCCTTGGAAGCTTTAATTGGTGCAATTTATCTCGATAAAGGTTACAAAAAAGTTTCGAAGTTCATTCACGACAGATTGGTTGGTCAATACTTAGACATTGATAAGCTTATGCTCACTACGGTGAGTTACAAAGCTGTATTCATGAAATGGATACAAAAAAATCAGAAGAAATTGGAATGGAAGTTTGAAACCGAAGGTGCTGGCAAAAATGACAACCATGTGGTTTCCATGATGGTTGACGATGAACTTTGGTTCTCTGAAATCAATAAAAGTAGAAAAAAAGGAGAAGAGCTTTGCTGTGAAAAAGCTTGTCGCCGATTAGAATTGGTTGATATTTAACCTGAATTCTTATTCCTCAGTAGATTCGTTGGTAACATCGTTTGGCACATAAATAATTTGTCCAGATTCTTTGGCAAATTGACACCATTCACATTTATTGCAACCTTCCATAAAATTCAAACTTTGAAGTTTCTCATTTGCTTTGAGCACCCATGATTTTATTAAATCGAAATCGTCATTGGAATAAATAATTGGGAAATCTTGGAACACCCCATCATCGTTTGAAATCAATGATTCAACAACCCCATTTCTAGATTTCCAGTTTTTGTCTTTGAAGGATTCATTAATCATCATCGTATACAAGCCCAATTGAAACCAATAGGAAGGTGGGAAATTTCCTTTTTCAATATTTTGCTTTGAAGGGAGTTTCGATTTTGTTTCGGTATTTTTTAGTTTACTTGTTTTATAATCGTAAACAGTGATATCATTTCCCTCAAAAACCATTTTGTCTAAATTTCCTGTAATTGAAATGCCTTCAATTTTTGTGTTAATTGAAAACTCAGTTTCAATTTTTTCGTATTTTTCGTATTGTTGGATTTTTTGAGCATGATATTTTGGTAAAATAGATCGCCCTTGGTCTAGTCGTAACTCAAATTGTTTCTGGGTAAATCCAGCGCGAACTTTCATCATTTCATATTCGAAATATTTCACCAATTCTGGTTGCGACATCCATTTTTTTGCATTTACTCCTTTTACAACAAACTCGCGTAACGCAGCATGAATTGCAGTACCAAATGCACCGTATTGATTTGGTGCCGACGGAACCCTTAATATTCTGCTGAAATAAAATTGCACTCCACACGTCATTAACGTTTCAATGGATGTGGGTGAAAATATTAAATTTTCAACTTTTGATTTAAGCCAATCTTTCTTATCAATTTCCAAAATGGGTTTGGATGTTCTTTCTAAACATTTTTGTTGGGCCCATAATAATTTCTCCATTGGAATTCCTATTGGTTCCTTGGGTATTTGATTTTCCTTGGCAATGTCCAACACAAATGTTGACGCTAAACTGTCGGATACTTTTGAGGCAATTTTATATTTGCAAAAACTGATGGTAAGTTGTTTTTTAGCCCTTGTCATGGCAACATAGAACAATCTCCTTCTTTCTTCAAAGGAATCGGAAACAGAACTTTCGCTTTCTATAATTCTATTATTTCCAAGTATCAATTGTCGGATGTTATAAGGCAATTTTATTCCTTCATCTTTCTCCCAAACTGTATCATTTCCCCTTAAAATATAAACATGTTCAAACTCTAATCCCTTAGACCCATGAGCAGTTAACAACTGCACCCCAGAACTGTTTCCAATTCGTTTCTCTAAGAATAGCGGAATATCAGATTTTTCCATTTTTTGAAACATAGAAATCATTTCTTTTAATGAAATAAATGGGATACGGTTATTTTGCTGAACAGCAAACTCCATAAAACTATGTAGAATTTCCATTGACCAACCCGTGTCGTCTTTCTTTAATGCGTTTGCCAGAAATCCGCCTTCGCTGTATATTCTTTGTATAAGCGTTGGCACATTTTCAACGGTAGCTATTTTGATACATTTTTCTACATTGTCCCACAGTGCTTTAATCGCATCGATTGATTCTTTGCCATAAATTTCAGCAGATCCAGGAGAACTTAGCATTTTGGAAAAATGTTCTCTCCATGAATAACTTTCGTTATGGTATTCCTTTTTACGTTTAATCTGATAAATTTCAACCGAAATTTGATTCAAAGTAAAAGTTGATATCGCATATCTATCGCTCAATAGTAATTGGTAAATGAGATACTCTCCAGAGTTTGGGAGACTAGCCTCATAGGATAAGTAGGTCATCCATTGAATCAGTTGTTTTACAATAGGTTCTTGTAAAATATTGATAGCCCTATTTAGTACGAAAGGGATATTTTTCTCTTGAAAGAGTTCTAAAATTGTTTGTGCATGCTTGTGCTGGCTATATAAAATGGCAATATCTTTTGGAACAATACCCTCATTAATCTGTTTTTCAATTCTTTCAACAATACCAACAGATTCGTGAAATTCATTTTGATATTGTATAATTTCAGTTTCTAAATTTGGGTAATCTTTATTTGCTCCGCTGCTTATTAAATCCTTACTTAATCCTTCAATGGTATTAACCAATCTACTTTTGTTTTTAGAAATCAACTTTACGCTGTCGTCTAAGATAGATTGGCTACTCCTATAATTCTTGGTAAGTACAATGGTAACTAAATTTTTAGCATACTTTTCTTTAAATCCTAGCATATTACTCACCTTAGCTCCTTGGAAAGCATAGATACTTTGATCGTCATCTCCAACCACAAAACAGTTGGGATTATCTTCCCAATATTCAATGAGAGAATATAAAATTTCATTTTGAATACCGCTCGTATCTTGATACTCGTCAACCAATATATATTGGTATTTCTCTTGTACAATTGACAGAAGTTCTTGGTCTGTTTTTAATTTCTCATTTACCCAATTAAGCATGTCAGAAAATTCATATACGCCAAGTTCTTTTTTGAGGGAATTATACCTTTCCAGTAATTTTGCCGCCTCAATTAGTTTTTTCCAATTGTCTTGTAATGGCTTTCTAAGGTTTGATTTGATATCGCCAGCATTGAATTCCTTGTGTTTTTTCTGATAAACCATTTTTGGAAATTGCAATTTGAACATTTCATCGTCATTTAAAATTTCAATCCATAGTTTAAACGTATCAACATTGTATCCCTCAGACTCCATTAAATCCCATGTTTTACGCAGGTTTCCAATGAGCACAGTGTCGCTGTCGGAATAGCTTTTTAGCGGAGAATCTTCATGTATTTCTTCAATAATTTGTTGAAGGATATCTATGCGCTCTAAATCATCCATTACGCGCATTTCGCGTTTGCCAAACTTTTCGGGAAAGTCTTTTATGATTTTGTTGCAAAGTCCGTGGAAAGTAAAAATATTAACTTTATAGGCATCACTACCCATAAAAGTTGCCAAACGTTGTTGCATGGCCGTTGCGCCGGCATCGGTGTAGGTTAAGCACAATATATTTTCAGGAATTGATTCTTTTTCAAGGATATTTAATATTCGGGTAGCCAGAATTTGGGTTTTACCAGTTCCTGGCCCAGCAATAACCATAACAGGCCCTTCTAATTGATTAACGGCTTGCTTTTGCTCAGGATTTAATGATTGAAAAAGAGAATCAAATGAATTCATAGTTTTATAAATATAAGAAATTTCTTTCAAATTTCAAAATAAATCAACTTTTTATGTAGAATGTTTGATAAAACGAAAAACCTCTTCCATCTTTGCTAAACAATGCAAAATACGAAGTCGCAATACAATGAGGTTATTAAAATATGCCGTACAATTTTCTTAAAGAAAAATGCAGATTATGGCACTTCTTGGAGATTGTTTCGTCCAAGTAGTTTAACAGACCAAATTTATATTAAGGCCCAACGCATAAAAAATATTGAAGAATCGGGTAATAACGCGGTTGGTGATGATATCAAAAGTGAATTCATGGGCATTGTCAATTATTCCATCATTGCACTTATTCAACTTGAAATGATGGCAGCTAAATCAGAATCAGACGATATTGAAACAATAGCAAAAGCATACGACAATTGGGCCACCAAAACCCGTGACTTAATGCTACTTAAAAATTCAGATTATAGTGAGGTATGGCGAGAAATGAGAATTTCTAGTTTTACAGATTTGATTTTGGTGAAAATTGCCAGAATTAAACAAATAGAAGATAACCTAGGTAAAGTTTCAGTTAGCGAAGGCGCCGATGCCAACTACCAAGATATTATCAATTATGCCATATTTGCATTAATTCGGATTTAATACTAAAACCATGAAAAAATACTTGAATTTGTTTGTGCGCTATTTTACTGGGGCGTTGTTTATTTTCTCCGGTATTGTTAAGCTCAACGATCCAAGTGGATTTGCGATTAAACTCAACGAATATTTCGACGTATTTGCTCAAGATGTTGCTGTGCAACAAGATTCAGTGAGTCTCATTTGTGAAGTAAACAATAAAAAATTAATTGCGAAAACATATACCCTTTATGCTTTCGACAAAGTGAAAGCAGTTGAATGGCATATCAATCCCGCTAAAGTAGATAATCCACCACCTTATACCCATTTTGAGGTTTTTGGAACATGGGGCGGAACCCAATTTATTTCGGATTCATTCGTTAACCCACCCGTACTTAGTGCGAAATTTACACTGCTAAAAAATAATCAAATTCTATTTGAGAAAATAGAAAAAATTGATTCTGCTCAATACGGTATTAGAGATTATGCCTATCAAATTGACCTAGAGAAGTTTGTGAAACAAGAAACTTGGTTGCATGGGTTCTTTAAATCTTGTAAAAATTACTCCCTTTATTTCAGCATTTTCTTTTGTGCCTTGGAAGTAATTCTTGGGTTTGCCATGATTATCGGTTGGCAAATGAACGTTGCCTTGTTTATTACGGCGTTATTGGTTGTTTTCTTTACGTTTTTAACTTGGTATTCGGCCTTTTATAATAAGGTAACCGATTGTGGTTGCTTTGGCGACTTTTTGAAATTAAAACCTTGGGCATCCTTCAAAAAAGATTTGGTGCTGATTGTTTTGGTGTTGATAATGTACTTAGGAAAGAAAAATTATTCATCTTGGTTTGAAAAACAAAGAGGAAATATTGTTATGCTTGTTTTTTCTGGAGGGACATTGCTCTTTGGAATATTGTGTTACCTCTATTTGCCGCTTTGGGATTTCCTTCCATATAAAAAAGGGAATGACATTAAGGAAATAATGACTTTTGTGCCCAAAGGGGAAAGAGCAACCGATAGTATTTCGCTAAAATTTGTTTTATTTAAAGGAAGTGATTCGGTAAGAGTAACTAGCAAAGAGTATGCCGCTTACACTGAAAAAGGGTATGCCTTTAGCAGACAAGACCGTCAGGTAATTATTGAGGGATATAAATCGCCTATTCATGATTTTTCAATCATGGATCAGACCCGTGGAATTGATTACACAGATACAATGCTCAATGCCAATGGGCCACAAATATTTTATATCGTTCCAGTTTTAGATGCTGCCAACACAAAGCAAATTGAAAAGGTGATCGCCATTTATAAGTGGGCTATTGCCAATAAATATAAGTTTTATGCATTAACCTCGGCCTCTGCTGAGCCAGCCAAACAATTTTGTTTGAAATACAAATTGCCATTTGAATTTTTTGCGTCAGATCAAAAAATGCTAATGACAATGGCCAGATACAATCCAACACTTTATTTGTTTGATGGCGCAACGGTAAAGGATAAGTGGAGTGGCAATCATATTCCTACAATTAAAAATTTACAATCGTACCTAAAATGATCAAGCCATTTTTTAAAAAGTTTCGCTTTTTAATGGCGGTTTTGGTTGGATTGGTGTTGTTCATTTTCGTCTTGTTTCAGGCTTTGCCAAGTGCCGATCAGATATTGAGTGCGCAGCGTTCTGATTCGGCTACCACAGCTGCTATTGTGAAAGATTTGGGATTAGATCAACCTACGTGGAAACAGGGGGTATACTATTTGAATGACTTATCACCGGTTTCCGTTTATGCCAATTCAAGTAATACAGAGAATCTAACGGGATATGCATTGTCATTAGGTTCTTGTAGTCTTTGGGTTAAATTCCCTTACTTGAGAACATCATTTCAAACAAAGCAAAAAGTATCGTCCATGTTAATTGAAGCCTTTTGGGGAACCATGGTTTTGGCATTTGCTGCAATTATTGTTTCTATCTTAATTGGCATTCCACTTGGGGTATTGGCTGCGAAAAAACAAGGCACTTGGATTGATAATTTAATTGTTTGGCTATCAACCATCGGTATTTCTGTGCCGTCTTTCTTTTCAGCAATGATTTTCTCTTGGTTGTTCGGATTTGTTTTGGCAAAATATACCCATTTGCCAATGACGGGAAGTTTATGGGAAATTGATTCGTATGGCGAAACAAAATCATTGGTATTTTCAAACTTAATTCTACCCGCAATTGCACTTGGAATCCGTCCATTGGCAGTTTTTATTCAGCTAACAAGAAATACCATGGTTGAAATTTTGGGTTTAGATTTTATAAGAACAGCCCGTGCAAAAGGATTAAGTGAAAGTGTAGTTATTTGGGGACATGCCTTTCCTAACGCATTGAATCCATTGATTACATCAATAGGTGGTTGGTTTAGCAGTTTGCTTGCTGGATCGTTCTTTACAGAGTATATCTTTCAATGGAAAGGGCTAGGTAAGGTTACCATTGAGGCACTTCAGCAAAGTGATTTACCAGTGGTTATGGGTGCCGTTTTATTCACAGCATGTGTGTTTTTCGTTATCCATAGTTTTACAGAGCTGTTGTATGTTTGGATCGATCCTCGGATGAAAAATGAATAAAGTTTATTTAATAGGGCTTCCTGCTTCAGGCAAAACAACTACCGCTAAATGGTTAGCGGAAAAAATGGGTTGGAATAATTTGGATTTAGATGATGTCCTAGAAAATGAAACGGGTATGACTGTGTCGCAATATTTTTCTGAATATGGCGAAGATAAATTTCGAGAATTAGAATCAACCATATTAAAAAACACCAAGAATTTAAAGCAGTTTGTTATTAGCTGTGGAGGTGGAACTGCGGCTCATTTTAATAACATGGATTGGATGTGTTCTAATGGTATGACCATCTATTTAAATACAGATTTAAGCGTAATTATTTCGAGAATACAGAAAAATTCGGACGTTAGGCCAATGTTTTCGGGACTTTCCGTAGAACAAATTCGACTTAGGTTGCTTGAAGTATTGGAAGAACGGGCAATTTTTTACAGTAAATCAAAAATAATTTGGAATAAGTCAACGCCAACCGAAATGTTGCATTTCGCAGTAAATCAATTGGTTGCGTTTTGATATTTTTTTTTAACCCAAAATGTTAATTATTCGTGAATAATTAATATCTCTTTTTTTCGAAAATAGTTTGCATTAGTCAATTGCTTTCTTACTTTTGGATTATTAACCTATTATAAAACAATATACAATGAACAAATCAGATTTAATCGGTAAGATGGCATCAGATGCTGGTATTACCAAGATTCAAGCTCAAGCAGCTTTGAACAGTTTCATCAGTGCAACTACTGGTGCTTTAAAAGCAGACGACAAAGTTATTCTTGTTGGATTCGGTACTTTCTCTACTACAACCCGTAGCGCTCGTAAAGGCCGTAACCCACAAACTGGTAAAGAAATCGATATTGCTGAGAAAAAAGTAGTAAGATTCAAAGCTGGTGCTGAATTAAGCGAAAACGTAAAGTAATATTTTTACTGAACACATTTAAAACCCCGCTTTGCGGGGTTTTCTGTTTTATACGTATTTTTGAAAATGCATTTGTCGCCAAAACAACTATTCTTAAATTCTGTTGCCCAAACCAATCCCGAACCCTTGGCGCTTGAAATTGATAGAGCCGAAGGAAATTATTTGTTCGATATATATGGTAACAAGTTTCTAGATTTAATTTCAGGGATTTCCGTTTGTAGCATTGGTCACCAAAATCCTTTGGTTGTTGATGCCATCATCGAACAAACCAAAAATCATATGCATGTTATGGTTTATGGTGAAACCGTTCAAATGCCCCAAAATAATTACGCCCAATTTATAGTTGATCAATTACCGGAATCTTTAAACAATGTTTACTTCGTAAATAGCGGTTCGGAGGCAATTGATGCTGCCATGAAATTAGCAAAAAGATTTACAGGTAAGCCTTCCTTTGTTGCCCATAAGTTGGCTTATCATGGAAGTTCTCAAGGTCCTTTAAGTTTAATGAGCGACGAATATTTCGTTCCAAAATATAGGCCTCTTTTGAATAATGTATATTTTGTAGATCAAAATTCAATTGAATCTATTCAACAATTGCCTCAATCTAATGTGGCCGCAGTTGTTGTTGAACTGATTCAGGCTGAAAAAGGAGTATCTATTTCATCAGTTGAATATATTCAAGCTCTTTATAAATATGCAAAATCAATTAATGCATTGTTTGTAGTAGATGAAATTCAGACTGGTTTTGGAAGAACAGGAACCAAGTTTTGCTTTGAGCAATACCAAATAGTGCCCGATATTCTTGTTTTAGGCAAAGCTTTGGGTGGTGGAATGCCAATGGGCGCAATTGTTGCTCCAAAACACATCATGCAATCTTTTGCCAACTTCCCAATTTTAGGTCATATCACTACTTTTGGGGGACATCCGGTTTGTTGCGCCGCAGGCCTTGCTGCCAATAAGTATCTGTTCGAAAATTATGAACGCTTTAATATCCCTCAAAAAGAGGAACTGTTTAAGTCACTACTCGTTCATCCGAAAATAAAAAAAGTTACAGGAAAAGGATTGCTTTTGGCCTGTCATTTAGGAGATGGGGTAGAAGGACCAACGTTGATTCACTTACTTCTTCAGGAAAAATTATTTACTGATTGGTTCTTATTTGAACCAAATGCAATTAGAATTTGTCCGCCATTTACTATCACCAATGAAGAAATAATTTCTGCTTGCAACACTATAAAAGGGTGTTTAAATCAATTAAATTAATTCATTTTTGGGGGTAATTCCTATTATATTTGTTTAAGTATTGCAATGGAAGTGAAAATCCTACAGAAAACGAAATATATATTGGCTGCAATTTTAATTGCTGTAGTTTCTGTTTTTGCAGGTTGCTCCAAAATTCATGAAGTGCAAAATGAAGATTTGAATTCTCAAATTTCATTCAATAACAACATCAACGATTTTCTTTCTATTTACGAAATTGTTGAGCATATCAATTCAACCAAATCAAGTCAAGGAATTAAGAGAACTAATTTGGATTCAATTGAAAAACAAGTCAATTGCAAAATAACCATCATTGATTCTATTACCTCCGATGGTGACGGCTATGCATATCTTATTAAATTTCAGGAGTATACAAAAGATTTCAATCAGTCTGCACTGAATTATGACGGAAAAGCAAGATTTGGTTCAGTTTTAGTTGAATTCAGTCAAAATTATAGAGAGTTAAATACCTCAGCCACCATCAGTATTGGCGATACCAATGCATTTTACATCGGTTCTTTGAATAACCCAATTAAAAAATTTACGGGTAAAATCAATTTAAATAGAGCATCGTTGGGAGTACTTTCAATGTCATTTAATCAAGTGAAAATGGTTACGGATGTTGATTCGATGGTTTTCAGTGGGCAATTGGCCATTCAATGGTCATCTGGTGAAAGCACAGAGGGATTATTCAATGACGTAATCAATTACAATGGAGATGGCACGTTTTCTTACAACAACTTGCCCAATACATCTTGGAAAACCAGTTTGGCACTCGTTAAAAATATTGAAAACGGATGTTCTGCAAACATTGTAAAAGGAATATTACAAATAGACAATAACAATTTACGTTATAGAATTGACTTTGATCCATTTAATAACATGTCTTGCGACAATATTGCCAAAATCTACAGCGCTGGAAAAGAATATGAAATTCGTATCCAATAATTTTCGATTTCTTTTTTTTACCGCGTTTATCGTTGTAATGACCAGCGTAAGTTGCGTCAAAGACCCATTAACCACCGATATTAAAATTGCTGAAAACATTGGTAAAATCACCACGGTTCAAATGCAAATGTATTCTTTGTTAGATCAATTAAGGAATGGATTTGATGGGGATATTTTACCCTTTGGTGTAAAAAAGCAATTGGTCGATAGCAATTTAATTGATCATTCTAAAACGTATAGGATTGATTTTGGGAAAGGTTTATTATGTGGCGATTACATTACCCGAAAAGGGATACTCACCTACAAGCATGTGGTTGATCCTTCAATGAACATAGACAGTGTAATTTGTGACATGCAAGATTTAAATGACAGTTTTGGTTGCCTTACAGCCAATGGTGCCATTCATATTCTTGGAAAATATTGTATCGTAAAAACATCGCCAATTACAGATAATGTATTTTCTAGTTTGAAAATTTGGAAAGATCCTTCACTGTTGATTGCTTCAGATCAGTTTGTTGGGGTAAAGCGCCTTTTGGCAGAACCTACCAAAATTTCATCAAAAGATGGGTTTCAATTCGATGGAGGACTAGATTTAGTCTCAATACGAGAATCATATTCGATACTTCACACGTATGATGTAACGGTATCAAAATGTGAAAAATTGGCAAATGCTGCTAATTTTCCGGAAGTGGGCAGACTAATTTGTAATAAATGGGGCAATTCCAATAATTCGGAAATTAAAGTTGTGAATATAGATTTTGATCCGATGGGCGATGCAAAGCAAGATAAAGTTGCAAAAGCTATTTCTGATAATGCTGAATGGTTTTTTGAAATTCAATAAATTATCGGACAATTTCCGCAGGCATCTCAACAAATGTCATTTTATCGCCTTCTTTTCTTAACCAAACGTGTTGCAAGCCATTTGTAATCCACATCCATTCACTGTCCATTTTTTTGTTATAAACCCCCGCTTGAATGATTGTATTTTGGTCTATTTTTACCTCAGGAGCTTTGCATTCCACCAAAATTAATGGGGTTCCTGCTTTTCCAAATGCAACAATATCAAATCGTTTACGCAAATCCATGGCCCTGATTTCTCGTTCAACAGCTAAGTTGTTCAATGGAATATTGTAATAAAGGTTTAGGTGGCAAATACAGTGTTGTCGAACCCATTCTTCAGGGGTTAGGGGGATAAATTTTTTCCTAACTGAATCAAAAATCATTTTTTTTTGTGTTTGAATTTGAATTTCAAAACTATATTCAGGAAAATTTAGCACCATAAAGGGTGTAAATTTACAAAAAAAATGGCGAAAACCGCAGATACAATATCGGCTTATTGGGCACTGAGATCAGAAATAGAATCTCGGAAGTTTGCCCCAATATACCTTTTGCATGGCGACGAAACCTATTTTATTGATGCTATCTCCGATTTGATAGAATCAAAAGTGCTCTCAGATGCAGAAAAAAGTTTCAACCAATCCATTGTTTACGGAAAGGATGTAAAAATGCCAGAACTGATGTCTATGGCGAGAAGATATCCAATGATGAGCGATTTTCAACTCATTCTTGTGAAAGACGCCCAAGACTTAAAAGAGTGGGATATGTTTTTAAGTTATGCTGAAAATCCATTGAAATCTACAATTTTGGTATTTGCATTTAGGAATGCAAAAATGGATTTGCGCACCAAAACAGGTAAATTAATTGCCAAGTACTGTGAGTTTAACTCCTCTAAATTGCGTGATTATCAAATTAAAAACTGGTTGCCTAAATATGCTGAATCAAAGGGTAGATCACTTGATGTGGAAGCAATTAATCTACTGTTAGATTTATTGGGTGCTGATTTGCCGTTAATTCACAACGAATTAGATAAAATATTTATTACCGTTAAAGAAGCATACATTAGGGCATCGCATGTTGAAGAGCATGTTGGTTTCAACAGAGAATACAACGTATTTGAGCTACAAACCGCACTTGGTAATAGAAACTTTAACAAATCGGTGCAAATTGCCCACCAAATGAGTATTCGTGCCGAAAAAGGTGAATTCATGCGCATGGTGCCTGTACTGTTTGGTTTTTTTACCAAAATAATTGCCATGCACAATTCAAAGGCAAAATCGCCGAGTGAATTGGCAACTGTTATAGGCGTTTCTTCATTCTTTATGGATGATTACCTCAGAGCCCAAAGCAATTACTCTATGTCTGATTTAGAATGGGCCGTGAGTCAAATAAAATACCTTGATTTGCGATTAAAAGGCGTACACAGAGGTGCCGCAACAGATGGCGAGTTATTGATTGAAGCTGTTGTGAATATTTTGAAAAAGACAAAATAATTTTGTCATTATTCTCACATTTTCAATCCTAAATTGTGATTTTAATTTAAAATGCTTTTAATTCGCATTTACTAAATTTAATCTATGAAAAAAATCTACATATTTTTAAGTTCAATTGCCGTTGTTTCTTCGGTTTTTGCGCAAGCACCTAAAAGTGTTCCGTCTGGTTCACCGGTAATTGTTTCTGCAAAATCAAGTAATTCAAACGTTTTTGTTGACAACGATGCAAAGAGTGGTGGTATGGTAAAACCAAAAGCCAACAAAGGAATAACTAGCAGAGGTGCGAATTTGAATTCTTTTATTCATATTGGTTCTACTTATTACGATTTGCAATCTAATTATGCAATGGCACACCGTGTTGTTGTACACAAAGATCAAGCGGTTTCAGCTGGTTGGACCTCTTCTTATTCAGGTGCACAAGGTTTTCCTGGTCGTGGTACTGGTTATAACTACAAAGGTGCTACTGGAAATTGGGGTAAAAGCGATAGCAACCGTGTTGAAAATGTTCGTACAGGTTGGCCTTGTATTGGTACTTTGTCTAATGGTTCAGTGTATACCATCGGTCACGATGCTACCAATGGTGGTTTTTATATGACCAAAAGCACAAGCGCTTCTAGCCGCCCTTCTGTAACAACGCAAATTTTACAAGATGCTCCTTACAAGCCAATTTGGGCGCGTGCAGCAAACAATGGCGATACCATTCACTTAATTTGTTCTTATACAGATTCTGCTGCTCCAGGTGAAAAAAGATCTCCAACACGCAATGGTATTTTTGCACCAATGGTTTACAGCCGTTCTTTAGATGGTGGTGTAACTTGGGATAAACAACACATCATGTTGCCTAACTACGATAGTACTTTAACTGATAATGGTGGTTCTGACCAATATGCAATTGATGTAAAAGGAAATGTAGTTGCAATTGCAAATGCAGATATCTTCCAAGGTGTTATTTTATGGAAAAGTACGGATTTCGGTACTACGTTCGCTAGAATTGACGCTGAAAAATTCAAATACGCCCCTTACAAATCTAAAACAATGATGAACGATACTCCATACACCAATGATGGTACTGTGGATGTTGTAATTGATAAAAACAACAAACTTCATGCATTCTGGGGATTGGCTCGTGTTTTAGATACTGATACTAGTGATCAATCTTATAGTTTTTACCCTGGATTACAAGCCATTATGTATTGGAATGAAGATTTCACAAAAGCACCAGTTGTAATTGCTCAAGGTAGCGCTTTTGATTATGATGGTGATGGAAAAAGCACATTGCTTGGTTCAACTTTTGCGGCCCTTTCCAGCGGAAAATTGCCTTCAGGTGATTTAACAGTTGCACGCTTAGGAAATACATCTGCAATGCGTCAGCCAAATGCTGCTTGTGATGCAAATGGAAATATATTCTGTATTTTTTCAGCTCCAATGGAAGGTGATGTATCAGACTTAAATGCAAACTATCGCGATTTAGGTATTGTTGCTTCTACAGATGGTGGTGCTACTTGGACTACTCCTCAAAACATTACACAGTCATTATTGAAAGAAGATGATTTTGGTTCAGTTGCGCGCACTGTAAATGGATTTGTTCATGTTATGTGGCAGCAAGATGATATTCCAGGTACCAACTTGCAAAACAATGATGCAACGCAAGCAAACCATGATGTTGTATTGAATACAATTTATTATCAAGCAATTCCTGTTCAAGATATCTTAGACGGTGTAATTGGTTTGGCAAGTGTTGATCAACCAAATACAGGTGAAGTTATGGTTGTTAACCAAAACTATCCTAACCCATTTGAAAATACTACAAATGTATTGGTTTGGTTAACCCGTCCAGGTGATGTGAAAGTTGAAGTTCGTAACATGATGGGTGCAGTTGTTAAAACTCAAACTTACAACAACTTGTTCCAAGGTAACCATGAATTGTCTATTGACGGTACTGGTTTAACTACAGGTGTTTATACTTATACGTTAATCACAGGTGGTAACAGCGTAAGCAAAACCATGATGGTTAAATAAGGTTAAAAAAATATTTTTATAAAAGAGGCCGATATTTATATCGGCCTCTTTTATTTTTGTACCGTGAAAGTTGGATTCTTATATAATATCATCACAGCAACATTGTTTTTACTCTGTTCCTTGTATTTGTCTTTTGGCAATGTAAATATTCCTGCTTTGGACTATTATCAAATCTCGCCGAAATATTTGGGTCTCCTTATTTTTCTTTGGGGGATTTTCCGCTTTTACAGGGCTTATATGTCTTTCAAAATAAATAAAAAACATGAAAATGAATAAACTCGGTTTATTGTTGACATTTACCGCCTTTTCACTATTCGGCTGTCAAGATTTTAATTATGAGGGAAGAGGGAAAGACGTGCCAACTGCGGGTACCATTCAAATTGGATTTGATAGCGGTGATTCTTTATTGGTGAATCAGTGGATTGAATTGTTTCAATTCAATTACCCCAAGGCACACGTGGTTCCCAAATTTGCAAGTCAGGCACAATTGTTAAACTGGATCAAGCAAGATTCAATTCAGGCTTTTGTATTGCACAACGAACTTTCCAAAGACAAACAAGATTGGATTTGTGAAAAAAGAAACATAAAAATGCGTGCAACAATATTGGGTTATGCCGCGCCGGTGTTTATTGTGAGCAAAAACACAAATTTTTCCGAGCTATCCTTGATCGAATTGTTGCGTATTTTTTCAAATTCTGCCAATTTACGCGATTGTAAGGTGGCATTTGATCCAAATGGAATCAATATCTTACAAATAAATGACACAGCCCAAAAGTATATTTCTGAAAAAGTGAATTTAAACACAAACAAAACCATTCACCTTTCGAATTCTCAACAGATAATAGATTACGTTTCAACCCACGACAATACAATTGGCGTTGTTTCATTGAATTTAATTGCCAGCAAAAAAGACAGATTGGCAATGTCTAATATAAAGAAGGTTAAAGTGTTAAGTATTGGTGATATTGCTAATAACGCCTATTATTTACCCTTCCAATCTCAAATTAAAGCAAAGCAATATCCATTTGTGCAGCCACTTATTGGATATGATTTTCAAGGATATTCTGGATTGGGAAATGGCTTTATTACTTATGTGAGAAGTCAACCTGGTCAAATAATCGTTAAAAAATCGGGTTTAATACCGGCTTTTGATGAGGGCAGAACCATAGAAATAATAGAAGATTGAAACAATTATTGAAAAAAATCGTTCTACATAACATATAAATAACATTAATTTAGTTTTTTTGTACTTTGAAAATGAAAACCATAAAATTATCAGTATTAAGTTTTATTAGCTTAATTTCCTTAGGGTTGGGAGCGCAGTCTCTAGATGAAGCAAAACGCTTAAGTAGCAATGAACAATTTGAAGATGCTGAAAAAGTATTCCAAGAGTTAATTACATCTAAACCAAAAGAAGCAAATTTCTATTACTTCGCTGGTTTGAATTTAATGGCAAAAGGTGATTCTTTGGGTGCCATCAAAATGTTCGATGAAGGTTTATTTAAATCTCCAAAATGTAAAATCAACAATGTAGGTAAAGGTTACATAGCCTTGCGTCAAGGTAAATACACCGAAGCGGAATTGTTTTTTGGACAAGCATTAACTGAAAAATCAAAATTATTGCCTTTGATAAACAAAGAAATTGGTAGGGCTTATTTATTGGTTGAATGGGCTTCTCCAAAACAAATCATTGACAATGCCATTAAGGCAGAAAAATATTTGACTCCAATTGCGGAAGAAGATTGGGAAGCAAAATTGTTATTGGGCGATGCATATATGATGTCTAAAGGAAATGATTTGTCATTTGCTGTAACACAATATATCACTGCTGGTAATGAATTGCCAAACGATCCTCGTCCTTTGTTAAAAGAAGCAATTGTATACAGAAGGGTTCAAAACTATGAGTTGTCTAAAATACGTAT
>CANFLS010000038.1 GCA_947447955.1 Flavobacteriales bacterium | reverse complement strand
TTATCACAACAAGAAACACCAAACTATTGGAATGAAACCCAATGAAGCATATTCAATATCTTTAAACCAAAATGCTGCATAATTCAAACCAAAATATTAACTTAGCACCACTAAACTTTGGTCCAACAACTGGGGAGTATTATAAACAGTGGTAGTTATTTTTCAACTCCCAGTCCCAAAGTAGTAATGAATGAAGGTACTTATTTGTCGTTTGGTATTATTGATCCCGAAAAGGATTCAATAAAGTATGATTTTGTATTTGGTAGAACATCTTTAAATAATTCAATTGCATACTCTTCGCCTCAATCATATAGGTATCCAACGAGTGTTTATTGTGTTCCCGCTACAACAATAAAATGCACCCCAAGTCCAGGGTCATATCCCCCCAAAGGAATGTATTTAGATACAAATACGGGTGATGTGGTGTATACACCCACAACTTCGGGTAATTTGGATTATATTGCTGTTCAAGCATCACAGTACCGGAAAGATTCGTTAGGAAAATGGACTTATTTAGGTTACACAATTCGCGATATAGGGCTGTGGCAATTAACATCAGGGTATAATTTCCCTCCACTGATGAAGGAAAAATCATTTTACAAAATTTGCGGGGGAAGAAAATTGGAATTTGATTTTTCGCTTAAAGATAGCCAATGGGCTGGATATCAATCTGCGCCAGATACGGTGCAGGTAAAGTTTTTTGACATTCCTCAGGGTGCGCAAATTACAGAAACAACGGGAAAAGTAAATCACAAGAAATATCATTTTAGTTGGCAAACAAAATTTTCAGATAGCAATTTTACCTCATATAAACTCCGAATTGAGGCAAACGATAGGTTTTGTAGTCCTCCCGCCCGGGTTTACAGAACAATTGGCATCAAGGTAGATGGCAGGTGCTGCGATTCATTTAAAATACCGAGGGTAGTTCCCCCAAAAGTATATACCTTAAAAGTGGGTGACAGCCTTCTCATTAAATCGGATACAGCAAAAAATGTAAAAAATGCAATCTACAAATGGCTAGGCAAATCACCTCAATTTGATTACGCCAATATTATTGAAGGGAAACCATACAGCGGTGTGAAATCAACGAGTCTGAAAATTTCCCCCATTCAATTTTCACACGATAAAATGAAATATAGATTTGCGGGGAATACGGATATCTGTAAGGATAGTGGATCGTTGTATGAAATTAAAATTGCCGATACTTGCTTTTTTGTGCATATCGATACCATTATTCACAATATTTACGATACAATTCGTACAAAGTTGGTTTTCCACGACACGATTCGAACCCACATTACCATACGTGATACCATTAAAACATACATCAAAGATACTTTGTATGTAACTCATAATGATACAATTAAACACCACATTTATTATTACGATACAATAAGAACCCAATTGGTTTTCCACGACACCATTCGTCATTTATACAACGATACGCAATTTATTAAGGTTTATGTTTCGGTTCAAGATACCCTCAAATTTGTGTTGACAGATACAAACAAAAACGGAAAAGTAAATGGGGATTTCAAAATTTATCCTGTCCCTTCTAATAAAACTGTGTATTTGAAACTAACTGATTTTAAGTATTTTGTGGGATATTATGTCGATATTTTTGATATAACGGGTAAACTTGTTGAACACCGCGACATCATTTCAGAACTAACCGAATTTCATTTATCTAAATGGGGAAGCCGTGGCAATTACCTATTTCGGTTAATGTCGCCCGACAATAAAGTCATTACAGTAAAAGTGATTGTTTACATGTAATTGAGGGTTGGTGTCAATTTATAAACGCTGCCATATAAAACAACACCTTTAATTAATTGCACTGCCTATGATCCATAGTAAAAGTGGAAACCCAAATCCAAAAATTAGTGTTAATGGAAACATCGTGGTAACATAACCAAAATCATGTAAAAAATTATTTCCCAAATTTTCATAATCTATTAAACCAAAGTAATAAATAATTCCGTACAAAATAAATAAAACACCAAGTACTCCCGCATAATTGCCGGGGTGTAACAATTCAGATAAAAACGAAAAGAAAGCACCGAGAACACAAGCACTGAACAAAATAAAAACCATCCAATATCCAAATCCGGAATCACTGAAGGGTAAAATATCGTCTAAGAAAAAAGATTTGTTTAAATTTCTATTTGATTTTTTTGTTTTTAAATTGTTGTTATGAAAATATTTAATTGCCAACCAATGTAACCTGTTTTTGATTGTTTTTTTAGGTGTTTTTAATGCTGGTTTACTTTGAGTTTGGATTGCTAAGTAAATGGAATCTATTTTTTTTGCAAGTTGAGACGTGTTTTCTACAATAATCGTATTTTGAGTTTCGAAATTTGAGTTCAACAAGTCATTTGTTGGTTGTTTTTTTTGTCTTTGAGTTGAATGCCAACTTGAAGTATTTCCGCCACCAAAACCATGATCATTGCGCTCCTGATAAACCGTGCATGCATTCATCATTAAAATAATTACGAGAAAGCCTAAATAATGTATCTTTTTATTCATTTTTATAGTGATTTTTTTGCAAATTCGTTAATTTTCGGCGAATCGAATCAATTCATATTTAATATATTTATTAAAAAATGCAAATGAAAAATACGAAATTATTATTTTTTCTTAAAAATCAAATTCAATGATTTTCCAATTATGAATTGATTTCAATAAACATCCTGTAATATTTTTAATAGCAACTCATTTTTTCCCTAATTTTGAACCTTTAATGAAATCCAAACTCTTTTTAGCATTCATTCTTTTGGCTATCTTTCCTTGCGGTGCTCAGTCCCTCATGGAAAAAAGAACAGCCAAGCTGATCAATGATTATCGGCAGAGTAAGGGTTTGCAAACGTTGGTAATCGACTCAGGATTAACCCGAGCCTCAAGATTTCATGCACAGTTTGAGGCGTATTTCGACACCGTTACCCATATTGAATTTGATTCTTTCAAAGGATATTACATGAATAACCCAGGGCATCGCATTAAATTCTTTACTAAAAACAACAATCCCGCCTATGGAAATGAAATCACCGCCGGTGGAAGTCGCTATATCGATAGCATTTTCATACGCCGCGTTCGCCTCGAAGATTACCTCATCAACATTGAACAAAGAATTGTGGAGGGATTCAAAAATAGTCCAAGGCATCATGTAGCATTGGTTTCGCGCAAGCCGACCAAAATGGGATTATGTATCATGACAGACCGCAAAGCGGTTGGAAAAGGGGTAAAAATCCGTTATTTCTGCGTAATCACTTTCATGGCTGATTAACACAAAAACAAGGAATCAAATTCCAACCAAAGTCGGGTGGGTCAAGATTTCAATTGCACGCTCAATATTTTCTTGCGTTAAACCAATCAAAGAACTTGTTAAAACCAATTTTTCCTTTACCGATTGGGGTAAATCATTCAATGATTTATCATCGTCAATAATGACATAGTTTTCGATTTCAGGATGTGCATTCAGGTAATTCAATATCTCGTCTTTTCTATTGAGGGATATTAAATTGTCGTCTAGTTTATCACAAATGGTCACATTTAAATTTCTAGTTTCAAATATGTGATTCCATTGATTTAAAGGATATGTTGATTTGTGAGATGTTGTTAAAACAATGCTTGCATTTGTTTCATTCACTAGATGCTGTAAACAATCAACTGCCTTTTTAGAAAAAGCTGAAAATCCATCTTCTAGATTTTCAACTGGTTTCCAACCTGCCGCCGAAAGCATTACTCCATCTATGTCTAAAAATATCAACACCTTACAAAGGTAATGTTTTTCAAATGATTTATCTTCAAGTATCAAATAATTTCGAATAATAGATTTTATCTGCCTTTGAATCGTAATCTATAGGATCAACCAATATTGAATTCCATTCTAAATTAACGGAACTTGGATTGTTGCCACTTTTTGATATTTCTATCGGAATATTCAAATAACTATAACAGATGAATCTATGATGTCCATCAATGATAATATTACCATGAACCTTTATAGAGCTGAATCTTTTATCTTGTTGTAATCTGTTTATAATTCGCAGTAATATAGGATAACTAACTGCAGATTGACTAGGCTTTAGATTGAATTGAGATTTATTAAGAAATAATTCAATTTGTGATTTAGATATTTCAAGCATTTGGAAAAGATAAATTAAGATGAATACAAAAATAATTCATACTACATATCAACTAAAATGTTAAGTAAATTCTCTTTAAATAAGAATTGCAAAAAACACAAAATCACTCATGGCAGATTAACCCAAAAACAAGGATCAAATTCCAACCAAAGTCGGGTGGGTCAAGATTTCAATTTATTGATGTCTTTTACAAAAATCACGTTTCTTTCGAAACCGTTTTCTGAAAAATATACCATGGCATTGGCTACTTGTTTCATAGTGCTTATAATATTAGGCGTCAAAACCTTAAGAATTGGAACCAACCACGCTAAATATTTGTAATAGGGTAGAACATGCAATTGACTCGTTGTAGGTTGAACCATGCCAATTCTAAATCCAAAAGCTTGTTTAAAGGGCATCGCCATCAATTCATTTTCAGTTTTTCCTTTTACCCGAGCCCAATGAAGACGGCCCGTTTCAGTACTATCGGTGCCACTGCCACTAACATAAATAAATGACATTTTGGGGGACGGATTTAAGGCTTTCGCAAACTGAATGGTTGTGCTGTAAGTATTTCGTTCAAAATCTATTTCGCTCATTCCTATGGAACTTACACCTGCACAAAAAAAGCATGCATCATAACCACTGAGTTTTTCATCGTTTTCCGAAATACTTAAAAAATCTGCCACCAAATATTCTTTCAACTTAGCATGTGTTTTGCCCGAAGGCTTTCTGCTTACACTTAAAATTTCCGTAATTTTTGGATTGTTTAGGCATTCCAAAAGAACTCCTTCACCAATCATACCTGTTGCTCCGGTGATAATAATTTTCATAGATTAAATAACAATTTTTTCTAAGTCGCTTACAATTAATTGAGATATTTCAGTATCAGAAGGACTACCCATGGCAGCCACCCTGTTTCCTTGCGTTTCTAACATTTTTTCAAACAAGTTTCTGGCATATCTGGCATTACCAAATGTGGTGCCCGCTGTAATGAGTTGGTTGTTAAAATGATCTTTCAATGACTGTGACAAATCATCAGAAAGTGTATAATCATTTGATTTGCATATTTTTATGAAAATTTCTAGCAATTCATCTGCATTATAATTGGGGAATTCCACATATCTGCTAAATCTACTTTGGAAACCGGGATTGGACTCAATAAAAGTGTGCATTTCTTTTGAATAGCCTGCAACAATTACAACCAAGCGGTCACGGTCATCTTCCATTCTTTTTAACAACACATTGATGGCTTCCTCTCCAAATCCATCTTGTGAATCTTTTGAAACCAAACTATATGCTTCATCAATAAACAAAACACCATCGAGTGCTGAATTTATTACCGCATCTGTTTTTATGGCGGTTTGACCTGAATACCCTGCCACCAATTCGGCCCTGTCAACTTCTATCAAATGACCTTTCTTTAATATTCCTAAATCCTTTAGAATACCGGCATACAATCTTGCTACAGTGGTTTTTCCAGTGCCTGGCGCACCTGTAAATACAGAGTGCAATGAAATTCTTACGGGTTGAAGTCCTTTCTGACTTCTCATTTGCTGTACTTTAATCAAATTAGAAAGACTTCTAATCTGCTCTTTCACTTCAGTTATTCCCACCAAATTATTTAATTCAGAATAAACATCCACCTGATTCGCATTTTTAGGTTTTTCAGTCTTCTTTGCAGGGGTAGGAGTTGTTGGTGCAGAAAACGCCTTTTTATCATCTAAGGCATTAAATGGGTCATCCTTTTCCATACTTGAAAGGTTTTCAACTGTCCCTCCAACAAAAGATTGCCCAGATAACGCTGCAAATAATAGATTATAAGTTTCTGCATTTTCAATTTCTTTAATGCCATTGTAAAGACGTTGTCCTTCCGGTTGAAATTGAATATATTTTACATCGTTAATGGCATCCAATACTTGGGTAACTTTTTTAATACCTGAGAACTGGAAAAGTTGATTTTCTTCATAGTTATGAATAATAATCATGTTTTGAAACAAATATAGATTTGAAGCAATGTCTTCAAAACCGCTTGATTTCATTTTGCCGTATTGGGCCCTTGTGTGAAAGAACAATTCTGCGCCGTTGAATGATTTATAACCCAACCAATGATAAAAGGGTATGAGGGGCTCCTTTTTATTAATTTGAATCAAATTGATTTTAGAAAAAAGTGCAGGAATATCAAATTTTGTTGAATTCATATCGCACAACGACAGCATCAAACTGAATCTCGCGACCAGCATACTTAAATGGCTATCGAAATCGCCATTGTTTACTTGCTCTTGCAAAGTATAAAACGTTTGCGAAATTTCTGCCTCCCATAATGGTGCCAACATTTCAGGAGTGAGAACCAAAGTAGGAATCAGTGCAATAACACCTTGGAAATCGGTGTCTTGAAGTTCATTGTCTTCGAAAATAAAACGGGTATGCCTTTGGGCAATTTTTAAATTGAGTTCTTTGCTCAATACTTCAAATTGACCATCAATATCAAACGCAGCTTTGATGTTTTTGAGGGATGAAATATCGTCGTTATTGATTTCATCTTTAGCCAATAAATACAATTTTATTGCATTATAGACCGATTTCATATTCTTAGATTTGACTTCTGTATCCTCGGTATGATTAACATAAATCTGAGAAATCATTTCTCTGCTAATGTCACTGAGGGATTTGCTTTCACATAGATCTAACAATTCAATTAAGTGCTTGTTATCGCGACGTGAAAATAGAAAACCTAATTTAAACTCTTCTTCAAGAATATACTTTTTTAAACTGATGCCCATAATAATAAATCAATGTTAATTCAAATATAACGGACAATCAAATTTAATTCAATTTACTTCCCAGTAACTAATCCGTAAATCCATATTGGAATTCCAATAACGGTAGATATTCCAAGTGTAAAGACGCCACCTAAAATCATCCAAAATCCCAATTTGCCCCAAAATCCCAAACGCTGATAACCCGCTTTCATTGCCTTCCATGTTGCAATGAGGATTAAAATAACTGATAAAATAAGCAATAAGCCACCAATCATTGCGACTTCATAATAGTTTCCACTTCCACCACCAATAACCGCTAGGAATATACTTATTATCAATAAAATCAAGCCCAATATCAATAAAACCGTTCTGAATGGAGACCAATTCGTGTTGTTCATTGAAGCTGATTCTGTAAATTTCTTTTTTAATTTGGATTTTAATAACTGAGGTAATTCTAAAAACGATTGAATCTTCGCTTTTTGGATGTTTTTATTTTGTTTTTGAGGGATAATTAATCGATTGTTTTGTTTAAACAGTGAATGATTCAATTCTCTCAATTGAATTGTGTCGGTAAGTTCATTTATTGGAATAAAAGATTGCTCAGCAATATTCACATTGTTGGAATTCTGTAAATCTAATTTGATTTCTTTATGTTTAGAAATTCCAAATCCACCACCAAACCCGTGTGAATTATATTCTTGAAAATGCGTGCTACATGATGCCAATAAAACACAAATGATAATGAATTGAAAATGTTTCAAATGTTTAATAGTGAATGCAAATTAAAAACACATAAATAACATATTTGCTGATTTATTAATTAATAATAAAAATCTACTGCAATTTGCAATAATCCGTAAATCATAATTTTTAGACACAAAAAAAGCCCCCGATGCTAAACGCTCGGGGGCTTTCAATTAAATCCTAAAAAAATAACAAATAATCTTAGGATTGATTTATAACAATATTATTGTTTGATAAATTTAGAAGTGCTAACACCGTTTGCAGTAGTAACATTCAAGAAGTATGTTCCAACTGGCAATGCAGCTACGTTGATGTTACCAGCATTAGAAACTTGCATAACGCGCATTCCAATAGTGTTGAAAATTTCTACGTTTTTGATAGCAGCACTGTTAGCCATTTCAATATTGATAGTACCTGAAGTTGGGTTAGGATAAACCTTAACACCGTTGTTCAAAGTAGCAACACCACTAACTGGAGCTGCACTTCTTACCAATTCAAAATACCAATAAGCACCACCAGCAATTGCAATTTCAACTACCATTGTGTCGTTTTTGATTGTAACTGGGTAAACAATAGTATCTTTAGCATCAGCTGATTTAGACAATTCACCACCGTTGTATACTTTAGGAATACCAATGAATGAACCTTTACCAATGATCATGATTGTACCGCTGTTTTTGTCAGCAATCCATTTACCTGCATTGCTTCCATCGTGAGGAGCAACTGGAGCGCCACAACCATCAGCACCTTGCCAACCTTCTCTCCAGGTTTCAGTTTGCATGATGTTTTGGAACGTACCGTCTGCATTGAATACAAATCTATCGTCCATTTGACAAGCTCTTACAGTTAAGTCAGCAGCAGGTAATCCCCACCAGCTATAATCACCTTTAGCAGGACCAACTTTCATGCAACCAGCTTTAGGAGCTAAGTTCCAGTTACCAGTAGGATCAATTGCAGGCATTTCTTTGCTCAATTCAAATCTCCAATAAGCACCACCAGCAATTGGAATATCCAAAATAACGCTGTTAGCTGTCATAGTAGTTACTTGGTAAACAATTGTATCTTTTGCACCAGATGGAGCAGAAAGCTCACCACCAGTGTATACTTTAGGAATACCAACGAAGTTACCTTTACCAATAATGGTTAAAGTTTTGTTTGTGTTGTTATAGCTCCATTTACCAGTGTTAGAACCGTCGTGAGGAGCAACTGGGCTACCACAACCGTTTCCACCTTGCCAACCTTCAACATAGGTTTGAGTTCCCATGATGTTTTTGAAAGTTCCATCTGCATTGAATTGGAATACGTCATCGAATTGACAAGCTCTAATGCCTGTAACTTCAGCATCTGAGTTTGACCACCAGCTAATGTCGCCTTTACCTGGACCAACACCCATAGCGCCAGCTTTAGGTGTGAATTTCCAATCACCTTGGAATTGTGCACTCAATGAAGAAATAGCGATGAAACTCATAGCCATTACCCCAGTTTTAATGAGTGATGAAAAAGTAGTTTTGTTCATAGTTGTTTAATTTTTTTAGTTCTTGTTTTTACAAATGTAAATAGATATTGTAAAAAAAACAATATGTTTTGTTTCAAGAATGTCATAATTTTCTTTTACATTATTTCTTGTTAATACATTAATCCAAATATCCAATATACAGCATACCCCAAAACAGCACCCGGAATTAAATCATAAACGTAATGTTGTTTTGTTTTTACAGCACTTATTGCAATAAGAATAGGGAATAACCATACCCAATTCCCAAGCATGGGAATATTTTCTAATAAATGACAACTTGTTAACGTGGCAACACTTACATGCATACTAGGGAAACAATTGCTGGCCTGGTCAATTCCTTGAACATATTTCAAAAAACGAACACTCAATGTTTGTTTATGGTTTGTGAATTCTCTCCAAGATTTTGGTGTTGTAACCGGAAAGAACACAAAAAAGTACATCTGAAACAATAATAATATGAGGAAATCAAATACCACATATCCGAAATGTCTAAAGTCTTTAAATATTAAAACCATTAAAACAATAATTGGATAATATAATCCTGAATAAATCCAAACCCAACCTGGTTTAAAGGAAATCCATGAATCTAATTTGCTTTTAAATTCTCTGGGTTCTGATCGTTGGTTTCGCTGACACCAAAAGTAAAATTGGTAAAATCCAATAATTAACACAATGGTTATTGTGAAAATTACAATGTTATCAAATAGCGTTTTCATAAATGATTTTTTTGCGGTAATATTAAATAATCATTATTGAAATATTGCATAATTATGATTTTTCCGTAAAAAATATAATTGTATTTGCGATTTTCCGTAAAGTGGTGATTCACAGTCGTGCTAATTTTGCTGTTTTAAGCACTCATTATGGTTCACAACGATTTTAAAAAGTATTTTCAATGGTATAATATCGGATTTGTACTTTCTCTTTTGACATTTTTGGCACAACTTGTTTGTAGATTTCCCTTCATTCTTACAACCGAAACTATTCGCTTTGTTTATGATTCTGAACTATTAAAAATAGTATATTATATCATCTTGGTATTTTCTTCATTATCGTTTCTGTATTCCATAAAAATTGGTGTAAAAAAAACAATATGGGCCATTCATGGCGTTAGTATTTCACTGTCTTTGTTCTTAAACTCTTTGCCAATTAGTTATACTGCCTTATTTAATGGCGAATTAACAATTGGTTTAGATTGGCTCATCCTAGATTTTTTGGTAACCGCAATCATATTTACACCGCTCGAGCTTTTTAGTCCCAAAAATCCAAATCAAACTAAGTTCCACTATGATTGGAAAACAGATTTAACGTATTTCATTGTTTTTGATTTGAGCGTTAAATTTATCATCATGGCAATTCGCTTTCCAGCTGAATATTTTTTCACCAATACATCATTGAATCAATTGCACCATACAATTCAAGCAATCCCTTATTTTCCTCAATTGATTATGGCATTGTTTATTGCCGATTTGTTTCAATATTTCCGACATTCCACCGCCCACAGAATACCATTTTTATGGAAATTCCACAGCATACACCACTCTCCTGAACAAATTGATTGGCTTTCTGGGTCAAGATCGCATTTGTTAGACTTGATTTTTGATAGGTCTGTTATTTTTATGCCAATCTATTTTCTCGGTTTTTCTAGCCAAGTCTTTATTTCATATACCACTATTGTTTCCTTACAGTCTGTTTGGGCGCATTCCAATTCACATATAAATTTAGGATGGTTGAAATATGTAATTGTGACTCCACAATACCACCATTGGCATCACGCTAAAGACAAAGAAGCACACGACAAAAACTTTGCTGTACATTTTCCTGTCATAGACATGATTTTTGGTACTTACCACAGTTTAGAAAATGGGTTTCCCAAACAAACAGGAATAGAAGAAACAGATTTTCCAAAACATGGATATATCAAGCAATTCTTATATCCGTTCAAAAGAAAGTAGTTAGGAATTTATTTTTCTTAACCAATTCCATTCTGAATTTTCAGAAGAAAAAGTTTCAATAAATTTGAAACCGCATTTTTCGGCAACAGACATTGATGCCAAGTTATTAGGGTGAACCATGGCAATAATCTCCTGAAGTTTGAGTTGCTCAAATCCAATTTTTAAGCAAGCCAAACTCGCTTCGGTTGCATAACCCTTATTCCAATGTTTGAATTTAAATCGGTAACCCAAATCGTAAAAATCGATGTGGTTATTTTCCATTTCAGTATGGAATTTGAGTCCTGTCCATCCTAAAAAATCACCATTTTGTTTTTCAATTACCGCCCAACGTCCAACACCATTTTTGGCGTATTGGTTCAATATAAATTGAACTACATCGTTGGCTTCTTGAATAGTACCTATAGGATTTTGTCCGGTATATTTGGTTACGCGTTCGTCTAAATCCATTTCCAACAAATCAATTGCATCATGCAATTCAATGTCCCTCAAAATGAGTCGTGAAGTTTCGGCAATGATTTTCATTTGATTGGCATTAACTTTTTCAAATGTCCGAAAAAAGTTTGGGATTAATACCCAATAAAAATTATGCTTTTCTGAGCATTATTTCATCGTAGGCACCATTCCATAATCCAATGCGGTGTTGCAAAGATAATTTGGTGTATTCGCTGGCTTCTGCCCACAATGCTTCATCGTTGCCACATAGGTCACGGGTCATTTCTAATGCCAAATGGCTATGGTGATCACCGTCTACTTCAATATGTCTTTCCAAATAGTATTTAAACGTTGAAATAGTATCCGGAATGCGTTGATAAATATCCTCAATCATAGAAATAAACATACCTGGAATCAAATCTTCTCTACCAAAAGTAAAAACGGCAGCCATCAAATGGGGCTTATTGCTTTGAATTACTGAAAAAGTAAAATTAACAAAATCTTTAACGCTACTTGGTGCTTCAGATTGGTCTAATGCATTTTGCAGATTCTTGTTTTGAATTAATTGATTTATAAACGTTTCAATTTGGTTTGATTCAGCGCCACATTGTTTCATTGATTGTAAATACAATTCAAAATGACTCATTCTATTGCCAAACTGGTCCACATCTGATTCTTCACCCACAACAATTTCGTTAATCAAATACCTCGTGTTGGCATTGCCTGTTGGAATCCATGGAATTGTGGTACAAGTAAGGTTGTTTTGGAGGGACTTAAGTAGTGACATAAAATCCCAAACGGCAAAAACATGATGTTTCATGAAGATTTTCAAGTCTTCAATATCCTCAATAACAGAATAAAGTTTATGGTGAATGATTTCGTTACGTAAAGACTGAATAGAATTTTGAATATTTTGAATGTGTGGATTTTCCATGTGTTTAAAACGATGCAAATTTCAGCGCTAGGGTTGGAATTATTGCTTAGGATTTATGCATAAATATTCCACAAAAACTTAGACCCATTCAATTTTTACATCTTGTTCAATTTCTGGGTGAAGACTTTTTGAAACTGGGCAGCTTCTTACAACGCGTTCTAATCCTTCGCGTTGGCGTTCTGTTCCATTCTCGCCCAATTGAATGCGGATGGTGGCCTCAATGCGCGCAATCCTTCGGGGTTCTGTGCCCATGATTTTATTTGTGTCTGCCGAAATTGAAAGCACTTCTATTTCTTTAAGTTGTGCATAAACACCCATGGTGGTAATAATGCATGTTGTTAAACTCAAAGCGCACAAATCGGTGGGAGAGAAAGCCTCGCCTTTGCCAAAATTGTCGGTTGGTGCATCTGTATGTATTATTGTACCACTTTGAATATGTGTGTTTTCGCAACGTAAATTGCCAAGGTATTTGGTGCTGAAGTTTGCCATTTTTTACTGCTGTTAGATATTTGTCCAACAAATTTATGGGATTTACAAATTTATTCCTATCTTTGCACGGCAAATAACCACCATACTTTTTAATTGTTATTTGCTATGTCTACCACCAACAATTCCCCCAAAATTATTTTAGAAGGATTAACTTTTGACGACGTTCTCGTTGTGCCACGCCATTCTCAAGTGTTGCCCCGTGAAGCCGATACAAGTACCCAATTTACCAAAGGCCTGCGCCTGAATGTCCCTATCGTTGCTGCTGCAATGGATACAGTTACAGAGAGCAAAATGGCGATTGCCATGGCAAGAGAAGGTGGAATTGGAATTATTCACAAAAATATGACTATTCAGCGTCAAGCTGAAGAAGTGAAAAAAGTGAAACGTTCTGAAAGTGGAATGATTCTCGATCCAATTACACTTACTGCCGATGCAACTTTGGCTAACGCTGTGCAATTGATGAAAGACAACCGTATAGGTGGAATTCCAGTTATTGACAATGCCAATAAATTGGTGGGTATTATTACAAATCGCGATTTGCGTTTTGAAAAAGATTTAACCAAATTGGTGGGACTTGTGATGACAACCAATAATTTAATTACAGCGCCACACGGTACTGATTTAAAAGGTGCTCAAGAAATTCTTGAAAAACATAAAATTGAGAAATTACCTATTGTAGACGATAACCAAGTGCTACAAGGTTTAATTACTTTTAAAGATATTCAAAAAGTTAAAAATTACCCAAAAGCCGTGAAAGATTCTCATGGTCGTTTGCTTGTTGGAGCAGCAGTGGGTGTTACTGCCGATACGATGGAAAGGGTAGAAGCCTTGGTGAAAGTTGGGGTTGACGTAATTGCAATTGATACGGCACACGGTCACTCTAAAGGAGTTTTAGATCAAGTTTCTGCAGTGAAAAAAGCGTATCCAAATTTGCAAATTATTGCTGGAAATATTGCAACAGGTGCTGCCGCAAAAGCTTTGGCTGAAGCAGGTGCCGACGCAGTTAAGGTTGGTGTTGGACCAGGAAGTATTTGTACAACGCGTATTATTGCAGGTATTGGAATGCCTCAGTTAACCGCGGTAATGGAAGCCGTTGAAGCCTTAAAAGGAACGGGTGTTCCAGTGATTGCCGATGGTGGAATTAGATACAGTGGCGACATGGTGAAAGCCCTTGTGGCTGGTGCGAATACCATTATGGCTGGAGGTTTGTTTGCTGGAACTGAAGAAAGTCCAGGAGAAACTACGTTTTATGATGGCCGTAAAGTAAAATCATACCGTGGTATGGGTTCAATTGAAGCAATGAAAGAAGGTAGCAAAGACCGTTATTTCCAAGATGCTGAAGACGAAGTGGCAAAATTGGTTCCCGAAGGTATTGTGGGTACGGTTTCTTATAAGGGACATTTAAGCGAAGTCATTTACCAATTGGTTGGTGGATTAAAAGCAGGTATGGGATATTGTGGATCTGCCACAATGGATCATTTGCAAACTGCAAATTTTGTAAGAATTACAAACGCAGGTATGAGAGAAAGTCACCCTCACGACATTTCCATTACCCGTGAAGCTCCGAATTATAGTCGTTAATTTTAGATTAAAAGATACAAAGCCTTCTAATTTTAGAAGGCTTTTTTGTTTATTAATATTGGCTCAATATTGAAATAATATTCGTGTTTGATATTTGCAGCAAGAAAAAACACAAATGTAGTTTGGTTTTAGTTGTTTAAAATTAATCATTGTGAACTTCTTTTATGCGAATCAGTTTTAAGGGTAGGCCATATGTAAACGTCAGCTTAAAATGTGATTTGCATTTTCATTTTCATAGATATTTATGGTATACAAAAAAGACGCAATAAAATTGCGTCTTTTTTGTATAGATATAAAAAATAAAAATTAATTCATTTTCATTGCAGCATTGATAAATGCAACAAATAATGGGTGCGGATTTTCAACAGTACTTTTCAATTCTGGATGAAATTGTACACCAACAAACCAAGGGTGCTCTGCAATTTCAACAATTTCTGCTAATCCGGTATCTGGATTTGTTCCAGTTATGGTCATACCTGCTTGTTGTATTTGATCCTTGTATTTGTTGTTAAACTCATAACGGTGTCTATGACGCTCTGTAATATGGATTTTGCCATATGCCTTAGCGGCGTTACTACCTTTTAATAAATCACATTGATAAGAACCCAAACGCATTGTACCACCCATGTTGCTTATTTTCTTTTGATCTTCCATCAAATCAATAACCGCATTGGTTGTGTCTGGATCCATTTCTAGGCTATGGGCATTGGTTAATCCAACAACGTTTCTAGCAAATTCAATTACCGAACATTGCATACCCAAACAAATACCGAAGAACGGAACTTTATGTTCACGTGCATATTTTACCGCTACCAATTTACCCTCAATTCCTCTGTTTCCAAATCCTGGAGCAACCAATATACCTTGGAAACCACTTAGTTTTTGAGCTACATTTTCATTGGTAAGTAACTCTGAATTGATGTATTTTACTTTAACCTCACACTCATTGTGAGCGCCAGCATGAATGAAAGCTTCATTGATTGATTTGTAAGCATCTGGTAATTCAACATATTTACCTACCAAAGCAATTGAAATTTCTGCTTTTGGATGTTCAAGTTTGAATAAGAATTTTTCCCAATTTTCTAAATTTGGTTCAGTTGTGCTTTTAAGTTTTAATTTAGCCAAAACAACTTTGTCTAATTTTTCTTTGAGCATTGCCATTGGAACCTCATAAATGGTTGACATGTCGCGGGCTTCTATGACAGCATTGTTTTGAACATTGCAGAATAGCGCCAATTTGCGTTTTATTTCAGCATTCAAGTGGTGTTCGGTTCTACAAACCAAAACGTCGGGTTGAACGCCTAATTCAAGTAAGCTTTTAACAGAGTGTTGTGTAGGTTTCGTCTTCAATTCTCCCGCTGCAGCAAGGTATGGAATTAAGGTTAAGTGAATTACCATTGAATTACTTTCTCCTTCTTCCCAAATCAATTGACGCATACTTTCTATGTAGGGTAGCGACTCAATGTCTCCCACTGTACCACCAATTTCAGTGATAATAATATCATAATCACCTGAATCGCCAAGAATTTTCATTCTTCGCTTGATTTCGTCGGTAATATGCGGAATCACTTGAACGGTTTTACCTAAGTAAACCCCTTTGCGTTCATTATTAATTACAGTTTGGTAAACCCTACCTGTAGTAACATTGTTTGCTTGACTTGTTGGAACATTTAAAAAACGCTCGTAGTGACCTAAATCTAAATCGGTTTCAGCACCATCTTCAGTTACATAGCATTCGCCATGTTCGTAAGGATTTAAGGTACCTGGATCGACGTTAATATACGGATCGAATTTTTGGATAGTTGCTTTATATCCTCTGGCTTGCAATAACTTAGCTAATGAAGCAGCGATGATTCCCTTCCCTAAAGAAGATGTTACGCCCCCCGTAACAAAGATGTATTTAGATTTATTCATGAAATGCATGTTACGGGAAACAAAATTACTATAGAGTTTTTGTTCCCCGAAAGAAATTAATTAGTTAGTTTTCAACAAAGATTAAATACGGATAATCCAACCTTGCGTATCGGCAGTTCTTTCAAGCTTAATGTCGTCTAAATAAGTTTTCACCTTCGTAGAAACATTTTGATTTCCTTGCGTAATTACCGAGAAATATTCGCCGTTATGGCCAAATCCGTCAATATTAATTAAAGTGGCTGCGGTTCCAGTTATAAACAATTCTGAAAGGGTACCAGCTGCCAAGCTATCTTTTAATTCTTGAACAGATAATTTTCGTTCTTCAACGTTATAACCCATTGAGCGCAAACTTAAAATGACACTTTCACGGGTAGTCCCAGCCAAAAGGGTATCGGTTAATTCTGGAGTAACAATGGTATTTCCAAATACAGCAAAGAAATTGGTTGTCCCGGTTTCTTCAACCAATTTGTGGGTAGCAGAATCTGTCCACAAAACCTGATCATAGCCTTCCGCTTGAGCCAATGCTGTTGGATACATAGAGGCAGCATAGTTGCCTGCCGATTTTGTAAAACCAACGCCACCCGGTGCTGCGCGGCTATATTCTTCTTCAACTTTTACGCGAAGTGGTTTGTTGTAATAAGGTCCTACCGGACAACAAAAAATAGCGAAAGTATAATGATTAGATGGTTTAACACCAATAAAATCATCTGTGGCAAACATAAACGGACGGATATAAAGTGACCCACCTTCGGTTCTCGGAACCCAATTGCGGTCTATGTCGAGCAATTTGCTCAGTCCAGACAAAAACAAATCTTCAGGAATTTCTGGCATTGCCATACGTTTTGCAGATCTATTTAATCGTTTTGCATTTTCTTCTGGTCTGAACATCAATACATCGTGGTCGTTTTTTGTACTTCCAAAGGCTTTCATTCCCTCAAAAATAGATTGGCCATAATGTATTGCACTTGTAGCAGGACTTAAAGTAAAAGGGCCATAGGGTATAATTCTATGGTTGGTCCATTCTTCACCGTTCCAATCGGAAACAAACATGTGATCACTGAAAATTTTACCAAAACCAATATTTTCGGTGTCAAATTCAAGAATTCTGCTGTTTTTTACTTTTTCAATACTAATTTCGAAGTCCATCTAAATTCAAAAATAGAAGAAATCTTGTAAGCTATGAATGAAAAAATACAAATTGTGGATAATCCATTGCTTTTAACTTCCTTGTTTTCGGAGGGAGTTTTTTACATTCCATCAGAAAACAAAGTCATTGCTGAAGAAGTTGTAAAGGTAGAAAATCAACAAGTTGAGGTTTCTCAAATTGAAAATGTAAATGTGGAAATAGAACAGGAAATCACACAAAATATACCTGAAATAAAAAAAATAGAATTGCCGGAATCTACTGTCGTAAATATAATTATTGACACGGAATTGGTGCATTGGCCTGAAAAATTAAATGAACCGATAAAGAAAATGATGGGTGCCTTACGTATCGATGGAAAACCACTTACGTTGGCCGATTTTTCAGTGTATAATTTGACATTATTTCCAGAGGTAAAAGATATTTCCAAGTTTATTTCGGACCTCAATACCAAAAGAGTTTTAATTTGGTCTACCAATCTAAAAACTGAGGCATTTCAGACCATAAATGCTGAGTATTCACTGGCAAATAAACAAGTTTTGTGGCTAAAAGATGTTTTGGATGTAATGGCAAATAATGAATCGAAAATGGAAGCTTGGATTCCAATGAAGAAATTCTTTAAAATGTAATCAGTTACAGCACACGTTTTTGCTTGAAAAAGTGTCTGTATTGTTGTATATTTCCAACTTCATACAACAAATGATTATTCAAACAAAAAATTGGATTCAACAAAAGTTGATAAAAACCGCGTCAATAGGGGTGTTGATGCTGTTTTTCTTAGGCTGTTTTAATCAAGCTAAAGCCGATCACGTAATGGGTGCCGATATGACTTATCGGTGTCTTGGTAACGATAAATATAAAATTATTGTTAAATTTTATAGAGATTGTCGTGGTGCTGGTGCCCCTGCCAGTTGGAGTTCGTTGTATTGGTATGCCGGAAATAACGGAGGAATCAATACGGCAACCTATTCCCTTGGATTAACATTTGTTAGTATTAGAGACATTACCCCACGTTGTTCTACTGCAAATAGTCCTTGTAAGCCTACAAATACAAGTTATACTGGAGAAGGAGTAGAAGAACATACGTATGAAACCACCGTTGATTTGTCAAAAGCGCCTTTTAGTAACTCCTCAATTGCTTTAGGGTCAACAAACTGTGAATTAACTTTTGCTTACAACCAATGTTGTAGAAACGCTGCAATTACAACGGGTGCAACTTGGGCAGATTTCTGGACAACTGCTACTTTGAATATTTGCAATTTGCGTAAAATGTCAAACAAATGCAATAATTCGCCTACACTTACCAACGTTCCAATTGCTTACGCTTGTTGCAATGAACCCTATTATTTTAACAACGGAGCCTTAGATACATTAGATTTTGATTCATTGTCATACAAAATGGCTCCTGCCTTAAAAGGAGTGCCGAGTAGTTCGGTCCCTTATACTTCTCCTTTCACTTATTTATATCCAATTACACCATTTTGTGTTCCTCCAACTTCCATTAAATGCACACCCAATCCAACTGTAAATCCTCCAAGGGGTTTTTTCTTGGATACATCAAACGGTGATTTGGTATTTACCCCAGTTAAATGCGATGAAGTAGCAGTATTGGTTGAAAGAATGACAGACTGGCGAAAAGATACTGCCGGGGTCTGGCGGTGGGTAGGACGTACGCATCGAGATTTACAAATTGTTGTTAAAGATAACTGTGGATATAACCATCCACCCAAGATATCAGGTCCTAACAATAGTAAAGTCTGTGAAGGAAATGAAATTTGTTTCAATATCGATGGAACCGATGAAACTTTCACACCCAATCAAACTGTTCCTGATACCGTTCAAATGACATGGAATGGAGGTATTGCTGGCGCCACTTTCAAAATAAAAGACAAAAAGAAACGAGAAAAACAAGCCGAATTCTGTTGGAAAACTCAAATCGGACAGGCTTCTGATGTTGCATATTCATTTACCGTTACAGCAACTGATGACCATTGCCCTACACCTTCTCAATCAATTAAAGGTTTTAGAATTAAAGTAAACCCTAAGGCTTCCGATGATAGAAAATATACTGCTGTGGAATACAGTAAGTTAAAGGGATATAAAGGGGCAACCTTATCGCCAAATTTCACGAAATGTGGCCGATTTGCTATGACAGCTGTTCCTCCTGCTTCCTACAAAGGAACATTATCATATCAGTGGAGTGTTCGCGACAGCGTTGCAAAAAAGGAGTTTTTCTTTAGTACAAAGAAATCAGATACAATGACCTTTAAAAAAGGAGGGAAATACATCATTGTGCATACCGTAAATAACTCTTTCAATTGTCCTACAATTTATAGAGATACAATCATCGTTCCTAATCCGCCAACAGTAGTCATGGCGAATACAGATACGTTTGCTTGTATGGGAACAACCATGAACATCCTTCCAAAAGTATCAAATGCTAAACCAACTTATAAGTTTTCTTGGTCGCGTTTGATGTTGGATACGGCAACAAAATGCTTTAAAAATGAAACTCGGTTACCTCAAGATACCCTTGATAATTTAAGTATTCCAAATATTAACCGCGATAGCGTAATTCGAATTAAAGTGACAGATGGTGATGGTTGTATTTTTTATGATACCATGACCATTTTTGTGAAACCACTTCCAGTAATTGGATTGGGACCAGACAAGAGGATTTGCACCTATGAAACCGCTACTTTTGATGCACAAAACAACGATACTGTTAAATACCTTTGGAATTCAGGAGATACTACTCAAAAAATCACCAAACATGTGAAAGGAGATTATATTGTTAAAGTTACAGATAAAAAATTCAAATGTATATTGTTAGATACTGTTGTGTTGTTTGTGAACGACACCGTTGTGGCAATATCAGGACCAGATTTAACCATTTGTAACCTTTCTTCTTCTTTGCTTTCTGCACAACACAAACCTACTACCCAAACTGGTAGTTACATTTGGAAGGACATAACAAAAAATTCGGTTTTAGGTACAAATATGGGGTATACCGTAACTCCTAAAAATACCAATTCAGCTGGAGGTTCCGCTCAATTCTTTACTTATAGTTTATACGTTTCGGTAAAACAATCAAATTATACCTGTGAAGATTACGACACCATGGTAATTAAAGTAAATACG
>CANFLS010000037.1 GCA_947447955.1 Flavobacteriales bacterium | reverse complement strand
GTATTAAATAATTTAAGTAAGACATCTGTATCCGATCCACCTAATTGTAGTTCTCCTTGTCCCAAATTATTTCAATCATTAAGTACTACCAAATTAAGTAAAAATGCTGATTATCAAATTTATCCCAATCCAGCTGAAAATGAATTAATGATCCAGAATATATCCGAAAAGGATTGCATTAATGTATATGATATTTCAGGGCAACTTATTTTAACTAAACAGAATATTCAAAGTAATGTACTTGACATTTCAATTTTGAAACCGGGTATGTACTTTATCAAAATCATAGGAATTTCTCCAAGCAAAAAACTTAAATTTGTTAAAATCTAATTTTATTGAAATTATTTGTAACCATATTGTTTTTGACATTTAACTTGGCTTACGGTCAGATTAAAACGAATTTGATTGACGAATGGGATGCTAATGCATTATACTATTTCCAGTATTCTAATAAAAAAATGTCAATTTTACCTTTGGTAAAATTGACAAATCCCAATAACAAAAATGATAAATGGGATCAACAGCTGGGTTTTAATAGATATGGATTGATTAATTTTCGAATTTTCAAAGGGAACTTGTTGTATAACAATGCGATTGATACGTGGAAACAAAATTTCAAAAACTGTAATGGGCTAAATGGTAGTTTTGGTTCAATGTGCTTTCCATATAAAAATGGAAAATATTTTTACATTCAACAAAACCCCAATTTTCTCTCTGATTCATTCAGACCACTTGATTTATCTATCATTGATTGTAAAAATTCGAGCATTGAAATCAGAAATAAACCTTTAAAGTCTAGAGTACCTAATTTGAGTTTTTGTATTTCCCGTTTAAATACAGATTCATTTCATATATTTTCGGTAAGTAGAAATTTGCAATTTTTAAATAGTGAGATTTTAACCAAAGACTCACTGATTTTTTTTGATACTATGCGGTTTGTGCCATATACTCCAATGTTTTGTCCACCTGGTTTTTATGAACCTAAAGGAATTAAGGATATAAAAATAAGTAACAGCGGTCGATTTGCATTGACTGAATTTGGGCATGAGATTTCTATTAATTATATTGGTTATAATAGAAAATATTTAAAGTTTGAACGTACCTTCAATATCAATGAAATAGATCCAATTACACACAAAACATTGCCAACCAAAACGTTGAAGAATTTTTTATTTTCAGGAGATGCACCGATAGTAGATAAATTGATTGAAGATTCAATTTTTGAAATGAAGAAAATAGTATTTAGTCCCTTGGATTCATTTTTGTTTCAAACATATTGGCATAACGGAGAGTTAAGGCAATATTCAATGTTTGATAATTTCAAATTGAAAAAACAAACGCTAGCAATTAAATATCAAGATACCTTTTTTTGGTTTAGCCCTATTATCACCCAAGATTTTAGTTTGCTTTGGGCAACAATACGGCCAACAGGAAAATATAAAGAAATCGTTTATTTTCATCGATTAAAAAATGCCGATGATGGAATTAAACCCGGTAATCTAGAACAGTATTTTGATAGTTTAGAAATTTCGGATGGGAAAATTTTTAGCGGAGACAGATCATTTAAACGCCAACTTTTAAATTTCGCAAATGTTAGCCATTCAATTCAATATAAATGTGGAGAGGGAATTGTTCAATTTAAAAATGCTTCTTATGCGAGAAAGAAATTCATAAAGTTTGATTTTCAATTGGATTTAATGAATGGGCAATTCTTTAGAACCCAAACCCCCAATTGTGTAGTGAAGTTAGCAAAAAATGGGAAATATCCATTTAGCTGCAAATTTGAAACTGCTGATGGTTATGTGGAACTTGTTGAAGATACCGTTGAAATTAATTTGCCAAAATTTTATTATTTCAATGATCAAATACAGGTGAATTTGTTATCTGTCAGTGTAATACATAACAAATGTATTCAAGTAACTTGGAATAAATTAGATAAAGCTGAAAATTATTATGTTTACAGAAATGGTAAATTGATTAAAGAATGGGCGGATACTTTTTACAAAGACTATTTCAAAGAAGATATCAACCAATCTTATCAATATGAATTGATTGCAATTGACTCCTGTGGAAATTATTCTGGAAAAAGTAATATTGGCAAGACAATTTTCTTAAAGGTAAAAATCACTAACGCGATGAACACAAAAGATCAATGTGTATCTGACTTAAGTTGGAATTCCTATGAAAAGTGGACTTCTGGGGTAGATCATTATTCAATAGAATCTGGTTATTCAGATGATAATATATCTACCTCGTTGAATAAAAGTATTGATTCAATTTACACAGATAAACAATTTTTAGAATTTAATGTGGCAAAAAAATGTTACAGAATTACAGCTAATGATGGAATTGGCAATCAAAGTATGAGTAATGTTGTGTGTTTGGAAATGCCAGACATCATGTATATTCCAAATGCAATTACCATGAATGGTGATCAATTAAATGATGGACTCCATATTACAAATACCGGCTTTGAAAACATAGTATTGGAAATCTTCAATCGTTGGGGAGAGTTAATTCATAAGTCAACCGATAATGAAATAAAATGGTATCCCTCCGATAACATAATTCCTGGAATATACGTTGTGAAAATCACTGCCTCTCGAAAAGGCAAACAATCAATATTTACGGAAAATCTTACAATTATCAAATAATTCTGGTAAAGGATCTCGGGGTAGTTTTGCAAATTTCCCGAAAACTTTTCCGTGAAAGATTCGCATCTTTGCCATCCATGAATACCTTTGATTCTGTAATTATTGAAAATACAATTGCCTTTGTTCAAGAAACGCTGAAAAATGCGGAGGGTGGACACGATTGGTGGCATATTCATAGGGTGCATGTGAATGCCAAACGCATTGCTGCCACAGAAAATGTAGATGGATTGGTGGTTGAATTGGCGGCCCTGCTCCACGATATTTCTGATTCAAAGTTCAATGGTGGAAATGAAACCCTCGGTGCCGAAATTGCCCGCGATTTTTTAATTAAACAAGGGTTAGATAACGCACAAATTGACCATGTTGTTCAAATTATCAACCACATTTCTTTTAAAGGCGGAAAAGAATCCAAAACCTTTCATTCAAAAGAGTTGGATGTTGTTCAAGATGCCGACCGATTAGACGCCATCGGCGCCATTGGCATAGCCAGAACCTTCAATTATGGTGGCTTCAAGGGAAATGAAATTTATAACCCCAATGTCCCTCCGAATTTAAACCTAACCAAAGAGGAGTACAAAAAAGGGGGACAACCCTCGTTGAATCATTTCTATGAAAAATTATTGTTATTGAAGGATTTGATGAATACCAAAACTGGGACAGACCTTGCTGCCCAGCGCCATGCGTTTATGGAATTGTATTTAACCCAGTTTTTTGAAGAAGTGGGTGACCAAGAAAATATCTAATTTTCGAAAATGAATTAAATCAAATACATTTGAATAATGTTGCGGTTTGCCTTGTCTGCGGTTTTGTTGCTCTGTGCAGAATTTATTTTTGCGCAGGTTGATTCGTCTCAACATCAGATTCACCACCGTTTAAAAACCATCGAAAATGAATTGAAACTCAATCCTCAAATGAAGAAAAACTATGAGGATCTCACTTTTTATTACTCGCAATTAATGAAGAATCAGTTCGATTCATTGCGCACTTCTGGATTTAAATTATCGGCCTATATCGATGCTTACTATGCCCATTATTCCGATAAAATTGCTTTAGGAGAATATCAGAAATTCCCAACATCGGCCCCCATTTCCGATGCTTTCGGATTGAATATGGCCATGGTGAATTTGCAGTATCAAAATGAAAATATTACCGGGGTTTTGGCTTGCCATACCGGCGATATTGCTTCAAGCTCTTGGTCTGCCAAATACAACTACATTCAAGAAGCACATGTTGGAGTTCAATTGATAAAAAAATTATGGTTGGAAGGGGGATATTTTAGAACCCATTTGGGATTTGAATCCATCCAACCCAGAGAAAATATTGGTAGCACCATTGCACTCACTACCTATTACGAGCCCTACTTTTTGAGCGGCGCCAAGTTGACCTATTTTATATCTCCCAAAATCAATGTGCAACTCAATATGTTCAACGGTTTTAATACATTTGTGGCCATTAACAATCGGAAAACGTATGGTTTTTCTGTGGGATATGAACCCGTTAAAAATTTGATAATCTCCTACAATTCATTGTATAGCGATGAAGCACCTGAAGCAGTTGTGATTCGAAAAAAACGGTTATACAACGATTTGTATCTTGCGTATAAATCATCTCGGTTTGATTTGGGTTTTGAATCAAATTTTGGTTTGCAAACCAATTCCGATTTGGAAGACACTACGAAAATGGCATTTATGTACAGTTTAACCATTGCTGGGAAGTACAAAATGCAAAATGGAAGGTATTCCATTTATGGAAGGGCAGAGCTGTTTGATGATAAAAATGAAATTCTCACTGGACCCGTTCAAAATGCTTACCACCAATTGGTTGGCATCAATGCAATTGGAGTGAACTTGGGCTTGGAATATAAGCCCATGCCAAATTCATTTTTGCGCGTGGAAAGCAGATACCTGCATTTGAAAAATATTGAAAATATTTTTTATTCTAATGGGGGATTTACCAGCGGCCGTTGGGAAACGGTTGCATCCATGGGAGTTTGGTTTTAAGAGCCTAACCCTTTAAACGCTTACTCCGAAAAAGTAACCTACCAATGCGGTTAATCCCATTGCCAAAGTGCCCCAAATGGTAATGCGGGCAATTGATTTAAATGGTTTTGATCCACCGGTTTTAGAGGCAATGATTCCCAAAACTACAAGAAATATAATGTCTGAACCGTAAAGGGCGAATTCCATTTTTCCAAGAGGGAAAAATAGGGCGACCAATAATGGCAAAGCACCGCCTAATGTAAATGCTGCACCAGATGCCAAGGCTGCCTGAAGTGGGTTGGCTTGGCTCAATTCGGTAATGCCGAGTTCATCGCGAACGTGGGCGGCTAGCGCATCGTGTTCGGTAAGTTCCAAGGCAACTTGCATGGCGGTTTCTTTTTTGAGTCCGCGTTTTTCATAGATGGCTGCCAAAATTTGAAGTTCTTCTTCTGGCATTTCAGCGAGTTCTTGGGCTTCGCGTTCAATGTCGGCCTTTTCGATATCGGTTTGTGAGCTTACAGAAACGTATTCACCGGCTGCCATTGCTAAGGCGCCTGCAACCAATCCTGCCACAGATGCCAACACAATGGGTTCTCTGTTTGTGCTAGCGGCAGCAATACCAATTGCGATACTTGATATAGAGATGATACCATCATTGGCACCCAAAACAGCGGCGCGCAGCCAGTTACTTCGGTGGATATAGTGGTTATCGAGGTAATTGTCGATGTTGATGGTATTGTTATCGGGATTGGTATTTGGAGATTCCATGAATGGGTGGTTAATTGGTGGAACAAAAATAGTTATTAAATGGGAATTATCTCACTTCGTTCGATGGATACCTAAGTGGTGGTACCTACAACAAAAACAATTGCTACGCAATTGGGAGTTGGGGGGACTACCTCCCTTTGGTCGGTGATTCCTGAGGTGGGTGCCTAACACGGAAAAAGCCACATGCACAGCATGTGATTTTTATTGGGTAATCGCTGCGCTCAAATGTTCCATTTGGCTCGCTTTAACCCAATAAAAAACCCCGCAAAATTGCGGGGCTTTTTCAGTGTGGAGTTGGGGGGAATCGAACCCCCGTCCGGAGATGCGAAAGCTGGCGCTTTCTACAGGTTTAGGGTGAGATTATTTTCGGAAGTAGGCCGGCTCTCCCCAAGCCAACGTAACCTCTTATTTGGCTAATAATGTTTCCTGCGCCAATGTTTCAGAAACATACCCGTGCGGGTCGATTACTTCTGGTGATTCTCGGCACGAGTATAGAGAATCGAAGTAAATGGCATTAACCTATCACTCGGATTAGGCAGCCATGGCAAAATTATTTTCGCCTCTTAAATTTTTGAAAATTGATATTAAAGTGCCAAAATCCAAAGCACTACCTGCTTACACCGCATCCATTCATCCCGTCGATTCCGATCAACCCCAATCGTTACTACAAAGATACGTCTTTTTGTTTATCATTATCGTGGTACTCACTGCCTATTGGCGTAACTTTGACGTTTAATTGCTTCATTATGTCGGTTTATTTGCGCTTCCTTTTATTGTTACTCTCGTTGTTTTTTACGGGGGACATTTTTGCGCAAGTGTCCCTCATAGATACCGTTAACTTAACCAATGAAACATCGGGTTTAAAACTCTGGTACTTGTCTGAAAACAAATACCTGCTTACTGAAACTCAGGAAAGCAATGATACCTTGGCAATAGATTCAAACCAAACTGGTATTTCTCTTGATTCTGTAATGGTGAAAATTCAAGAATTTAGAGAAAAAAGTTCAATAAAAATGACCTCTAAAGATCAATTTTCAATAGTTTTGTGCCTTACAAATACGCAATTTGAAATGATTGAAATGCGAGATTTATTTGAGAAATTATCGGAATTGGGAATTCGGGTTAAAGTTGAATTGCCAGTAAAGAATTAAAACCTTTTAATTCAATTGTACGTCGTTTGGCGCTTGTGCCAACCACGTATATTCCCCGCCCAAATCAGACAAACACTTTTTCCAAACAAACTGCGCATTCATTAACATGTAAGCACGTTTGAAATTTGAAATAATCCAAGTTTTCTCTTCGATTTCCTTTTCCAATTGTTTAGGACCCCAACCGCAATAACCAGCAATAGCAACGGCATTACTTTCGTTTAATTCGCCTGTTTGATGCTTGGCAATGATTTCATGTGCATCGCCGCCCCAATACATTCCATCGCCAAGAGAAAGGGTGTCTTTGATGTCGCTGCAGCTATGTAAAAAGTTCATTGTTTTTTTGGATTCCATGGGACCCCCAAAATACAGTTTCAAACTGATTTCACTCCCGTCTTCTTCACTCGCGGCTTTCATGAGTAAGTTCGATGAGTCATTGATTATCACGCCATAAGTTCCCTCGTCATTGTCGTCAATGATAAGTACCACATTTCTGAAAAATGTTTCATCGGTAATGAATGGTTCGGCAATCAAAATAGTACCCGGTTCTAGAAATTTACGCATCGCACTTGCAATATGTAAAAAATAATTCATACCTCCATAATTATCAAAAAAAATAGTGTACTTTGCGTCATATTAACACTTATTCCTAATGAAATTTATTTCCCCTAAATGTATGTGGTTCTTTGGCTTGGCAATATTGTCAAATGCATTGCACAGCCAGGTAGTTACAGTTGACCCTGTATTTCCAAAAGAAACCGATACCATTACCGTAGTTTTCGATGCCACATTAGGTAACGGAGCTTTGAAAGGAGCAACACAAGTGTATGCGCACGCTGGGGTAATCACAAGTTTGTCAACTTCAAGTGCCGATTGGAAACACGTTGTTGGAACTTGGGGAACCGCAGACACTCGCGTGAAAATGATTTCAATGGGCAACGACAAATGGAAACTCCGTTATCACATGAAGAGTTTCTATGCCCAAGCAAGTGCTTTTGCCACCAACGAAACCATTCAGCAATTGTCGTTTGTTTTTAGAAACCAAGATGGAAGTATTGTGGGCCGAAGTGCCAATGGCGGTGATATTTTTTCACCGGTTTATTCAGCTGCATCGAGTTTGATTTTGAAAATTACCTTGCCAGAGGCAAAAACCACCATTGGAAAAACGACCGATATTTTAAATGTGAATGCCTATACCAGTAAAAATGCCGAAATAGCCCTGTATTACGATGGGAATTTGCTTCGTACTTTGCCTTCTAACGACAGTATTCAGGCAAGTTTTACAAATTTTTCTTTGGGTAACCACAAGATTAAAATTGTTGCTACAGTTGGTAGCGAAACTTCATCCGACAGCATTTCATATATTGTGAATCCAAATGTTACCTCGCTTGCCATTCCTTCGGGGTTGGAACAAGGTATCAATTATATCAATGATTCAACCGTTTATTTGGTGCTTTATGCCCCATATAAAAACTATGTTTATACCATTGGCGATTTTTCAAACTGGCAACCCGATACAAAGTATTTCATGAATTTTGATCCCTCAAAAGCATTGTGGTGGACAAAAATTGAAGGGCTCACTCCAAAGCAAGAAGTAGGTTATCAATATTTTATAGATGGAAAATTGCGCGTAGCCGATCCATTTAGCCCGTTGATGTTAAGTGAGTGGGACGATGCGGGAATTCCGGCAGCGAATTATCCCAATTTAAAGGCCTATCCGAAAAATAAAACTTCGGGTTGGGTTACCGTGATGCAGCCTGGTGCGCCAGTTTTTTCATGGAGCAAAATGAAATTTACCCGTCCCTCAAAAGACAAATTGGTGATTTACGAATGCTTGATCCGCGATTTTACCAAAGCCCAAACGTTTAAATCGGTTCAAGATTCGCTACCATACCTGAAAAGATTGGGAATTACAGCGTTGCAATTGATGCCTGTTTTTGAATTTGAGGGAAATTCGAGCTGGGGATATAATCCCGCGTCGCACATGGCCATTGATAAGTTTTATGGAACCCGAGACGCTTTGAAATCGTTGATTGATGCAGCACACCAACAAGGTATTGCAATTATTTTAGACGTGGTTTTCAATCATGCTTTTGGATCAGCATCTATTTGCCAAATGTATTGGGATGATGTGAATTCCAGACCTTCGTCTAATAGTCCTTATGCCAATCCAATTGCCGTGCATCCTTTCAATGTGGGCAACGATTTAAACCATGAGAGTTCGGCAACAAAATACTACGTAAAACGAATTTTGAAGTATGTGTTGGAAGAGTTTCATATAGATGGATTCCGTTTTGATTTGAGCAAGGGATTTACCCAGAAAAATTCTGGAAGCGATGCCAATGTAATGGGGCAATACGATGCAAGTAGAATTGCCATTTGGAAAGATTATAACAACGCGGTGAAAGCCGTTGATTCAGAAGCCTATACCATTCTTGAACACTTTGGCGATAATTCAGAGGAAAAAGAACTGGCCTCAAACGGCATGATGCTTTGGGGAAATGCCAATTACAACATGAACCAAGGCGCACAAGGAGTAATTAATAACAGTGATTTTGGATGGGGAATTGATTATACAAAACGCAGTTTTCCGGGTCCGAATTTGGTGTCGTATGCGGTGAGCCACGATGAGGAAAGAATGGCTTATTCTTGTATCAATTATGGAAACGCAGTTTCGGGCTATAGCACCAGAACCAATCCTATTTTCATGGATAGAATGGCCTTGTCGTACTCGTTTTTGTGGTTAACACCAGGTCCTAAAATGATTTGGCAGTTTGATGAATTGGGATACGAATATTCAATCAATTATTGCGTAAATGGAACCATTAACAATTCATGTAGGCTTGATCCTAAGCCGGTTCGTTGGGATTATTGGACAACCAATAACAACCGCAGAAGATTGTATTTTAAGAATGCAATGATGTTGCATTTGAAGAAAAACTACACCGATGTAAGTGCTCCAGTCAGTTTTGTATTGAACGCTTCAGGAAAATTCAAACGATTACAAATCAATGGTGGAACCTTTACAACTTTGTTGTACGGTAGTTTTGATTTGACTGCCCAGGCCGTTACACCTACGTTTCCATTTACTGGAATGTGGTACGATTATTTGTCTGGCGACAGTTTGAATGTGACCAATGTAAACATGGCGGTGAATTTTAAACCTAGTGAGTTTAGGGTTTGGACTAGCAAGAGAATTGACAATCCATTTTTAGGTGATATGGCCAAAATGTCGGTTTCTGAATTGGAAACTGAAGCAATTGGGGTGTATCCAAATCCAGCTTCTCAAACCTTGCATGTTGCCATTCCAACTTTGGGCGAGCGCAAATTCTGCATGTATAATTTGTCGGGCCAAATGGTTTTAGAAACAAAGGTTATGGGTGAAAATGCAATTGACATTTCAAACGTGAGCAATGGCATGTATGTTTTTAAGATTTTTGGGGGACAGAAGGTTTCTTCCGGAAAAGTGGTGGTGCAAAAGTAATTCTGCCTAATTTTTATTAAACTTGCAGTCCCGTGCTGTTTAACTCTGTAGAATTCTGGTTTTTCTTACCCATTGTATGGTTGGTTTATTTTGTAATGCCATTCAAAATTCGTTGGGTATGGCTATTGATTGCGAGTTATTATTTTTACAGTTATTGGAAATTAGAATTTGCTGGATTGATGCTATTTACCAGTTTTTTAGATTGGTTTGCAGCGAAACAACTTCATAAATCAGAAATAAAGTGGAAACGATTAACCTGGCTTTGGCTAGCCATTTTAAGCGACATTGGCATGCTGTTTCTATTTAAATATTTCAACTTTGCGTTGGGCGATTCGAATTTGGCAAAGTCGATGTATCAAAGTCAATGGACTGCTTGGATTATAGAACTTGGCAAATACACCATTCCTGCCGGAATATCATTCTATACGTTTCAAAGCATCAGTTATGTGGTTGATGTTTATCGCGGAGATGAAACTCCTGAAAAGAGTTTGCCAAAGTTTTTACTTTATGTGTCGTTTTTTCCTCAGTTGGTTGCAGGTCCTATTGAAAGGTTTGGTAGGCTTCACAGTCAACTTTTTGCCCAATATTCACCCCGTTGGGAAGATGTAAGAAATGGGCTGCGGTTGTTGATTTTCGGTTTGTTTCTGAAAGTGGCCATCGCCGATAATTTGGCGGGTGTGGTTGATGACTTTTACGCCAATCCCTCAAAATACAATTTGCTTTCAACTTGGGTAGCAACCTTCTTGTTTACTTTCCAAGTGTATTTAGACTTTTTTGGATATTCGTTATTGGCACAGGGTGCGGCATTGTTGTTTGGCATTCATTTGATGGATAACTTTAACAAACCCTTTTTGGCAAAGAGCATTCCTGAGTTTTGGCATAGGTGGCACATATCTTTAAGCACTTGGTTTAGAGATTATGTTTTCATTCCTGTTGGAGGAAATAAAAATGGTCCGGTGGTGCTTGCGTTTGCCGTGATGTTGGTGTTTTTTACCAGCGGTTTGTGGCATGGTGCAAACATTACCATGATTTACTTTGGGTTGAGTCAAGGTTTTTTATATTTGTTTGACCGGTTTATATTTAAAAACATTCAAATTCAATCTGTAGTTTGGGAGCGTTTCAAACAAATAAAAACAGGTTTGTTTTTTATGATTACCCTGGTGTTTTTTAGGTCGGGAACCATTGAACAGGCCAAATTGGTCTACAAGCAGATGTTGGGTTCTAATTTGGGTATTGAAAATATTCACGTAGGTCTATTGATATGGTTATTTTTGATTGTTGGGGTAGTTCTAGACAACAACATCATGAAAGAACGGGCAGATTCTTGGTTGGGGAAATTGCCATTCATAGCTAGATGGTCTTTATACGTTTTCTTTATTGGAAGTATTGCCATGTTTGGTGGCGCTGTCAATCACCCCTTTGTTTATTTCCAATTTTAAAACATGAAGACAATTCTAATACATATCGCGATTCGATTGGGCTTTGTTGCCATTGTTTTCATTGGATTTAACTTCATATATCAGAAGGAGTTTTATGCATCTGATGTACAAAAATATTCAATGGTTAAAAACAGAATCGACAGTGCATTTCACAATGGTGACATTGTCTATTTGGGGGAAAGTAGCAATACAAGCTACAATCCATGGACCGACACCTTAAAAGAGAGTATTTCAGACTTTTTGCAATTGTATATTCCTAGTCAAAAAGTGGAAGCGGTTACCCATGAAAGTTATCATCCGGGTTTGTTTAAGCAAATGTTGAATTTACAACCCAACATCCATCTTCCTTGGGAGTTCATGGCCAGTCATGATGATCAAACTATTATTTTGGGTGTGAATATTCGGACATGTGGGCCCACTGCGGTGTTTAGCGGCAATGAAGCCAGCAACCAGCAAGAGGCGTTGTTCTACAGCAAGCGTCCCTCATTATTAACGAGGTTATTTCTGAGTTTGAAGTATTACGACCATAGAGATGCTTTGGAAATGGAACGATTGAAGTTTCAGTGGTGGCGTTCGGTTGATATTTCTGGGAAGTATTTGTCGAATATTGGACAAGATTATTACATTTCAAATAAGTACAAAACTGTAAAAACCTGGATTGATGCATTGGCAAGTGATCAACGCCCAGAATTGCCGGTTCAAGTAAAAAACATGGCTGATGCCTATGTGAAAGAATTTGCTTTTCTATTGGATGATGACAACGTAAGGGTTCAAGATTTGAAAGAGATTGTATCCATCTGTAATAAATTAAGCTTGAGGTTGATTTTTCATATTCTACCTCCAAATAAGCAACATGCAAATGCTTTGTTTAATCACTGTGAGTTAATTCAATATTTGGATTACAATTATTTATTTTTGAAAAAGCGTTTTTCAGAATGGGGTGTGACGGTGGTAGACAATTACAATTTGCCGGAGGCAAATGAAAAAGTATCTCGCTTTACCGATCAGTGGTACCCAACTGAGCATTACGATGCTACCATTAGAAAAGCAATTGCAAAGTCATTGGTTTCTGTTATTGAGGGACAAAATAGTCGCACCTTAAAAGAAGTATTCCCCACCAGGAACAATGAGCCCAATTTCAATATCAAAATGCCTTATTCAGATAGTTTAATTGGTGTTTGGAAGCAGGTTAAGTGGTTGAAGTGAGTTGGTGTGAAAAGTGAGCGTAAAATTTGTAGATTTTTGTCTATTTAATTTCTATATAATTGGTTATTATTGAGTTAAGAAACATATTTGTAGAATATGCTCTACAAAATTTGTGTTGTTCTCTAATTAATTTTGGCGTGAAAAATTAATTAGACTTAATGCGTAAATTTTTAAAAGTATCGATGTTGTTTTTGATGGTTTGCTTAGCCAAATTTTCAATTGCACAAAATTCAAATTTTCCTCAGAAAAAAAGAACTGCTTTGTGGTTAAAAGCCCATGAAGTAGAATATGATACTGCCGGTGGCAATGTAGTAACATATTGGGGAGATGAATCTACCAAAGGTACAAATTCCATGGATTCCGTTTATGGAGGTGTTCAATATGTTCGAAATGGCTTGAATATGCATCCTGCTGTAAGCTATACAACGGCTTCACAATATGTAAGTGCCAAGGGATTTCAATTCGGTAATCCTAAGAGCGGTGAAATGTTTCTTGTGATGCAAAGTAAGGCGAGTTCAAACTTGGCAACAAGTGGACAGAAGTATCCATTATTAAATTGGGGTGTTGCATCGGGTGATGAATATGTTTGGAATAATTATAATACCTATAATGGATTCGGATCAAGTGCAAGAAAAAACTGGGCATGGAATTCTACTACTTACTCATCAAGCGGATATGATCCTTTGTATCCATCTATAATTAATATTAGTTCAAAAACGAATAGTTGGGCATATAGTCAACAAACATATGTAACAGGAATTCCCAAGCAACATAATTTTTCAACAACGAGCAATACGGTTTATTGGAATACATCGCTTGTGGCTCCAAGTAAGTTGGGTAATGGATTTATTGGTGATATTTATGAAGTAATTGTTTTTGATACTGCTTTGAATTTAACTGAAAGAAGGAAGGTTAGAAGTTATCTTTCGGTTAAGTATGGTATGATGATGGATTCAATTCATTATTCTTCTGATGGTGCGGTTATTTTTAATCCTGCATCTGTGGGTACTCAAAAATACCAAGTGTTTTCTATTGGAAGAGATGACGCAATGGGATTGAATCAAAAACAATCTGGTGGGAATGATGATATTGATGGTACAGGACTAATTATAGGGATTGGTACTTTGGCTGGAATCAATGAAGAGAATACTTCAACTTTTACAACCGACAAATCATTTTTTTCGTGGTCGCATAACTTTTTAGCGCCAAGCTATAGAACATCATTAGCTGGACCGAGTGGTATAAGTGTAAATAATCGCATTACCCGAATTTGGAAAGCAACTGAAGTTGGTTCAATGGGTAAAGTTACAGTTGCGTTGCCGTCGGCAATGTCATTTGGTGATACAGTATATATGGTAGTGAGCACAGATTCGAGTTTTAATAGTTCTGACAAATTTGTGATGGGAGTGTTAAAACAGATTGATGGTGTAAACTATTATGTATTTGAATATGATTTTAGCAATGGAGATTATTTTACGTTTGCAACTGATGTTAAAGCTCCAGGCGGTGTAGCTTCTGGTTTGGCATGGTGGTTTGCTGGAGACAAAGGTGTTTTTGCAGACAATAGAGGGAATGTTTATCGTTGGCAAGATTTAGGTCCTAATGGATTGGATGTTAAACAAAATTCTGCTGCAAATAGACCAAAAATAGAGGTGAAAAATTTCAATAATGCATTGAGATTTAGCGGTTCTCAAACCCTAGGATCTAGTATAGGTTTGTATAAATTGAATACGGCGTATACTGCTTATACTGATATAATTGCGGCATATAACAATTCAACTACCAGTTATTTGTCATTATATGGTGAGCAAGTAAGGATTGGTGCTACAAACACGGCAGCATATTATCAATTTCTTAATTTACCTAATGATGGAACTCAGCTCAGATGGGGAATAAACTTCTCAACTACAAGCACGCTTTATGGAAACTATACAAATGCGACTTCAGCTTATACAACTCAAATTCTTTCAGGAGTTTATAATGCAGCTTCTACACCCAAAGTATTGTCGTTAAACCTAAATGGAAGTTCAGGTGCAACCACAACAACGGGTGCTGTAACTTTTTATGGTAACAATGGACCATTATATATAGGTTCAATTGGTGCAGCCACAAATTATTTTAACGGTATTGGAAATGAACTTATCCATTATGATAGGGCATTAACTGCAACTGAAATCAATAAAGTTGAGTCATATTTGGCCATTAAATGGGGTAAACCATTAAATAGTTCATATTTGGCTAGTAGCGGTGACACCATTTGGTCTTTACCGAGGAATTCACCTTACAAACGTTATTTGGTTGGTATAGGTAGAGACGATGCCTCGGGCCTAGATCAGCGAATGAGTAATGTGAATCGTGTTGTGAGTCCATTGGATTATGCAGGTAGCGATGAAAATAAATTATTTTCAGATTTAGTTACAATTGGTCTTGACACAATTACATCAATGAATACCAATCACCCGAAACAATTTAGTAAAAATTTATCATTCTTATTGTGGGGTTGCGACAATGGCGCGGTGGAGTATATCAGAAATATTTCAGGACCTACAGGAATCAAGGTGAACAAACGTTTACAAAGAGTATATAAGGTTTGGGAGAAGGGAACAGTTGGAACGGTAATGCTTAAAATTCCAAGTATGATCAAACAGGGTCAAAAAGCCTATTTGGTAATTAGTTCTGATACCTCATTTACATCAGCTGATAAATTTGTTGAATTAAAGAATTTTAATGAGGATGATTTTGCTACGAATTATATGTATGCAAAAGTGGACTTTACCAATGGTGATTATTTCACAATTGCAACATTTAAAGGTTTCCCTGGAGGGGTAAGTAACAAGTTAGGATATTGGTTTACTCCAACTGAGGGATTGAGAATTATCAATGAAAATCATAATTACCTCGAATTATTGGATTTATCTGGTTCTGGTTTCCATATGGAGCGCGAAGATTGGGCGACAGCGGCAACCAATGGTGCTCCAAAATTGAAATATGTAAACTTTAATAAATCATTGGATTACGATGGTGCAAATGATGGTTTATGGTCTAACAAAGGAAGTTTTTGGGCTGGTAGAGCTGCTGGTAGTGTTTCAGAATATTCTCAATTTTCTTCATTGTCTTGGCCTGAGTCAAATACAAGAACTGCAGTAGGCGATGCGAACAGTTTAGGGTATTTTGTAAACTGGAATTGGAGTGATGTTTACCATATTGGGGCATATAATGGAGCGAATCGTTCCCATGGACCATACACAGCAGGAACTTGGACTTCTGTGAATTTAGGTTCAAATATTACTTCAACACAATATAAATCTACGGCAACTCAAGTGAGAACATTGTTTAACAATGGATTGAATGTTGCGAATACGTTAAATACAGCGGCTGCCTTTGGGGCGAATGGAAGTTTATTTAATTTGGCTCTTGGAGGGAGGAGTGCTGTAAATGCTGCTCCAGATGCATGGTATTGGAAAGGTGCAATTAATGAGGTAATCATGTATGATCGTAGCATTACTGATGCTGAACGTTTGAAAGTAGAATCATACCTTTCTATAAAATGGGGTAGGAGTTTGGCAACAACTGCAACCTATTATACCTCAAATTATGGTAAAATTTGGGACCCCACTAGAGCGAGCAGTGGTTACAATAATTTTGTAACTGCAATTGGTAGAGATGATAATGGTGCGTTATATAAACGTCAATCTAGAAACCAAGTTTCATATGAAAATAATAATTTTTACGTTGCTGCTGCGTTAAACAAGTTTGCTGAAACAGAAAATACAAATGCCAATGAATTTACGGCTGATACTTCTTTTATGGCCTTTGGCTATGACAATACGAATACTGTTGGATGGCAAGGAACTGAAAGTTTTAGGAAAGACAGATGGAAATTAAGCCGTGAATGGTTTGTGCAAGAAAAAGGTACTGTTGGTTCTGTGACTTTGAGAATTCCAGCACAACAAGGAGATTATAACGGTACTAAACTTCCTCCAACAGCTGGCAATGCCAAATTATGGATTGATAACGATGGAAATTTTGGTGCAGGTGTTACTGAATATGAAATGCAATTGGTTGATGGTAATTGGGAAATTCAAGTTAATTTGGCTGATGGCCAATATTTTACCTTCGCAACTTACACCGATAGTTCAGATTTTGATGGTGATAAAGTGGCCGATTTGTATGATATTGATGATGATAACGACGGTTTATTAGATAAAGAAGAAGGTCAAAATCCTAGATTAACCAAAACAACTGATGTTATTACAACGGCACTAAAACAATCATTTACAACTAAAACTGCTACCGAAACAACATCAATTGATGTGAAAGTTTCCGATGCAAACCAAGCAGGTGTTTGGTTTGCAAATGGGAATGATAGGGCTCAAGAATTTAGAATTTATGATACTGATAGATCGAATGCGGCTTATAATTATAAATTTGATGCGCACGTTGAATCTGTGAGCAAATTACACAATGTAGTTTTCAGACCTGCAAGCGTGAACATTGGCGCTTATTCAAATGAAGCTTCTAATATTACATTGAAATGGCGTGGTGGTATTCCTGCAATTGTTAGAAATCCTAGTAGTCAAATTAATATTGCAAATGGTTCAATTATTTATCCGAACACGGTAATAACCCAATCGGCATCTATTGCAACTTCGGCATTAAATTGGAGTATAGAATTTTTACTGGACGATACTGCTCAATTTGATTTTTCAGCTGAAGTTTATTGTACTTCAACTACTGCCGTGAATTATGATGTTTGGGCTATTGGGACCACCTTGTCTGACGATATAGATGGAGATGGAAAACCCAACAAGAGAGATTTGGATGCTGATGGTGACGGTTGTTTTGATGCCTATGAGGGAAGTATAGTTGCCAACAAAACAACAAGTTTGGTATCTTCACCCTTCGGTACAAATGGATATGCAAATTCATTAGAAACTGCAGATCTACTTACAGCTGAAGCTAAAAACATGAGCACTGTTTATGTGGCTTTATCAAAAGACATAAATATGTGTGCTGATTCTGACAATGATGGAATTGTTGATTTAAAAGATATTGATGATGATAATGATGGTGTAATAGATATTGTAGAATTGGCATGTGATAATTCTTTGAGTAGAATTGAAGGAACATTGGCTATTACTTCAGCTTTACCTTCCGGGTCTAATAATATTTGGGGTTATTTTATTAACAATCAGGATACTGTAGATTTTAAAGTTAGGTTTTCTAGTATGAATTCATTTACTGTAACCAATACAGATCAAGGAAGTGGAGTTCATTTTGGAACGTTTGATAATGATGCAGCAGGTTATCAAGAAGAATTTATTTTAAATCCAATCGAGAATGAGGTTTCACAACACAGACCTGGATTTAGTAAAATTGAGTATGGCCCTAATGTCCCTAAAAATACAATTTACGGAACTCAAACTTGCGACAAACAATTTATTATTTCTAAGTGGTACCCAAATGTTCCCGCGTATGTTTATGACCCTCAAGGTCAAACTAAAAATGGGCATATGTCCGTATTTAAAAATGGAGATACATTGTTTACCACGGCCGACAGAACAGTAGCTACTTCCACTTGGAAAATCGTTTATGATGCAAATAGATATGATGATTCTTTTTACATTAACAATATTCACGTTGATTTAAGTGGAGCGAATATTAGTTATGAGTCGTTTGGATTGTCAATAAATACTTGTACCTATCAAGACCAAGACCGTGATTTTATACCCAATAACTTAGATGTTGATTCTGATGGAGATGGTTGCTTTGACGCATTCGAATCGAGTATGTCGGCGAATAGTAGTGATTCAGTACTAACTGGGCCTTTCGGTAATAATGGATACAAGAACAATCTCGAAACTAGCGATTCAATCACTGCAGTTAGCAAAATTAAAACCACATACAACAGAGCCATTAATAGTGATGTTTCAATGTGTGTTGATTCTGATGCAGATGGAGTAAAAGATGTAATAGATTTAGATGATGATAATGATGGTATTTTAGATTACGAAGAAACCAATATAGCAGGTGCTACATTTGTGCAAAATGGAACTCCGGTAACAACGGTAAATAAGCAAGAAATTAATGCATATGCTCAAAATGGATCAGCCAAGGCATTTGTTAAAATTGTATACTCTGCCGCTGGTACAGCATTAACCGCTTCAACTGTACAATATTTAGATGGTTTGCATTACGTGATTTCAGATAATGATGCTGCATTTAGTCAAACTATACGTGTAACACCTGAATTTGGATCAATATTAAACGAAGTACGTTTTGGTCCGAATATGCCAAAAAATCCAAATTCAGCGGTGAGTAACGACATTCAAAAAATTCGTTTATCATGGAATCCAGATGTAGTTGGTATTGTAGTAGATCCTAATAACCAAATTGCAAACTATGCAACCGGTGATACAATAGCAGCCGGAGCAATTTTGAATTTTACAACTGCTGTAACTACGTCTGCTGCAACTTGGTATATACGTTATTTAACAGTGAATATGCCAAATGAGTTCTTTTTGGTTGCTTCACATCAAACTACTGCGGCAAGTTTTTCAACAGAAGCTTATGGTCTAGATATGGACTTAGGTTTCTTGGAAGATACTGACGATGATAAAATTTGCGATTATTTAGATAAAGACAGTGATAATGATGGTTGTGGTGACGCACAAGAGTCTGGAGCAATAAAATCAGGAAATACTGTGCCGTCTCCATATGGAAGCAATGGATTATCTAATTCAATTGAAAATAATGATACTAAAACTGCCAATACCACTTTTGCAAGTACTTCTTATTTGGCATATTCTGGTACAAATGGTTGTGGTGACACAGATAATGATGGTGTTCGCGATATTGACGATATAGATGATGATAACGATGGTATTACCGATTATAACGAATTGGATTGTGGTCAAGCTACATTCTCAAAGACGTATTTATTAAACTATGCAAATGACAAAGCCATAGGAGGGAATTTTGGATTGGGGAACTTGGTATCTACTGCTCAACTTCGATTCAAAAATTTAACTTCTTTATCATCTGCTACCGATGCTACTGAAGGGGTTCATTTTTTAATTAATGAATCTGATAAAGCTTATGATTTGTCAATTAGTTTGGCGCCTGTATCTTCAACTGCCTTGAATAGTGTAGAATTTGCGCCTTTCTTCGTGGGAAGTACAAACGGAGCTACAAACAATGCCAATCAAGAAATTACATTAAATTGGACTCCAGGTGTTGTAGCATATGTATATGACCCCAATAATCAATTATCATCTCATGGTAATGGAGTTGCAATTAAACCAGGTGCGAAATTAATTCAAAATACTGCTGCTGCTTGTAGCACGCTAACCTGGAAGGTTGTGTTTTATACAAATTATATTGCGAAACCTTTTAAAATAGACGCAAACTTTACTACTTCTGCGGCGAGTTTTAGTGCCGAAGGGTATACTTTAAAAGTGCATTTGTGTAATGGTAAAAAAGACTCAGATAGAGATGGTAAATTAAATTCTTTAGATAAAGACAGTGATGGTGATGGCTGCTCTGATGCAGTAGAAGCCGGTCATTTAAAAACAACATCTTATTCTGATCAATCAATTACCGGTCCATTTGGGGTGAATGGGTTGTCTGCATTAGTTGAGAATTCTGATTCGATTTATGCAATTAACAATTACACGCCAGCAAGTTGGTATTTAGATAAAAAACAAAACTATTGCCTTGATACTGATGGTGATAAGTTAAATGATATAAATGATTTGGATGATGATAATGACGGTATTTTAGATCAAATTGAATGTCCAACTAAAGTAAAATCAACCAAGCTTACTTGGTTGGTGCGTGAAAGAAATTCTAAACATATTGTATATGATTTATTGAACAGTGATGGTGACACTATTACTAGAGTAACCTATGATGCTGTTAAATTAATAAATTTTGCCGGGGCGAATATCACAAGTGATAATACCTTTACCGGAGAAATTATTGATTTGGGTTCTGGCGCGAATGTTTCAAGGATATTCACTGCGAAATTCGAACCTGTTTCTTCAAAAGCCATTAATCTTTCTATCTTCATGAAAGAGGGTGGTAATGGTAGATTCTTCTTCCATCCTAGAAGTGTTCGTTGGGATTATGGTACTTCAGGATTTGGTGTTATTGCAAGCATCCCTCAACCGAAATATTTGAAAG
>CANFLS010000036.1 GCA_947447955.1 Flavobacteriales bacterium | reverse complement strand
TTTGTTAGGTCCTAATAGAAAAACAAAGCAACGTGAAGAAAATTTCGAATGTGGTATTGAAAGTCAAGGAAATGCAAGATTTCCGGTTTCTGTAAAGTATTTTCTTTCTGCAATATTATTCGTATTATTTGATGTAGAGGTGATTTTCTTTTATCCTTATGCGGTTAATTTCCAAGAAATGGGTTGGGCTGGCTTTGTATCAGTGCTTACATTTATTGGATTTTTCTTAATTGGATTTATTTATGTTTGGAAAAAAGGTGCCCTTGAGTGGGAAAAATAAGTTAAGATGGTAAACATTGTTGAACAACCAGAAGGACACGAAGGACAAGGTTTCTTTGCAACTTCAATGGATAAAGCAATAGGATTAGCAAGGGCAAATTCGCTTTGGCCACTGCCTTTTGCAACGTCTTGTTGCGGAATTGAATTTATGGCTACGATGAGCGCAAATTATGATTTGGCTCGTTTTGGTTCAGAGCGCTTGAGCTTTACACCACGTCAGTGTGATTTATTGATGGTGATGGGTACAATTTCTAAGAAATTAGCACCTGTTTTGAAACAAGTTTATGATCAAATGGCAGAACCTAAATGGGTGCTTTCTGTGGGTGCATGCGCATGTACTGGAGGTATTTTCGATACTTACAGTGTTTTACAAGGTATTGATAAGGTTATTCCCGTGGATGTTTACGTTCCTGGTTGTCCTCCTCGTCCTGAGCAAATTATTGAAGGCCTTATGAAGATCCAAGAATTGGCTAAAAACGAGAGTCTACGCAGAAGAAATAGCGATGAATATCAGAAAATGTTGGAAAGTTATAATATTGAAACTACCAAATAATGAAAAATTCTGCAATTCAAGAAATAATTAGCAACATAGAATTGAAATTCCCTAATTGCGAAATTACAACCGACAGTTATGGAATGACAAATATTGTTTGCTCAAGAGATTCCATTATTGATTTGGTGGGAAATTTAAAAAATGATTTGGGTTTTGGTTTTCTAACAGATATATGTGGTGCACATTATCCACTTGTTGAAAATCAAGAATTCCAAGTGGTTTACCACATGCACAATTTATACAAGAACATTCGTTTGCGTTTAAAAGTGAATTTGGCAACTGCTGATTTGTCTATCCCAACGATGGTGAATTTATTTCCAGCAGCGAATTGGATGGAAAGAGAAACGTTTGATTTTTACGGAATTCAATTTGAGGGACATCCTGATTTGAGAAGAATATTAAATATGGACGATATGGATTACCATCCATTGAGAAAAGAATACGCCCTTGAAGATGAAACAAGAAGCGATAAAAAAGATAGTTTTTTTGGAAGATGAGCGAATTGAAAATTAATCAAAACGGGCAACTTACTAGTTTAGATACCGTAGACGGGGAAATAGCAACCCTGAACCTTGGTCCTACACATCCTGCCACACATGGTATCTTTCAAAATATTTTGAAAGTTGATGGTGAAAGAATCATCAGTGCAGAACCTACTGTTGGCTATATTCATAGAGCCTTCGAAAAATTAGCTGAAAGAAGACCTTATCAGCAAGTTACTCCAATTACAGATCGCTTGAATTATTGCTCATCTCCAATTAACAATTTGGGTTGGCACATGACAGTTGAGAAACTAATTGGTGCGGAAATTCCAAAACGCGTCGATTATATGCGTGTTATTGTGATGGAATTGGCACGTATTGCAGATCACTTGGTTTGTAATTCAGTAATTGGTGTAGATACCGGTGCTTTAACTGGTTTTACTTATGTATTCCAAGAAAGAGAAAAAATATACGATTTATTTGAAGAAATATGTGGTGCTCGATTAACTACCAACGTTGGAAGAATTGGTGGTTTTGATAGAGATTTTAGTCCTGTGTTTTTTCAAAAATTGGATAAGTTCTTAAAAGAGTTTCATATCATCTTCGATGATTTTACAAATCTTCTAGAACGAAATAGAATATTTATGGATCGTGTTATTGGCGCTGGTCCAATCACAGGTGAAAGAGCGTTAAGTTATGGCTTTACTGGTCCAAACTTAAGAGCAGCAGGTGTTGATTACGATGTTCGCGTTATGAATCCTTATTGCTCATACCAAGATTTTGATTTTGATGTGCCGATTGGTAAAGACGGTGATACTTACGATAGATTCTTGGTTCGTCAAGAGGAAATTCGTCAGAGTTTAAGAATCATTCATCAAGCAAAAGACAATTTACCTGCTGGCAATTATCATGGTGATGTACCATCTTTCTTCCTTCCTCCAAAAGAAGAGGTATATAGAAGTATGGAAGCATTAATTTACCATTTCAAAATTACCATGGGTGAAACTCCAATTCCTGCCGGTGAGGTTTACCATTCAGTAGAAGGTGCAAACGGTGAATTGGGTTACTATTTGGTATCAGACGGGGGTAGAACTCCATACAGATTGCATTTTAGAAGACCTTGCTTTATCTACTATCAAGCTTATCCTGAAATGATTAAAGGTTCAGTATTGAGCGATGCTATCTTAACGATGAGTAGCATGAATGTAATTGCAGGAGAGTTGGACGCTTAATTTTAAAATTTGTGGAAAATCAAAATATAGAAAACATTCAATTTCCTAAAGAACTACTCGATGAAGTACAACGAATTACTTCATTGTTTCCTGAAGGAAAACAAAAAAGCGCGTTAATTCGTGTTTTGCATATTGCGCAAGCCCATTTCGGATATTTATCAGCTCCTGTTATGGATTATGTAGCGAGATTGTTATTGATTCAGCCAATTGAGGTGTATGAAGTTGCTACATTTTATTCAATGTATGACACTCAGCCAGTTGGAAAAGTGAAGTTAGAAGTTTGTCGTACAGGTCCTTGTATGATTGAAGGTGCTGAGAAAATTGTTTCTTACATTGAAAAGAAATTGGGTATCAAAGACGGTGAAACTACAGAAGATGGAATCTTCACCCTCAAAACAGTTGAATGTTTGGGTGCGTGTGGATATGCTCCAATGCTACAAGCAGGTGAAAAGTTTCACGAACACCTAACAGAAGAGAAAGTTGATGTTTTAATCGAACAATACCGATTAAATCCTGTTGCAAATTATATGGGGCAAGAATAACATGTCTAGAAAGTTATTATTAAACAACGTTCATGTTGAAGGAATTCATACTTACGATGTATATCGTAAGACAGGCGGTTATGCTGCTGTTGAAAAAGCCCTCAAATCAATGACCCCAGAAGAGGTTGTTGAAGAAGTGAAAAAATCTGGCCTTCGCGGTCGTGGTGGTGCAGGTTTCCCTACTGGTATGAAATGGAGTTTCATTGCTAAGCCTGAAGGTGTTCCACGTCATTTTTTATGTAATGCCGATGAAAGTGAGCCAGGTACATTTAAAGATAGATATTTGATGGAGAAAATCCCTCATTTGCTTATCGAAGGAATGATCTTGTCGTCATTTGCATTGGGTTGCGAACAATCATACATTTACATCCGCGGAGAGTATATGTATGTTTTGAGAATTCTTGAAAAAGCAATTGCCGAAGCATATCAAAATGGTTGGTTAGGAAAAAATATCAAAGGATCTGGATTTAATTTAGATTTATCGGTTTCTCCTGGTGCTGGGGCTTATATCTGCGGTGAAGAAACTGCATTGATTGAAAGCTTGGAAGGCAAAAGAGGAAATCCCCGTATGAAACCACCATTTCCTGCAATTCAAGGATTGTGGCAACGTCCAACTGTTGTAAACAACGTTGAAACCATTTGTGCAGTTGTTCCAATTGTAAATGAAGGTGGTGAAGCATATGCAGGTGTTGGTATTGGAAGAAGTACCGGAACAAAATTGATTTCAGCTGGTGGAAACATAAATAAGCCAGGTGTTTATGAAATTGAAATGGGAATTTCAGTTGAAGAATTTATTTACGGAGATCAATATTGTGGGGGAATTAAAAACGGCAAGAAGTTAAAAGCTTGCGTGCCTGGAGGTTCTTCAGTGCCAATTTTACCTCATTATTTGGTTTGTAAAACAGCTGAAGGTACAGATAGATTGATGTCTTATGAGAGTTTGGCTGAAGGTGGATTCGCTACAGGCAGTATGCTTGGTTCTGGTGGGTTCATTGTATATGATGAAGATCAGTGTATTGTAAGAAATACTTGGAATTTCTCTCGTTTCTATCACCATGAAAGTTGTGGCCAATGTTCGCCTTGTCGTGAAGGAACAGGTTGGATGGAAAAAGTACTTCATAGATTAGAATATGGCCATGGAAAAATCGAAGACATTGATTTGTTGTGGGATATTCAACGTAAAATTGAAGGAAATACCATTTGCCCGTTGGGTGATGCTGCGGCATGGCCAGTAGCTGCTGCAATTCGTCACTTCCGTGAAGAATTTGAGTGGCATGTTAAAGAACCGAATGCTTGTACTACAAGAAATTACGGTTTAGTTACAGAAAAAGTTTTTGAAAAAGTAAACGCATAAAAGATGTCTGAACAAATTCAGCAAATAAAAGTTACCATCGACGATCAAACCATCATGGTTGATCCAGGTACAACTATTTTAAGCGCTGCTCGCCAAATCGGAGGCAATGTTGTTCCTCCTGCAATGTGTTTTTATTCATCACTAAAAGGTAGTGGTGGAAAATGCAGAACATGTTTGGTAGAAGTTGCTGCAGGTAGCGAAAAAGATCCCCGTCCTATGCCAAAGTTGGTTGCAAGTTGCAGCACAACGGTTATGGATGGAATGATAGTTAAAAATAAATCAAGCGAAAGAGTTCTCGATGCAAGAAAAGGTGTAGTTGAATTGTTGCTCATCAATCATCCTTTAGATTGCCCAGTTTGCGACCAAGCAGGAGAGTGCAGTTTGCAAGATTTGGCATTTGAACATGGTGCAAGTCACTCTCGTTATGAATTTGAACGCAGAGAATTTGACCAAATTGACATTGGTGAATATATCAAATTGCACATGACGCGATGTATTTTATGTTACCGTTGTGTTTATACTGCGAATCAGTTGACAGACAACCGTGAACATGGAGTATTGAAACGTGGAGATGCTTCAGAAATTGGAACATTTATTGAAAATAGCCTTGACAATGAATTCATTGGAAATGTTATTGATGTTTGCCCGGTTGGTGCATTGACCGATAGAACTTTCCGTTTTAGAAGTCGTGTTTGGTATACCAAACCTATGGATGCAAGTTGCAGCTGCGGAAAATGCAGTGGAAATGCAGTAGTTTGGATGATTGGAAATGAAATTGCAAGGGTTACTGCGCGTAAAGACAAATACGGCGAGGTTAAAGAATTCATTTGCAATGATTGTCGTTTCAACAAAAAAGAACTTTCTGATTGGAAAATTGAAGGTCCGCGTCATATTGACAGACATTCGGTTATATCCGCTAACCATTATGAAAAAGCGGCACCAATTCACACACCTTTATTAAATAAAGCATAACGAATATGGATAGTGCAATGATGTTAGAAAAATTGGTACTTATAGTTGTAATCCTTGCGATTACACTTGTAGTTGCCTTGTATCTTACCTTCGGTGAGAGAAAAATCGCGGCTTTCTTCCAAGATCGTTTGGGACCAAATAGAGTAGGTCCATTCGGATTATTTCAGCCGTTTGCGGATGGTGGAAAATTGATTTTCAAAGAAGAGATCATACCGAAAAATGCTGAAAAATGGTTATTTATATTAGGTCCGGGCGTTGCAATGATTGTTGCAACAATTACCAGTGCTGTAATTCCTTGGGGAACAAGTATTGAACTTTTTGGTAGAACTATTGCTTTGCAAGTTGCCGATATCAATATTGGTGTTTTGTATATTGTAGGAATTGTAAGTGTTGGTGTTTACGGAATTATGATTGGTGGTTGGGCTTCAAATAATAAATATTCTCTTTATGGTGCCATTCGTGCGAGTGCACAAATGATTAGTTATGAGTTGAGTATGGGTTTATCGCTTATTGCCGTTATTATGATGAGTGGTACTTTAAGCTTGAATGAAATTGTATCACAACAACCAGGTTGGCATTGGAATATCCTATATCAACCACTAGGTTTTTTATTATTCTTTGTTTCTGCTTTGGCAGAATGTAATAGAGCGCCTTTTGATATGGCAGAATGTGAAACTGAATTGATAGGTGGTTATCACACGGAATACTCAAGTATGAAACTTGGTTTCTATTTGTTCTCTGAATACATCAACATGTTTGTTTCTTGTGCCGTAATTTCTTGTGTTTATTTGGGGGGATATAATTTCCCTGGAATGAGTCACATAACTGATCCAACCTTATTGGGTCTAACTCAAGTTGCAGTAATGTTTGCCAAAATATTGTTCTTGGTATTTGTATTCATGTGGATCAGATGGACATTGCCTCGTTTTAGATATGATCAATTGATGAGATTAGGATGGAAATCTATGATTCCGTTGGCATTGGTGAATTTGGTAATCACCGGATTGGTAATCGGAATCATGAAATTCTAAAAAGATTTTAAATATTATAAAACAAAAACAGCGAGAATCTTCTCGCTGTTTTTGTTTAGTTAAATCTGATAATTAAACTTCGTTTCTGTCTAATTTGAATCTGTCTAATCCGCCTAACCAGTCTAATCTGTCTAATCCTTAATTTTAAAATGCTCCAAGCACTTTTCCATTTTAATGCCTCTGCTTCCTTTGATGTAAACGTATTTACAATCAATAGGATGGGTGTCTAACCAAGCCAAAAGAGTATCTGCATTTGAGAACTTCATTGGGTAATTTCCAACAGCTTCGTAAAAGTGTTCCCCGACAAAATAGGCTTCATCGATATTCAGCGATTGAGTTAAATCAAATATCGCTTTATGTTCAGCATGAGCTGAAGCTCCAAGCTCTAACATGTCGCCGAGTAGTACGATTTTCTTTCCCTCTAGAGTAGAAAAACTTTTGATGCCGGCTTCAACGCTGCTAGGATTTGCATTGTATGCATCCAATAATACATCACAATGATTGTAATGTATCCACTCGCTTCTGTTGTTCGATGGTGTATATTCACAGGCGCTTTCTGCCGCATCTTTTGGTGTGATGTTAAAGGATAATCCAAAACAAATACCCGCCAAAATATTAGATAGGTTATGAGCCCCACCAATTTTTGCTTCGAATTGTCCAACGTCTGATTGATTATGAAACAAATTGAAAACCAAATAAGGCATTTCTGACACAATTTCAGCATATACATTTGCCGATTTATCATGCACACTATAGGTCATTTTATTTGATAAACGTTTCGACATGTTGCTTAACCAATGATCATCTAAATTGATCATTGCCAATCCATTTGATTGTGTTAATTGAACATATACTTCACTTTCTTCTTTTGCAACTGCTTCAATATCTCCAAAACCTTCCAAATGTTCTTTTCCAATATTTGTAATTACCCCTGAAATTGGTGAAAACATATTGCAGAGATAATTCATTTCACCCGGATGGTTTGTTCCAAGCTCAATAATACCAATTTCTGTTGTAGGTTTTAGCGACAACAAAGTCAATGGAACACCAATATGGTTATTGAAATTTCCTTGGGTACATTTGGTATCAAAATGTCCCTCCAAAACACGTTGGCAAATTTCTTTGGTGGTTGTTTTGCCATTAGAACCGCCGATTGCTATTAATTTAGTTGGAATTTGTTTGGCGTGGTAAACTGCCAAATCGGGTAGTGCCTGATTAGAATCTTCTACAAGAATAACTTTATCGTTTTGTAACGATGTATCTTCTGTGATAACATAATTGGCACCTTTTTCTAATGATTCTAAGGCAAACCTATTTCCATCAAAACTTTGTCCCTTCAAACAAATAAACAATGAATTGGGAATTATATTTCTGGAATCAGTAGATACCTGATAGCCACATTCTATGTATTTCTCGTAAATTTCGCTAATACTCAGCATAATCAATTTTCTTCAAATTTAAGGTTTGTAAATTGATAATCATTTAGAATTTCGTATATTTGAGTAAATCCATTATGAATAAACTGTCATATAAATACTTAGGGCTTTTATTGTGTTTGTTAAGTTTCACTCTGTTAGTGGGTGTAAATGGTCAAATTCGCTATAAAAAATCTGGATATGTTGATTTTATTCAGAATGGGAATACCCTTGAATCGCCATTTGTTGGGGGAATGAATTCTCCTCAATTGCAAATGATGGATTTGAATTTAGATGGCAAAACTGACATTATTGCCTTTGATCGGTCCGATTTTAGTATCATGACATTCTTAAGGGTGTCGGGAGACAATTTTAAGTATTCCCCTGAATTTGAACATTTGTTACCAGCTGGAAAGTATATTTATAAACTCGCTGATTTAAACAGTGATGGCAAATTAGATGTTTTCACAATTGCCGATGCAGGTGAATTGATGATTTCTTTGAATATTACTCCTGTTTCTGGTCCATTGAAATTTAAAGACTTAGGTGCTCAATACTACAGAAATCAGTTTGATTCTGGTTCTTTTATTTATTACAATTCATTAAGTATTTCAACTGCGAAAACAGATTTGCCCGAAATTAAAGATTTGGACAATGATGGGGATTTAGACATCATTACTTATGATGCGACTTATTTAACATACACTATGTTTAAGGATGTTAGATCTGAGTTTAAATGGGCAAAAGATACATTCGAGTTCCAAAATATGGATTATTGTTTTGGTTACTTTTGGGAGGGTTTTGATAATAATATCAAGCTGAATAATTGCTATTTGCAAAATGGCAATCCCAATTTTAATCCAAAATTAAAGCCTCGTCCAGCTCCCCGACACAACGGAGGTGCCAGTTGTTGGTTTTTTGATGATGACAACGACGGAGACTATGAAATGTATATTTCAAATGTTGGTTTCAAAAAAATTACCAAATTGAAGAATGGAAAGTCTGAAAATAAGAAATACTACGATACCATGGTTGCGTGGGATACGATGTTTCCTGTTAAAGGGAAATCATTCCAAGCGTTTACGTTTCCAGCAGGATATATGCTTGATGTCAATGCAGATAGTTTAACCGATTTGGTTTTGGCACCGAATGGTGTTGCCGATGTTAAAGAAACCAATCAAGTTTTTTATTACAAAAATACAGGCACCAAGAAGGGCGCTAATTTTGAATTGCATAAAGAAAATTTCTTGGTAGATAAATCTTTAGATTTCGGAGCCCGGTCTGCACCTGCGTTTATTGATTATGATGCCGATGGCGATTTAGATTTGATTGTGGGCAACAATGGTGATTTTGAAATTTCAGGCGGATTAAAGGATGAAATATCCTGTTACGAAAACACGGGAACCAAAACAAAACCAGTATATACCTTAAAAAACAAGAAGTTTTTATTAGGCGATTCAGCTTTTCAACACATTATTCCAGTTTGCGGAGACATTGATAATGACGGAGATATTGATATATTGTTGGGAACTGCTGCAGGTAAAATAGTATGGTATGAAAATACTGCTGGCAAAAACAAACCATGTGTGTTTAAGGTAAAAACAAACAGCTTATTGAATTTTGAAAATTACAGTGGTGAGCAAACTTTTGCACCTGAAATATATGACTACAACAAAGACAATATCAATGATTTGATTGTTGGAATGTATAATGGGAGGGTGGCTGTATTCAAAGGACTTGGAGGCGCTTTTCCTGAGTTCGAGCTAGTAAGTAAAAACGCTTGGGGAATGAGAGCCAATTTATGGCGCGAAGATATTTCTCCTGCCGGTTTTGACAGCTATGGTTATGCAGTTCCCAAAATAGCGGATTTGGACAATGATGGCGTTGACGAACTTGTTTTAGGAACATATTTTGGAACCCCTAGATTATATCATTTTAATAATCATGATATCACAGACAGTTTAATTGCCGATGAAACTTTCCTCTTTCAAGTTGCAGGAAAAGACACCATTTCGCCATATATCGGACGACAAATTGTGCCTGCCATTGCTGACATTAATGGTGACAGCATTCCTGAAATGTTCTTTGGTTTACTGCGTGGTGGTCTTGAATTTGCAGTGAATGAAAAGGATGGCAAATTTGGCGCAATCAACAAGATAGCTAAGGACTTAAAAGTTGTTATTTATCCCAATCCTTCAAATAATCAATTTGTGATTCAATTGCCGATAAATAATTTCAATTGGAAAATATCTTGTTTTAATATTGATGGGCAATTGATACAAGAATCGTTTATGAATAGAAACGAAAAACAGGTTCAAATTCAACAACAATGGCCAAATGGAATTTATCTCATTAAAATGACCAATGAACTGGGAGAGGTACTTGTAAGTAAATTATTGGTTAACAGGAACTAATACGTTCTGTCCAATTACAAATTTTTCTTTACAGAAATAATATTCATCTTCTCTGTTTGAAGCAACAATAAAACACTTTTTGCTTTTGTATTCTTGAATCAAAGATTGATACAATTCAATTCCTTTGGTATCTAAATTGGTTAATGGTTCGTCTAAAATCGACAATGGTTCATTGCCTAATATCGATAAACATAGCTTTATCCGTTGTTTCATACCACTAGAATAGTGCATCAAAGGTTTGTTTTTAATTTTTGAGGGAAATTCACACAGCTCAATAATTTTATTGACAGTTACATCTGAACTAAAAGGTTTTAGGCTAGAATGAAAATGAAACCACTCCTCAATTGTGAATTCCTCAGGTAATTCTAATGCAGGCGACGCCAAACTGTAAAAATCTTGTCGTTCGTGCTCCTCAATCATACGATTTTCTGATTTCCAAATGAGTGAACCTTCGGTAGGTGAAACTTGTCCTGTCAACATCAACGTAAAAGTTGACTTTCCAGCACCATTTGGACCTAAAATTGCATAGGAAGAACCCGGTTTGATCGGGATTTGCAAATCGACACCACGGTATAACCAAGTTCTGTGGTAGTTCTTACCGCAATTGGATAGAACAATGTCAATCATGTGTTATTTGGTACTGTAACCTTTCATTACACCGCGGTCAGAATCGTTAATAAACGACATAATTTCATCGCGTTCTGGGGTTGGTGCAAATTCAGTTTCAATAATTTTGGTAGCTTTTGCAGTATTTGAATATTTCACAAATAGGGTTCTGTAAATATCTTGAATTTCAGATATTTTTTCATTTGAGAAACCTCTTCTTCTTAATCCAATACTATTCACACCTTCGTAGCTCAAAGGCTCCCTTGCCGCTTTTGTATATGGAGGGACGTCTTTTCTTACCAAAGAACCGCCGCTAATCATGGCGTGTTTTCCAATTTTAACAAATTGATGAACCAAAGCTGCTCCGCCAAGAATTGTCCAATCACCCACGGTAACATGGCCTGCAACTTGTACGCTATTTGCCAAAATGCAATTATCGCCAATAACACAATCGTGAGCCAAATGTACATAAGCCATCAAAAGGCAATTTTGTCCAACTTTGGTATAACCAAGGGCTTTTGTTCCTTTGTTGATGGTAACATATTCTCTAATTGTGGTATTATCGCCAATAATGGTTAGGGTTTCTTCACCATCAAATTTTAAATCCTGCGGAATTGCGCCAATGGACGCACCAGGAAAAATCCTGCAATTTTTACCAATTCTAGTTCCTTTAAAGATTACAGCTCCTGACATCACATGAGTTCCCTCATCAATGACCACATCGGCATGAATGGTTACAAATGGATCTATAACTACGTTGTCGGCAATTTTTGCCGTAGGATGGACATAAGCTAACGGTTGAATCATCTTAATTATTTATTTTTACAATTTGAGCCATCATTTCAGACTCACAAACCAATTTATCGCCAACCCAAGCGCGGCCTTTCATAACACAAATACCTCTGCGAATGGGTTCAGTTAATTCTAATTTCATTACCAACGTATCACCAGGAACCACTTTGTCTTTGAATTTTGCGTTGTCAATTTTCAAGAAATAAGTTCCATAGTTCTCAGGATCTTCAACAGTTCCTAAAACCAAAATCCCTCCAGCTTGTGCCATCGCTTCTAATTGCAATACACCTGGCATAATTGGATCTCCAGGAAAATGACCATTGAAAAATGGTTGGTCGTAAGTAATGTTTTTCACGCCAACAATGGATGTTTTATCCATAGCTATGATTTTATCAACCAATAGAAAAGGATGGGCGTGGGGTAATATTTTAATAATGTCTTTGGTTGCAAACACAGGTTTTTCATTTTGATCGTAATACGGTCTACCATCTAATTTTCTGCGTTGTTCCTTTTTGATTGCTTGCTTGATTTTTTTGGCAAATGCAACATTGCTTGCATGTCCAGGACGTGCAGCCATAATTTGACCTTTGATTGGCATACCAGCCAAAGCCAAATCACCAACCATATCTAGTAGTTTATGACGAGCAGGTTCATTTTGAAATCTTAAATCAAGGTTATTTAAAATGCCTTCTTTCTTCACTTCAACAGAATCTTTTTTGAAAATAACTGCCAATCGGTCAAGCTCTTCTTGATTTACCGCGCGATCAACAACAACAATTGCATTGTTTAAATCGCCACCTTTAATAAGGTTATTTGCCAATAAATATTCTAATTCATGTAAAAAGCAGAAGGTTCTACAAGAAGCGATTTCACTGTGAAAATCACTTAAATGTGTCAAAGACGCATGTTGCGTACCTAAAACCGGTGAATTATAATCAACCATCACAGTTAATCGGTATTCATTCACAGGCATTGCAATAATTTCGACTTGGTTATCAGGGTCAGAAAAATGAATATTGTACGGAATTTCAAAATATTCCCTTTCAGATTCAAGTTCTTTTAAACCGGTTTTTTTAATTCCTTCAACAAATACAATTGAACTTCCATCCATAATTGGCATTTCAGGACCGTCAACGCAAATCATGGCATTGTCGCATTCCATGCCAACCAAAGCTGCTAAAACGTGTTCAACAGTAGAAACACTCGCGCCTTTTTTTTCTAACGTTGTACCACGGCTAGTATCTGTTACTAGGTCGCAATCCGCTTCAATTATAGGCTCATCGGGTAAATCAATTCTTTGGAATTTGTATCCATGATTGTCTGGAGCAGGTTTTAACGTAACTGTAACACTTGCACCAGTATGCAGCCCTACACCCGTAAAGCTTATTTCATTGTTTAATGTTGTTTGTTTAGGATTTAAATTGTTCATTTCCCTTTTAATAATGCTATTTCTCTTTTAAGTTCTGAAACTTCTTTAATAATATCTGAAACCTTACGGCTTCCAATTACACCGCGAAGATAAGTATTTACATCGGTTGCAGGCGTACCGCTTAATTTCTGACCAGGTTCTTTAATTGATTGTGTAACTCCACCTTGGGCTCCAACTGAAGTATTTTCTGCAATGGTAATATGTCCAACAACACCTACTTGTCCTCCAAAAGCACTGTTGTTGCCAACTTTGGTGCTGCCGGCAATTCCAGTTTGCGATGCAATAACGATATCTGTTCCTAATTCAACGTTATGCGCAATTTGAACCAAGTTATCTAATTTAGTGCCTCTTTTGATAATGGTTGTTCCCATTGTTGCCCTGTCAATAGCGCAATTTGCACCAATTTCAACATCGTCTTCCAATGTTACAATTCCAACTTGGGGGATTTTTACATATCTGCCACCAATAGGAGCAAAACCAAAACCGTCGCTGCCTATTACAGTACCCGAATGAATAATGCAATTTTTGCCAACAATAGTTCCTGAATAAATTGAAACATTGGCATAAATTTTCGAATTGTCGCCAATTTTAGAGTTTTTACCAACGTATGTACCAGATTCAATTTGACAATTGTTACCAATAATTACATTTTCTTCAATGGTTACATGATGTCCTATATAAACGTTTTGTCCCAAAGTTGCTGAAGGATGTACAAATGAAGTTGGTTCTATGCCCACTTTCTTTTCATTGGGATCGAAATATTTTGCAAGAATTGTACAAAATGCAAAATAGGGATTGGTATGTTTAATTAATTTGGCGCTACAAGTTTGGGTTGGAACAAAATCTGCGGGTACAAAAACCACAGAACACTCAGAACTGTATAATGCTTTTTCGTATTTTGCATTTGCAAAAAAACCCAAAGATCCTTTTTGTCCTTCTTCTAATTTACTCACCGAGTTAATTACAATATCTTCAGAGTCTTGGAATATTCCACCGGTTTCTAAGGCAATTTGTGAGGCTTTTAATTCCATCATTGAGGTGCAAAATAATACAAAATGCCCATTTTCTATAATTTTTACCCCCTAAATTTTCAAGTTTCATATGATGAATCAAAAATTCTATCTATTTTAGCCCCAAATTAATAAGAAATTATGGAATCAATAGAAACGAAAACTCAACAAACAGGCCATCCAAAAGGATTATATGTGCTGTTTGTGACTGAAATGTGGGAGCGATTTAGCTATTATGGAATGCGCGCCTTGTTTATTTTATTCATGACGAAAGCTTTGCTTTTTGACAAAGCACATGCTTCTGACATTTACGGTAGTTACACTGGTTTGGTTTATTTAACACCGCTTTTAGGTGGTTATATGGCCGACAGGTATTGGGGTAATAGAAAATCCATCATCATTGGAGGTGTCTTAATGGCGATTGGTCAATTGTTAATGTTCTTGGCTGGTACTTATTATCAAGATGTTACTGTAGCAACAACTTTGATGTTTGCGGGTTTAACTTTCTTAATTATTGGTAATGGTTTCTTTAAACCAAACATTAGTACCATGGTGGGTCAATTATATCCTGCTGGTGACAAAAGAGTAGATTCTGCATTTACGATTTTCTATATGGGAATTAACTTAGGTGCATTTATTGCTCCTTTGTTGTGTGGCTATTTAGGTGATACAAAGAATCCTGGTGACTTCCGTTGGGGATTCATGGCAGCTTGTGTAGGTATGATCTTGAGTTTAATTCTATTCATTACTTTAAAAAATAAGTATATTGTTACTCCAACAGGAGAACAAATAGGTGAAAAACCAAATAGCTCACGTCAAGATACAAATACTGAGTCAATTCCAATGAGCCCAACAAGATTAATAAGTACGTTGGTAATATTAGTGGGAACCTTTGCTGCGTTCTTTAACTATTTCGATTTAGGATTAATCGGATCATTTATTTTCTCACTTACTATATCTGCACCTTATTTCATTATTACAGATCCTGCATTATCTAAAGTTGAAAAACAAAGAATTTGGGTAGTATACATTGCAGCGTTTTTCGTAATATTCTTCTGGGCTGCTTTTGAACAAGCTGGCGCTTCTTTAACCTATTTTGCTGAGGAGCAAACCAACAGAACAGTTATGGGAATGAATGTCCCTGCTTCTTATTTCCAAAGTGTAAATGCCGTTGCTATTGTAATTTTTGCTCCATTGTTTGTTTGGTTATGGGGTTGGTTGGGTAACAAAGGAATGGAACCAGCTTCTCCGTTTAAACAATCTATTGGATTGTTCTTATTGGCAATTGGCTATTTGGTAATTGCATTTGGTGTAAAAGGATTAGATCCATCAGCAAAAGTAAGCATGGTTTGGTTACTAGGTTTATACACCATTCATACCTTTGGTGAGCTTTGTTTATCGCCAATTGGATTATCTATGGTAAATAAATTGGCACCAGTGAAATTGGCGTCGTTGTTAATGGGAGTGTGGTTCTTGTCAACCGCAGCTGCCAATAAATTTGCAGGTACATTAAGTTCTTTGTATCCTGAAGAAGTTAAAATTGAAAAATCATATATTCCTGAAGCTTCTCCAGCTTTAATCAAAACACTTGAAGGAAACATGTTGGATACCAATGTTTGGAAAGCAGATCCTAAATCAACTTACAAATTAAATGTTGCCAAATATGCTACGGTAAAGGTTGATAAAAAAGATAGTTTAACTTCATTGACCATTGATTCAACTTCAAAAACTGCGGAAATTTCTGTATTCCACTTAAAAGTAATTAAATCTAGCAATGACAAAATTGATAGAGCGGTGCTTTTGAGCGATACAAGTCTATTGACACATGAAATTGCAGAAGTAAAAAATGCAAAAACTGGTAAATTTGATAAAGTAGAAAAATTGCAATTCTGGAATTTGAAACCTGTAAAACCTTCTTTTGCTGGAACTAAAATTGAAACGCTTTATGACTTCTTTATGTTATTTGTTTATATGGCAGGTATCGCTGCTGTTATCTTGTTCTTCTTGTCTTCTAAACTATTGAAGATGATGAATGGTGTAAGATAATAATAAACCAATCAATCACTAACAAAAAAGGCTGCGAATTTTCGCAGCCTTTCTTTTTATATAAAAATTTCAATTTATGAATGGACTTATTTTGTCCCCCAAAATAAAAAAGGAAGTTAAATTAGTTCAACTTATTTGCTTCCGCCAATAACGCTGCTTTTTCAACTGGAACAACACCTGTTTTTTCACAAACCAAACCACCTGCTAAATTGCTTAATTCAGCCAAGGTTTCAATATTTGTATTCAAAGCCAAACAAAGTGCGGCAACACTCACAACAGTATCGCCAGCGCCACTTACATCGGCAATGTTACGCACATGAGCAGGGATGATTTTGTAATCTTCACCCTTTTTAATCAACACACCTCTTTCACTTAATGTAACCATTGAGATGGTGTTACCTAATTTGCTTTCTAACAATGTAACGGCTTCAATTACTTCCTCAATTGTATCGAGGTTGTTTTCGATATTTAATCCTTCCTTGATTTCTTTCAAATTTGGTTTAAATAAAGTTGTTTTCTTGTATGTTAAAAAGTTTGATTTTTTAGGGTCAACTATGGTTGGTTTATTAACAGAATTGCATTTGTTTATGAATTTCTCAATATTTTTAGCATGCAAAACACCCTTGTTGTAATCTTCAAAAATAACAACATCAGCAACTTCCAATTCTCTGTTGAAATGTTCATCCAACAAAAAGCTATCTAACGTATCAATCTCAGTTTTTATTTCGTGATCTATGCGCAATAGTTGATGATTGTTGCCAAGCACCCTTGTTTTGGTGGTTGTTTTACGTTTATCACTGCTCAATATTGCCCTAGATGTTAATCCTTGTTTTGCCAATAGATTCTTTAAATCTTCGCCTTCTTTATCGTTTCCAATTACAGAACATAAAATTGGAATACCGCCCATGGCTTTGATGTTCAATGCAACATTTCCGGCACCGCCCAATCTTGAATCAAATGAAGTAACATCAACAACTGGAACAGGTGCTTCAGGAGAAACCCGGTCTACCTTGCCAATGATATAATTATCTACCATTACATCACCAACAATAAGTACTTTTAACCCATTGAATTTATTGAAAAGTTCGTCGAAGTTGATTTTGTTTGTCATTATTCTGCAAATATACCAATTTTAATTCAGTAGACTTAATGCCTTGCCAATACGCTCAATAGATTCTATAATCATTTCCTCAGAGGTTGCGTATGATAAACGAACACAATTTGGCGAACCAAATGGCGTGCCCGCAACGATTGAAACACCAGCAACTTCTAATAAAAACAAGCACAATTCGTCGGAGGTATTGATTTTATTGCCATTGTACGATTTTCCTAAAAAAGCACTTACGTCGGGGAAATGATAAAATGCGCCATCGGGATTGATGTTTTTTAATCCGTCAATTTCATTCAATTTTTGAAACATCAAATTTCTGCGCGTTTCAAAAATCATTTTCATTTCAAGAACTGAGTCTTGTTTACCATTCAAAGCCTCAATTCCAGCTGCTTGTGCAACTGAATTTGCTCCACTGGTCATTAATCCTTGTATTTTATCACATGCTTTTACCAAGTCTTCAGGACCTGCCATATAGCCAATTCGCCAACCGGTCATTGCGTAACCTTTTGATAAGCCATTTACAACGGCAACCCTGTTTTTCATTGAGGGATATTTGGCAATTGAGATATGTTTTCCTGAATAATTGATCTTTTCGTAAATTTCATCGCTAATTACAAATACATGAGGATGTCTTTCTAGTACCTCAACCCAAGCTGATAATTCACTTTCACTCATCACCGAACCACTGGGGTTGCAAGGAGAGGAGAACATAATTAACTTGGTTTTATCGGTAATTGCCGATTCTAATTGAGTTGCAGTAACTTTATAATTGTTTTCTGGTAATCCTTCCAATGGAACCGAAATTCCACCAGCATAAGTAACCATAGAAGGATAACTTACCCAAAAAGGTGCAGGTAACAATACTTCATCGCCGGGATTTAAAATTGCCAAAACCGCATTTAAAAGACTTTGCTTGGCTCCGTTGCTTACAATAATTTGATTGGGGCCAAAGTCTAACTGATTCTCGTTTTTTAATTTTTCGCTTATTGCTTTTCGAAATTCTAACGTTCCAGAAACAGGAGTGTAATGTGTTTGTCCTGCATTCATAGCAGCAAAAGCAGCATCGCAAATATTTTGAGGAGTATTGAAATCTGGCTCACCAATACTTAAACTGATGATATCCATACCTTTTTCCTTCATTTCCCTTGCCAATTTGGTCATGGCAAGTGTTTGGCTTTCAATAACTGTTTCTAAACGTTGACTAAGATTCATGATACTTACACAATAATAGCAATCCTTTTTTAAAAAAACGTAAATAAATGTTATAATTTTGCCAAGAATGAAAATCTTGTTCGTTGCTAACAGAGTGCCATATCCACCATTTCGGGGTGACAAATTGAAAATATTCAATTTAGCCAACGAATTATGCAAAGAACATGAACTTCATTTGATTACTATTGCCGAAACCCAAGAAGACATTGATTCGGTAGCAAGCTTGTTGCAACCAACGGCATTTAAAGATGAAAAGGGCAACAAGAAATTATTGTTTCATTCATTGAATTACGAATACAGACCAAAATGGAAATCTGCTATTTCTGCTGGTCTTGGTATATTTAGCAATCGTCCGATTCAAGTGGCATTTTTTAGATCATCGTCATTTGCAAATAGACTAAATAAATTACTCAGTGAACATAAATTTGATGCCATACATGTTCAACACTTAAGAATGGCTCAATACTTTGAAAATCTGGGTTGTGAAAATGTAATATTGGATTTACCAGATGCCTTTAGTTTGTATTGGAAAAGAAGAATTCAAAAAAGCAATAATTTTATAGCTAAAATACTTACTAAAATTGAGTTTAGAAGGCTATTTAACTATGAACTTCAAATGATTCCCAAGTTCAAAAAGGTTTTGGTTTGTAGTAAAGAAGATCAAGAATATCTTATTCAGAATACAGGAGTTAACGTTGAATTATTGCAAAACGGTGTAAATACGGATGTTTTCAAACCTAGAACAGATACATATACAAAAAACAGAGTCTTGTTTACTGGTAACATGGATTATGCACCTAATATTGATGGGGTATCTTATTTTGTAGAGGAAATTTGGCCTTCAGTACTGAAGAAAGTTCCAAATGCTGAATTTATCATTGCAGGTCAACGTCCCGTATCTAAAGTACTTGCATTGGCATCAGATTCAGTTAAAATTACAGGTTTTATTCCCAACTTGGCTGATGAATATGCAAAAGCCCATGTGGTGGTGTCTCCGCTGAGAATAGGTGCTGGAACCCAGAATAAAGTCTTAGAAGCCTTATCAATGAATATTCCAGTAGTTTGCACCAATGTAGGGTATGCTGGCTTGGAATTGTCGCCAAATGAAGGAGTTGCATTGTCTAATTCAACTGAAGAGTTCGTTGAAAATGTTGTGAATATTCTTCAAGATGAATCTTATAGAAACAACTTAGGTTCAACCGGTGGAGAGAAAATTCGAAATAAATTTTCATGGCAGGGAATTGCCAAAAAATTAGAAAACTATTTAAAACAAGTTTCTTAAACGTTTAGTTTCAAATTATCTCGCTTTTTTTTGCCATTCTTTTAGAATGTTGATATTCATATTTTATTCACATATTACGATAAAAGCATTCTATTGCTTTATTTTTGACATCGTATGAGAAAATCATTCCTGTATATTTCAATTGCTATTCTTAGTATTTATCAATTGAATCCGCTAAATGCCCAAAAGAATGGCGCACCAACAGCGGTCGACGCAAATAAATCCCTCAAATTAAAAGATAGTCTTTTAAAGGAGTTTCTAAATCAAGTTAATTTCCGACAAATAGGTCCAGCCACAACAAGTGGGAGAATCATAGATTTGGCAATTAATCCTGAAAATCACTCTGAATATTATGTTGCGGCAGCTTATAGTGGCGTTTGGAAAACCAAAAATGCAGGTACAACTTTTGAACCTATATTCGATAAATATGGAACTCAAAGCATTGGTTGTTTGGCTATGGATCCTCAAAACACCCATGTAATTTGGGTTGGAACTGGTGAAAATAACAACCAACGTTCAGTGGGATACGGTAATGGTATTTATAAAAGCACCGATGGTGGTAAAACATTTACCAACATGGGATTAAAGAAATCCGAGCACATTGGTATGATTAAAATTAATCCAACAAACTCAAAAGATATTTGGGTTGCTGCATACGGTCCACTTTGGAAAGAAGGCGGAGAAAGAGGTTTGTATCATTCAATCGACGGTGGTAAAACATGGAATTTGGCATTCAAAATTTCTGATAATACAGGTTGTAACGAAATACATTTTGATCCATTTCAAGCGGGTGTTTTATATGCAGCATTTCATCAAAGACGTAGACATGAATGGACTTATTTGGGTGGTGGACCTGAAAGTGCCCTTTATAAATCAGACGACAATGGCGTAACTTGGAATAAAGTTGGCAATGGTTTTCCGTCTGGCGAATTGGGACGTATTACATTGGGAGTCAGTGTGAAGAAAGGTTTATTGTATGCAATGGTTGAAGCGTCAAATGACAAAGGAGGGATATTTTCTAGTTCCGATCATGGTGCATCTTGGAGTAAAGTAAATAGCTTTACAACTGCAGGTAACTATTATCAAGAGATTATCACCGATCCAATTAATCCATTAAAGTTTTATGTGATGGACATGCTTATCAAAGTAACTGAAGACGGTGGTAAAACATTGAAAAACTTAGGTGAACCAAATAAACACGTTGATAATCACACAATTTGGGTTGATCCTTCTAACGGTGATCACATGTTGGTTGGTTGTGATGGAGGTTTGTATGAAACTTTTAACCATGGAAAAGAATGGAATTTTAAAGATAATTTGAGTATCACACAGTTTTACAGGGTTTCAGTAGATTATGCAACTCCTTTTTATAATATTTACGGTGGAACCCAAGATAATAACTCTCTAGGTGGTCCAAGTAGAACAAATTCAGCAAATGGCATAGGAAACCCAGAATGGTTTGTAACTGTGGGTGGTGATGGCTTTAAATCGCAAATTGACCCTACCAATCCGAATATTGTTTATAGCCAATGGCAATATGGTGGACTTATCCGATTCGATAAAAAAACGGGAGAGTCTTTAGACATTAAACCTACAAGTCCAATTGGAAGTGGCGCTTTGAAATGGAACTGGGATGCGCCTTTGCTAATCAGTAGACACAATCATAACAAACTTTATTTTGCGGCAAACAAAGTATTTTCATCTGAAAATATGGGAAGTTCTTGGAAGCTAATTTCTGGGGATTTATCTCGTGGAATTGATAGAAATACTTTACCAGTTATGGGAAAAGTTTGGGGATTAGATGCTGTTGTGAAAAACCAAAGTACCAGTATATATGGAAATATCACGGGTTTGTCGGAGGGACAAAAAAAAGGACTACTTTATGCTTGTACTGACGATGGATTGACTTATGTAACCATGAATGATGGGGAAACCTGGACCAAAATGAGTGAAGTATTTCCCAATGGTCCAGCTGCTGCAAAAAACGGGGCAGGATATCCTTTTGTGAGTATGATTCAAGCTGGTAAAAATGCAAATACGGTTTACGCTGTATTGGATCATCACCGATTTGGTGATTTCCAACCATATGTGTACAAATCAACCGACAATGGAATTACTTGGGTAAAAATCACAACTGGATTGCCTGAAAATGGACCAGTGAAATGTGTAATGGAAGACGAATTGGATTCTGATATTGTTTTGGTTGGAACAGAATTCGGATTGTTTATTTCAATTAATGGTGGAAGTACATTTATTCAATGGACAGGCGGTTTGCCTCCAACACCAATTAAAGACATGGTTCACCAAAGTAGGGCGAATGATTTGGTTGTTGCTACTTTTGGAAGAGGATTTGCAGTGTGTGACGATTATGACAGAATTCACCAATTCAAAAACAATTTTGAAGTCAATAATCAAACAAAAATATTGTTGCCAACTACAGCTAAGTTATTTATTCCTTCTTCTCCTTTGGGTGGATCGGGAAATGGCTATAAAGGTGCATCTCGATTCATGGCGCCAAATCCAACCGAAAAAGCTGTTTTGTATTATTACATCAATAAAGAATATCCGTCAATAAAATCAAGACGCGAAAAGAAAGAGTCTGAGAATTCAAAAAATGCAAACGCGTTGATCTATCCCTCAAAAGATTCAATTCTCGCGGAAGTACAAGAAGTGATGCCAAAATTATTCGTATCTGTTTATAGCAACTATGACAATGCGCAAATTAAAAATTTACAGAACAAGTTAATTGCGAGATGGTCAATTCCTGCTTCAAAAGGATGGAGCAAAACAGAATGGAATATGAAATATTCAATTCAACCAGTCATTTTAAAAACAGATGACAAAATTGAAACCAATTGGGGGCCATATGTAAATCCTGGAACATATTCAATTGTTATTGAGGAATTCCAAAAGGGAAAATACACTTCAATTAGCACACCCGTTGGACAGGTTGTTGAGTATTTATATGAACCAACAATTCCATTGGATAAAAATAGAGATGAAAAAATAACTAAAATGGGTCAAGTAAGAACCATGTTGGAAAAATCCGAAAACAAATTGGCTTTGCTTAAGAGTGGTTTCAACGCCATTCAACAAAATATTGTGCATTATAGTAATTCAGGTGGTCAATATGAATTTTATGAAACATTTCAGAAAGAATTGAATTCATTAAATATAGATTATAATGGGAATCCAGCTTTGGCAGCGAAGGAATTCGAAACCGAAGAAGGTATTGCATCTAAATTCTGGAATGCCTACTATCAAAGTATGGATGCTTTGAATGCCCCAACAGAAACGCATTATCAAGTATTTTCAGATGTTGAAAAACATATCAATTCCAATAATTTAATAATGGAAATGCTTAAAATCAAGTACTTGGAATTCAAGAATGCACAGACAAACGGAAGTGAAATGCCATTGATGTGGTAATTAAATAATATTACTTACTCTAATAACGAAAAAGGCTCTAATTCTAGAGCCTTTTTTTTAGTTCAATTGTATTTGAGGGATATTGATTCCCAATTGCTTAAGTCGTTCTTTATCATGCTCAAGGGTTGTTTTTATTTGAAACAACTTCTCTTTGATTTTCTTTTTGAAATTCTGCTTGGTATATCTGATATGAAGAACATTTGGTGTAAATCCGGGTATTTTGCTTGTCATTAAATTATAACCGTAATTCACAGTGAGTGATCCAAAAAATGTAATTCCAAATTCGGGTCGTAAAATCAAACTTCGTTGGTTACTGAAATTGGTAACATATTGAAATTCTATTGCTTTATTGAATAGCGCGGCTGATTTTGAAATGCCAACCGAAATGCCATTCAGTTTATCAATTCCATTTCTTAAAAACAATGCATTTACATGAATCTCTTGAAATTTAGTAATGGAAAACAAATCTCTTTTTCCTTTTGAAACACCAATTTCAAATGTGTTATAACCTTGCTTTGTAAATCCCATATTGAAATAATTGCCTTTGATTTCGAATAAGGATTGATGGTCAATTTTAATTGCTTCGTACAAACCTTTTATTTGTTTTATTTTATAAGCAATTTCTATGGTTGTTTTGATGACATTTTCAGTATTGAAGACAAAGGTGTCTTTGTGGTTTCTTAGAGTATCTTGGGCAAATATTGAAGTATGCAAAACAAAGAAGGATAGGAGAAGACATAATTTTAAATATTTCATTCCTCAAAGGTAAGGTTGGTTTTAGTCAAAAAAAAAGAGGCTACAAATGCAGCCTCTTTTTCTATGGAAAATAAAATTATTTATTTCTTTTTGTTTTTGCAACAAGCATCGCCTTTAGAGCAAGGTTTGTCATTCTTTTCGTCGCAAACAGCTTCACCAGAACACTCTTCTTGTTTTTTAGCTTTTCCTTTGCAACAATCTTTTTCGTCTCTTGTGCAAGCACCGGTCAAGAATTTGCCATCTTTACCATAGTGAGACATGCAAACTGCTTTTTCAGTAGAATCACATCCCATACTATCGCACATTGCAGCACATTGTTCTTTTGTCATTGTA
>CANFLS010000035.1 GCA_947447955.1 Flavobacteriales bacterium | reverse complement strand
TGCCATGCCAGTTACCGTTGAAGGTAAGAAAATCATGTGTATGAGTTATTATCCAAAAGAATCATACCATTTGTACAGCAAATATTCAACCAAGGTTGTTGCGCATACAATTAAAACCTATTCAAAATATACCATTCCATATGCCTACCCTGTGGCGATTAGTGTTGAAGCGGCAAGCGGTATGGAATACCCAATGATTTGTTTCAATTACGGTAGAACTGAAGATGATGGAACTTACACTTCTGGAACAAAATACGGCATGATTGGTGTAATTATTCACGAGGTGGGACATAACTTCTTCCCTATGATCATCAACAGCGATGAAAGAAACTGGAGTTGGATGGATGAAGGATTAAACACTTTTGTGCAGTTTTTAACCGAGCAAGAATTCGACAATAATTATCCCTCAAGAAGAGGACCAGCACACAAAATTGTGGATTATATGAAATTGCCGAAAGATCGTTTGGAACCAATTATGACAAACTCTGAAGAGATTATTGAATTCGGACCAAATGCTTATGCGAAACCTGCCACAGCCTTGAATATTTTGAGGGAAACTGTTATGGGTAGAGAATTGTTTGATTACGCATTTAAAGAATATTGTCGTCGTTGGGCCTACAAACACCCATCTCCTTCAGATTTGTTTAGAACCATGGAAGATGCTTCTGGTGTTGATTTGGATTGGTTTTGGAGAGCGTGGTTCTACGATATCGAACCAGTAGATGTTTCTTTAGATTCAGTTACCGCTTACAAGGTTTATGCACCGAATTCAGTTCCTGAAAAAATGGATACCATTAGAAGAGGTAAAATTTCAACAACATTGGGAACCCCTGCTGTTGCAAATGTAAAATCGTCTAAAAATGCACCTTCGGTAAAAACCACTGGTGAATATTTGCATGTTTCAAGATTGAGAAACAAAGCCAGCGGCATGAAATTCGCGGTTGATACTGACACTACGTTGAGGGACTTTTACTTCTACTACGATGAAGAAAAAGATACTTTTGAGGGATGGAAATCCAAGCGAGATATTGATGCGAGTGTGCCAAGGGTAATTAACAGATATCGCAATTTTGATGTGGTTCCATCGGATGATGCCAAGAAATACGAAAACCGTTATTACTATGAACTGACATTGAAAAATGTGGGTGGTGCTGTTACTCCTGTAATTATCCAATGGACGTTTACGGATGGAACAACAGAAGTTGATTACATCAATGCTTATATATGGCGCAAAAACGAACACCGCATTACTAAGAACTTTGTGAAAGACAAAGAAGTAAAAAGCATATTGGTGGATCCATTCAAAGAAACCGCCGACATTGATGAAAGCAATAACGTATGGCCAAAAGGAGAAAATGTACCTGTTTCAAGAATTGAGTTATTCAAAATGAAAGAGGGCAAAGAAACTCCGAATCCTATGCAAAGAGCTAAGAAATAAATTTTAAACTTTTATTTTGAAAAGGGCACATTTATGTGCCTTTTTTTTATTTTAAGGTATTTCACAAAAACACTCAAATTAATTACGGATAAATACTAAAACCCGTAATCGTTAATCTAATAATTTATTTAATAAAAAAGTAAATTCGCAAAATGAAAAAATCAGTTTGGTATATTTTAACCGTTTCAATTTTAATCTTTAGTTGCTCGCCCAAATTTCAAGAGTTCAATGATTCAGGATTTGGCGGTGGGTTTGCTATCAAACCAACTAAAAACAACCAAACTACTGCAACCAGAAATAATGATAGTCATTTTACAAATGTTCTATTTGAAGATTCAATAGTTTACGATGAATCATTTAGAAACAATGAGACACAGGTTTTCACGACGAGTTTGACATCTTTAGAACTTAGTTCAAATTTTAATACAAAGTTTAAGTATAACGCTTGGAAAACAGAAAATCAATTATTTTCGATTAAAAACAAACAGCAAAAAGCACTCATTCAACAAAATATTATCCCGAACAAAAGGTCTTCGTTTTATAGATGGTATTTTTTTATTTTAGCAGTTATAGCGTTTCTTGGAACTTTATACGGTATTGTTGATTTAACTGGTCCTGGAGCAGGCACATTGGAGGCTATATTATCTATACTATTGGGAATCGCCGGTATTATTTCCACCATTGTTTTTATTTATTACAGTTTAAAAGTAGATAAATTCATTCGAAACCGATGTTTACTAACCAAAATTGCTTTGGTATTGTGGTTTTTTATACCGATATCAATACCGCTATTTTTAATTGGTATTATTTATGACTATTTTAAAAATGGAATTAAATTCAAATAGTTTTATCCTTCAAAAAAGGGAAACGCTCTCGGAATTGTGTCATGGGGAATTTTTCGATTACGGCATGAACCAATTGTTCTCGGTTTTCGATGGGGTCAACGCGATGTTCGCCGGAGAAATCAACAAGCTGAGAATGTCCAGCGTGTTTGATTCCGTTTCCATCGTCACCTACCCTATTTACACCCAAAACGTAGCATTGATTTTCAATAGCCCTTGCTGCAAGTAAAGTATTCCAGGCCTTCATTCTTGCGGCAGGCCAATTGGCAACAAACAGCATCAAATCGACACCTGCTGAATTCCTTATCCATTCTGGAAATCTTAAGTCGTAACAAATAAACGGGGCAATTTGCCATCCTTGGTATTCAAAGGTTCCCCAATCATTTCCAGCCGTATAATGTTCATTTTCATTTCCATATGAAAACAAATGTTTTTTATTGTATTGAAAAACGATTTCTCCATTTAAAACAGCCAAAAATCGGTTATAAAATTGACCATTTTCAGCAATTGCTAAACTTCCACAAATCATTTTATTGACGCTGGCTAATTTCATCCAGTCTAATGCCTCACCGTCCATCGTTTGGGCATGTTCCTTCGGATTCATTGTAAAGCCTGTAGCAAACATTTCTGGCAATACCACCAAACTTCCCTCATGTGCTTGTTGAATCAACCAATTCATGCGATTTAGGTTGGCATTGGAACTTTCCCAAATCAAGTTGGTTTGTAAAAAATAGATATCTAAAGTTTGCATAATATGTTGGCAGCTTGAATGATGGTATCGTCATTTTTTGCAAAACAGAAGCGTAACAAATTGGTTTTTTCGCGATTCTCACAAAAAGCACTGATAGGAATACTTGCAATTTTCGAAAACTTTGTGAGTTGCACCGCATAATCCATGTCGTTCAATGTTGTATGTCCATCATAATTTAACACTTGGAAATAAGAACCACTGCAAGGAAGTATATTCCATTTTGAACCTTGTAAGTGTGTTCTAAACAAATTGCGTTTTTGCTCATAGAACTTTGCCAATTCAAATTCCCAATTGTTTTCAATTTTCATGAATGTTTCAATTCCCATTTGAGCAGTGCTGTTGCATGCAAAAGCCAAAAATTGATATACTTTTCTTAGTTCAGCTGTTATTTCGGCATTGGCCGATAAATAACCCATTTTCCAACCGGTGCAATGATAGGTCTTTCCGAACGAGGATACTTTGATGGCGCGGTCCTTAAGTCCCTCAATATTTAAAACAGAAATATGCTGTTTACCATCAAAAACCATGTGCTCATATACTTCATCGGAAATTACAATGGCATTTGATTGCTGTACAATGTTGCTTAGATTTTGCCAATCTTCTTGGGTAAAAACGGTTCCCAAAGGGTTATGCGGGGTATTCACAATAATCATTTTGGTATTGTGATTGACTTTGGCTTTGAGTTCATCCCATGGAATTTGTAGTGAGTTCAAATCCATTGCAACCCGAATGGTTTTACCACCAGCGAGTGTAATTGCCGGTTCATAACTGTCGTAGGCTGGTTCTATAATAATCACTTCGTCGCCTTTATTAATAAAGGTCTGAATGGCAACAAACAATCCAACTGTGGCACCAGGAACCACGGTAATATCAGATTCTGGATTTAATTGTATGGCATGTAAATCAAATTCTTTTTTGGCAATTTGCTCTCTAAACGACAAATAACCGGGCATTGGGGCATATTGATTTTTGTTATTCAGCATGGCTGAATGTACCGCTTCGATCAATTCTGAAGGTGGATTAAACTCAGGGAAGCCTTGTGCCAAGTTCAACGCATTTTCGGTGGTTGCCATTTGCGACATAACCGAGAAAATAGATTGACTTACGTTTGGAAGTTTAGATTGAAATGAAATCATTGCTTTTGCGAAGTTACTAATTTTAGTGAATTTAGGTAAATCTAATTCATTTTTTGATTCAACAATATTGTAAAATTCACAATAACCTCATTGCGGAATTTTGAGTTTCACATAAATTTACTTTTATTTGTTAATTATTAAAAAACCGAATATGAGTAACAATATCAAACCAACCAATTACGGAGCGCTATCAACATTAACCACAGTATTTTTCTTTTGGGGATTTATTGCCGCGGGAAACAGTGTTTTTATTCCTTTCTGCAAGCATTACTTTCATTTGGATCAGTTTCAAAGTCAGTTAATTGATTTTGCATTTTACTTGGCTTATTTCCTAGGAGCATTGATATTGTTTGCTTGGGGATCTGTATCGAACAAAGACATTGTTGGAACATGGGGTTATAAGCGAAGCATTGTTTATGGTTTGGGATTTTCAGCATTGGGTGCTGCCATCATGATTTTCTCTGTCTACATGAATGTTTTTGGAGGCATGTTATTGGGACTTTTCGTTGTTGCATTGGGATTTTCATTACAACAAACTTCAGCAAATCCTTTTATGATTTCTTTGGGGGACGAATCTACAGGAAGCAATAGAATTAGCCTTGGAGGTGGAATTAACAGCTTAGGAACATCGATTGGACCATTGATTGTGGCGTTGAGCTTGTTCGGCAAGGCTTCGGCCATAAAGGACGAAGAAATTGCAGCGTTGAGTTTGGATAAGGTAATTATTCTTTATGCCGCGGTTGGATTGCTATTTATTGGAATTGCCGCATTGTTTGGGTTTTCTAAAAAAGTACCTGCTGGTATTTTCGAGGAAAAACCTGAAAAAGCCAACAAAGCAATGAGAATGATGTTGGCAGTTACTGCATTGCTTGTGGTTTGTTTTGTTCCGGTTTTCAGTAGTTATAAAAGTCAAGAAGCAATTGAAATTGAAAAACTAGAAGCGGTAAAAGCTAAAATTGAAAGTATTTCCACACAAGTGCAAGAAGAAAATCCAAGTCAAATTTCATCTACCAATATTGCAAAAACGTTGACTATAGATTCTGTAAACAAACAAATAGATGAATTAAAACATCCATTAGAAAAATACAGATTGAATTGGCTATTGGCAGGACTTATCATTGTAGTTGGTGGCTTATTATTTGCATTTAGATCAAGCAAAAAATCTCCTGAAGGTTGGGGAGCTATGCAATATCCTCAGTTAAGTTTGGGTATGTTGGCCATATTTATTTATGTTGGTGTTGAGGTTGCAATTGGAAGTAACCTCGGTGAATTGTTAAAACAACCTAAATTCGGTGGATTTACATCGAGCGAAATTGCTCCTTTCATTGCTATGTATTGGGGTAGTTTAATGATTGGAAGATGGACAGGTGCTGTAAGTGCACTAAATTTATCTGGCAACGCTAAAAAATGGTTGCGTTTATTTATGCCATTAATCGCCTTTGTTGTGGTTATGGCATTTACTTACGTTGCTGGGTATAATATTGAACCGTTAAAATGGTATTTCTTATGCATTTTGGTTCAAATAGCTGCATTTTATATTACAAACGATAAACCTGCATTTACATTAATGATATTTGGTGTTTTAGGAACATTGGCAACAGTTATTGGAATAACTACTACGGGAATGACAAGTATTTATGCTTACTTATCAGCTGGATTATTTTTATCTATCATGTGGCCATGTATTTTCTCTTTGTCTGTTGCTGGACTTGGGAAGTACCAATCACAAGGCGCTGGTTTCTTGGTAATGATGATTTTGGGTGGAGCTATTCTACCGCCAATTCAAGGTAAACTTGCTGATATTATTGGCATTCACAATTCATTTATCATTGGAACAATTTGCTTTGCTTATTTGACCTATTATGCAGTTTTTGTAAAGAAATCATTGAAAAATCAAGGTATTGAGTTTGACGACAAAATGACCGGAGCACATTAATTGTACAATCTAGAAATAATTAAGAAGGCTGTGTTTTACACAGCCTTTTTTTATGATACCTGAATTTTAGAATTCATTTTCAACGAATATTATCTTTAAAAACTGTTTGAAGCAATATAAAAGTTTTAAATTTGTTACCGTGCAAACAAAGAAGATTTCAGTTGTTGTCATTGCTTATAATGAAGAAGCCAATATTGGCAACTGTATACAGTCTGTTGCACCCATTGCAGATGAAGTGATTGTAGTGGATAGCTTTTCAACCGATAGGACTTTAGAGATTGCTGAAAATATGGGGGCAATTGTTTTACAACATACTTTTGAGGGACATATTCAGCAGAAAAATTGGGCAAGAAAGCAAGCAAACTTCGATTGGGTTTTGAGCCTAGATGCCGATGAATGTTTAAGTAAAGAATTAATTACTCAAATTAGTGCCATAAAGAACAATGGCTTTTCTGAGAAAGACAAAAATGGGAAACCCATTTTTGGGTATTCTATGAATCGCTTAAATCACTTAAGTGGAAAACCAATCAAAGGTTGCGGCTGGTACCCCGATAGAAAAATGCGATTGTGGAATAACCGTTTTGGAGAATGGACCGGCACCAATCCCCATGATCGATTCGAATTGCAAAACGAATTGGCTGAAAAACATATCATTGGCGATATTTTACATTATACATACGCTGATCGAAAATCTGTTTACGGTCAAGCGATTAAATTTGGCAACATAGGAGCCAAAAACCTTGAAGATAAATCCTTGCTCACCATTTTCTTTAAATGGATCACTAGTCCAACATTAAAATTCATCAAGAATTACTTTATTAAAAGAGGCTATAATTATGGATTCAACGGATTATACATTTGCTATTGCCAATGGATTGAATCGTTTATCAAATATGGCAAAGGGTTATTGATTAATATTTACAAATTAATTTAAATATCGATTTTCAATTGTGCGGGAAGCAATTGAAATGTCATTCGATGATGTGGTGTAACCCCAAATTCTTTGATTGCATTTCTATGTGCAATTGTTGGATAACCCATATTTGAATTCCATCCATAAACTGGAAATGCTTCATGCAAATTACACATAATTTCATCTCTGAAGGTTTTTGCCAAAATACTGGCTGCAGCAATATTTAGAAACCTACCGTCGCCTTTGACCTGAGTAGCATGGGCTATGTTTTTATATGGCTTAAATCTATTTCCATCAACAGCAATAAATTCAGGCTGAATTTTCAATTGATCTAAGGCTTTATGCATAGCCAAAATACTGGCATTCAAAATATTGATTTTATCAACTTCTTGAGGGGAACAAATTCCTACTGCCCAAGCCACTGCTTTTTCCATAATAATAGGTTTTAAGATTTCCCTATTTTTTTCGGATACTTGTTTGCTATCGTTTAGCAATTCATGCTGAAAATCCAAAGGCAAAATAACCGCAGCGGCTACAACTGGGCCCGCCAAACAGCCTCTCCCCGCTTCGTCGCAACCTGCTTCTAAATCAAATTCAGAACATTTAAGTAGTAACGACATAGTACAGTTGATTTTTTAATCTTCTGGTAGATTCAAATTCTATAAAATTTTACTAGGCCATTTGTCTGGCTTCGCGTAGGTCAATCTACCCACTTCTTCTGCTTTATAATAGCTATCTAATCCAGATCCAGCCATTGTTCCTGCTATTTCTAAATCAATAAACCCATCAGTCATCAATGCATCGTCGGGACAATCTATCCATACAATTTTTGCAATAATCATTGAAGTTCCATTGATTTCGATATCAATTTTTTGTTGAAATTCACAACCAAACTTCAAAATTGACTCTTGTACAAATGGAACTGAAAAACCTTCGGCATATTGCCTAGTTAACTTTACTTCATCAAACTCCGAAACATCTGCAGCATATCTTGCTGATGTTTGGTGTGCATTTTCGTAAATGCTCTCATTAATATGATTCACTGTAAAATACTTTGTATCCAAAATATTTTGCATTGTATGCCTTGGACTAACATCTGGCCTAACAATAAACCCGCACAAGGCAGGATTTGCACCTAAATGAAACAACGAGTTAAAAATAGCCAAATTTGTATTTCCTTCGGCACTGTTTGTTCCAATTAAAACAACACTTTTAAAACCGCCCAACGAATTAATCAAATTCGCGCGATAACGTGTCTCTAATTGTTCAATTTGTTCGGATGTAATCTGCATTATTTCAATTTTATTTTTTTATAGGTTTGCGTTTTTTGAATTTTGTCCCAATATTTAAAGAAGCTTGGTTGCATTCTATCAACTTCTGGAAACATCCAATCTCTTTCATCTTTCACTCCTGGAATATGCGAAAACAATGGGTGTTCTTTTGAAATAAATTCTTTTGAGGGACATTCTTTTTTCAATTCATCAAATTCACCTACAAACACTTGGATATTAGGGATGTTTTTAGATAGCTCAATAAAAAACTCCATATTGGCTTTGCTTATAGGGAATTTATTGAAGTGAGAAGGTTCAATAAGCAAAACCCTATTTGCTTCCTCGTCTTGTCTCCAAACTGGATCAAGATTGTAGTAGTTATAAATGATGGTAGGAAGTTTTTTATCAAGTGTTACTGGAGTTTTTTCTGGTAAAACTGTCACCAATTCAACTGCTGATTTTTCAGTTAATTCCTGAGGAATCACCATATCGTTAAATTTACGGTAATCAGAATCTAAAAAGGTTCCAACATCTTCTGTTCCTGAATATTTGTTGATGTTCTCTTGGTTTGCAAAATACAATTTTGAACTAAATGCACCACATATCCACTGCCAGCTACAAAAATTGCTTGCAATGTCGGCATCTAACAAATGATAATACAACCATTTTCCTCCATTTTTCCAGGAAGATTGTCCCAAATTACACACAATCGAAGCCACATACATGCGCATGTGGTTATGCATGGTACCATATTGGTAAAGGTTATTCAAAGACATATCAACTGCGGTGATGCCGGTATTGGCCTCTAAAACAGCCGTTGGTATCATTTCATCTACAACAAATTCTTGGGCTTTTGTAATTTCTGTTTGCCACAATTCAGTATGCGTTTGAGCTACCCTTTGAAAATAATCACGCCAAGCCAATTGTTGAAGAATTCTTTCAAGTTGTGCCACGCGATACCCTCTGGCAATAAGCACTTCCATTACTTGTTTGGTAGAGATTACTCCCCTTGAAATAAATGGTGAAAGTTGTGTTACCGCACCATCAAGGTTATTCCTGGTTTTTGCGTAATTAATTGGATTGATTTTTTGGATTTTCGCTAAAATTTCCGTATATTGGGTAGTTGGCATATTATCGTTTGCTTATTTTATTGTTTGATATTTGATTTTGCATTTTGCACTTAAATCGTTGAATTTGATCATTTCGTTTGTGTTTGTGTTTTTGACTCACCCCACTATTGACTCTCTTTCTCCATAAGTTAAAACTACTTCGCTTTAGTGTTGCCCTCATCAAATGAATGACCATTGATTCCGTATAACCAAATTGCACTTCAATGGCTTCAAAAGGGGTTCTATCTTCCCAAGCCATTTCAATGATTCTATCTATATCTTCGTCAGTAAGTATCATATTCTAATTAACTTTTTTTGTCGTAAAACATCTAAGGTTAAAATTGGCGAATCGTTTAAATTTTCAAATGAAACAACATCGCATAAATACATATCGTGATCGCCCGCTGGAATGATTTCGATAGGTTTTAATTGTATCAATGCCACTGCATTTGAAAGAACTTCAAAGTTATTCCAAAAAACAATGGCATAGGGATTTTCTTTTGCTGCAATTTTGGCTTGATTTTTACGATTAAGAAACCCTTGTTTATCAAACAATTTTCCGCTTTTTTGACCAAAATTCCTCACCAAACTATATTGTGATTCTGCCAATAACTGAAGTACAAATTCACTTTTATTTTGAATATTTTCAATGGTTTGCGTGTTGTGATAAACAGCCACCATATAACGCTTTGGCACCATACTTACCGCAGTAACGTAGGTGCAGATATTCATATTGGTTACTTCATCTTTCCTGCTTGAAATACTGTAAACAGGAACATTTACCAAATTCCAAGGACGTTTCATTATACCTTAAGGGTTGACATTCCCCCATCAACATGGAAGATTTGCCCAGTTATCCATTTGGATTTTTCAGTAAGTAAAAATTCTGCCATACCTGCAATGTCATTTGCTTCTCCCACTTGTTTTAGGGGATGACGCTGTGCGTTGGCCATCTTTTTCTCATCGGTATTTAGCAATGCCGCCGCCAATGGGGTATCTGTAATTGACGGGGCTATACAATTCACCCTAATTTTCGGTGCCAATTCTGCTGCCAGCGCTTTTGTGAGTCCCTCAATAGCCCCTTTAGAACTGGCTACCAAAGTATGAAAAGGAAATCCTGTTTGCACGGCAATGGTAGAAAACAAAACGATACTTGCTTGTTCCGACATTTTTAGTTTAGGCAACAACGCTTGTATAATGCGAATTGCACCACCCACTTGCTTTTTGTAGTCATTGATAAAATCATCTTCTGAAATCCTGGCAAAAGGTTTCAAATTGATAGCACCAACGCAATATGCAATTCCGTCAATTGTTTCAGGTAAAAAACCGAAATCAAATTGACTATCAAGTACATTCAAAGGATGAAACGTAGCATGATCAAAATCGTTTACCAAATGCTGGTTATACGTTGCATAGACCCTATTGTTTGCACTGATGTTTTTAACCAATTGTAACCCGATTCCTGTTGAACCTCCAATGACCAAAATATTCTTCATGGTTAAAGAACAAGTGGCGAAGTTAAAAGTTTAAAAATCGATGATTTGATTTTCAATTCCCACTCAACAGTGCCGATAGCTTCTTTGCATCATTGAGAACGGTTTTCACAATAAAGGCTTCAAAATCATCACTTTTGTTTTGTGTATGATACAATTCTAGCACTTTATAATAGTCTTGTCTGTTGTCCATTTCGGAATGAATTACAGAAAGCGGATAGCCTTTTTGCAAGAGATACATGTTCATAATTAACCGAGATGTTCTGCCGTTTCCATCTACAAATGGATGGATATTCACCAATTTCAAATGTAACAACGCTGCCATAATTACGGGGTGAATGAGTCCCTCATTATTTTGAAACCAATTCATAAATTCTTCCATTTTCACTGGAATTAAATAGGGCTGCACTGGCAACAAGCTCGAACCACTAATGAATACTGGCACATTGCGATATTTACCTGCATTTTCTCTATCAATACCCTGTAGCACCAATTGGTGAATTTGCAATATTACACGCTCAGTTATTGGCGCCTTCTTTTGTATCAACTCTTTTACAAAGGCAATTGCCTCAACATGATTATTGGCTTCCAAATGTTCTCGTAATGATTTGCCAGAAATGGTTAATCCGTGATTGACAATCAAATCTGTTTCTTGCAGGGTAAGTGTATTTCCTTCAATGCGATTGCTATGATAGGTGTATTCAATTTCTAGGGCTTCTTCAATTCTGAAATTATTTTGGGCCCTATTGGCTTGAATAATTTGACAATGTTGGTCAATTTCTTCTAGTTTTTCTTTGAGAGACATACCATACTCAGGAATACTTTCTTGTATTTGCTGAATCATTTCTTGAGCTACCAATAATGATTCCAATGCCGCTTTTGAATACCCAATTTCATTTACAATTTTACTTGCATACCAATGCGTTAAAAGCATTGCCTCAGAATACCCTAAAGCCAAAGCGAACTTCTTCACTTGCAATTCTGTTGCTTGGCGTTTATCAAGTTCTATGCGGCTTATAAGCGATGAATCTATGCCAGACTTGTTGGCCAATTCATTCAATTTCAACCCTTGCTGAACCCTTAATTGTTTTAAATAATTTCCGAAACCCATAATTGACAAAATTTGTACATACAAAAATAGTCAATTAAAACTAGTTTTACAAATCCATTATTTTTGATTAAATTACAGACTTAAAATTGTTAATATTTTTAACAAATGGAAAAGAAATTTATATCACACATGGATTTAGACTCATTTTTTGTGAGTGTAGAGCGGCTCAGAAATTCGTCGTTTGTTGGAAAACCTTTGATTATTGGGGGACAAAGCGACCGTGGCGTGGTGGCGAGTTGTAGTTATGAAGCACGAAAATTTGGAGTACACAGCGCCATGCCCATGAAACAAGCCCGGATTCTTTGTCCCGACGCCCTTGTTATTCGCGGCGATTCACAGCTATACAGCGATTATTCGCACATGGTTACAGAAGTCATTGCCGAAAGCGTTCCTCTCTACGAAAAAAGCAGCATAGATGAATTCTACATTGATTTAACGGGAATGGATAAGTTTTTTGGCTGTTGGAAAATGTCATTAGAATTGCGCGATAAAATATTGAGGGAAACAGGCCTTCCCATTAGCTTTGGATTATCGGCAAACAAAACGGTAAGTAAGATCGCTACGGGAACCGCAAAACCGGCAGGACAAGCTTTTGTTGAACACGGAACCGAAATCCCATTTTTGGCACCCTTGTCTGTCAAAAAGATTCCTGGGGTTGGTAACGAAACCTACAAAACATTGCGAAACTTGGGCATTCAATACATCAAAACGGTACAAGAAATTCCACGAGAGTTGATGTTTAAAACCCTCCAAAAAACAGGGGTTGAAATATGGAAAAAAGCACAAGGCATTGACGACAGGCCCATAGAGCAATACCAAGAAAGGAAAAGCATTAGCACAGAAAGAACCTTTGAAAAAGACACCATTGACGTGGTGATGCTCAAAAACCTCATGAGTGCAATGGCCGAAAATCTAGCCTATCAATTGCGAAAAGGCAACAAACTTTGCGCTTGTGTTACTGTAAAAATTAGATACAGCGATTTTAACACCCACAGCATTCAAGCCAAGATACCCTATACTAGCGCAGACCATGTGTTGATTAAACGAACCTTAGAATTATTTGACAAGTTGTTTCAAAAAAGATTGCTCATTCGATTAATTGGGGTGCGGTTTAGCGATTTGGTAAGTGGCGGATTTCAAATTAACCTTTTTGAAGAAACAGAAGAGTTGGTGAATTTATATCAAGCCATGGATAGCATACGCAATCGTTTTGGCGACAGTGCAGTACGCAGAGCCAATGGCATGGATGCCAGAAGTTTGGGCAGGAAAGGCAATCCTTTTGATGGCTCTGCGCCTATTTTATTGGCCAACCGGCGACAGTAATCCATTTAAAGATTGAGAATTAGCACAAATCAATTACTTTTGAATATCAAATTAAAACAACATGAAAACGAGCAAAGCATTTACCATTGCAATTATAGCGTTAATCATATTTGAAATTACAAGGGTCTATTTCATTATGCCCATGCCTGGTAGTCAAAGAATGCAAAGCATTGACTTGGCGTATTTCCTACATTCATACCGGTGGTTATTTCGCATTATGCTGAGCATTGTAATGATTTTATCTATCAAAACAATGTTGAAACGATACCTAAAAACAGGGCTTTTGATGATTTTACTTCTTGGGGGAATTGCCTATGCAACAAATTTCCCTATGAGTGCCGACACCATGTTCAAGACCATGAATCACCAAAACTTTGCAAACAAAAAAGGGAATTTTATTGATTCTAACCGCTTAATTATTGGTGTAGTAATGGGCAATGAAACCAGGGCTTACCCTATCAATATCATTGCGCACCACCACCAAGTAAAAGACAAAATTGCAGGAAAAGATATTTTGGTAACCTATTGTTCTGTATGCAGAACTGGCAGGGTTTACGAACCCAAAATTGATGGCAAAATCGTTGATTTCAGGTTGGTTGGAATGGATCATTTCAATGCCATGTTTGAAGATCCAGAAACAAAAAGTTGGTGGCGACAGGTGAATGGCACTTGTATTGCGGGGAGTCAAATAGGAAAACAACTTGCAGATATTCCATGCTATCAAACAACGCTTAAAACATGGCTAACGCTATATCCGAACAGCCTTATTTTGCAACAAGATTCAGATTTCAACAAAGATTATAAAGACTTGGAAAAATTTGATGACGGATCAGTAAAAAGCAAACTCATAGGAAGAGACCCCAAACCAAATCAATTCAAAAGTTGGGTTGTTTGGGTAAAGAACAATAATCAGGTTAAAGTTATAGATTGGTCTGTTATTGAAAAGAACAAATATGTAATTGAGTCAGTTGGAAACTCAAATTGTATGATCGTAAGCAATGATGGTCAAAGTGTGTTTGCTTATAAAATAGACGGCGATGCAATCAACACGAATTACAAAGTAAGTATTAGAGATACCGAGTTTGAAATAACAAGAGCCAACAATGAAACTTTCCATTACGATTACAAAGGAAATCTTATTCAACAAAGCAATTTAAATAGCAAAAACAATCCAATACTTACCGCAATTCCATGCACTCAAGAATTCAAACACAGCTTTGAAGATTTTCAGGTGTTAAATCAATAACTACTATGTTATCATTCGATTATATTCGAATTGTAAATCTAACTTAAGCGGTATTTATTTCGTATATTTGCAAAATCAAACCAAGCCTTTAAAAATGAAACTCAGATTTGCATTGTTTCAAATTGCCATTTCCTTCTTCGCATTGAGTAGTTCTAATGCGCAAACACCTGATATTGTGTTATGTAAAGGCAGTACGATAAACTACAATGAATACAATAGCGGAAGTTCTTTGCCGAGTGTTTCTTGGTATTGGACTTTTGAAGGAGGCACTCCAACAGCGTCAACATCAAGAAATCCCAAAAATATTACATACCCAAATGCAGGTTTGTTTAAGACTTCTTGTACAAGCACATTTTCAGATAGTTCAAAGCAAACTCATGATGTTTATGTGTTAATAATTGATGGCACATTCTCATCGATTCCAATTAGAGATACCTTAATTTGCAGCAATTCAATTAGTTTAACGCTAGATGCTGGCAACAATTTACCTATCAATCATTTTGTTTGGACAAGTCCTGATGTTCCTTTATCTTCAAAAGATACATTTAATAAATTGGCAATCAATCAACCAGGAACATATTCGGTTAAAATAACCAATATGTGTGGCACATCTACAAAAACCATTACTGTTAAAAAAGGTGTAATGCCTTCAGTAGATTTAGGCGGTGACTTATTTGTATGCCGTAATATTTCATTGATACTTGACGCAGGTTTTGTTGCGGGGTATACTTATAGTTGGACACCAACCTTAGAAACCACACCGCAAATAACCGCGAGCTTGGCAGGCAATTATAAAGTAAAAGTTACCAGTGCCGACGGTTGTTCTAAAACCGACGACATCAATTTGATTGATAGTTGTCCTCCTGTAGTATGGTTACCAAATGCATTTACGCCAAACGACGCTGACCCAAATAACATCTACAAGCCTTATATTGAAGGTTTTAAAAGCTTGAGAATGTTTATTTACAATAGATGGGGCCAAAAAATGTTTGAAACAACTGATCTTAATGGTGGTTGGGACGGCTTTTACCTAGGAGACCCAGCCGTTGAAGGTGTTTATATTTGTTTGTTAGAATTGGTAGGCAACGATACTTACCGTAAGATTCTAAAAACCAACTTTCACCTAATTCGTTAACTTTTACACCCCTTTTTCACAACTGACAAATTCTTTGTTGGAAATGTATTAATTTGTAAAAATTAATTTATCCCTCAATGAAAAAAATCATCCCATTTTTCTTGGCTTTGTTTTGCATTGCTTTTTTGAAAGCGCAATCAGTAAGCCTAATCAAAGCTGAACAAGCTTTAACTGATAAGAAATATGAAAAATGCATAAAAATTTGCGAAAAGGGCATTCAAAAAGACAAAACGAATGTTGAACTTCTTTTTGTTAAAACAAAAGCGCAATATGAATTGTCTTTGATTACGCCTCAAGCCGATGGAGAAACAAACTATGCAAAGGAATGCATCAAATCTGCCATCAAAGCAAAAGCGAAAGACAAAGAGCATGAATTTACGCTGCAGTACAAGGAATTGTTTGCCAACATAGCAAAACAGAATAACAAAACAGCACTTGAAATTTTCAATCAAGAAAAATATGTAAAGGCACTTCCCTACTATACCAAAAGTTATGAATTAACTTATGATACCGTTGCTTATGGAATGATGGGTATTTGCTATTGGTTTACAAAAAACGAGAAAGAGGCGCTGAAAATCATGCAAAAAGTTGCGCAATGGAACTATGATGCAAACGAAGATCATCTTCATAAAAGCACTTATTTGGTGCAAGCATTTGAAATTTTAGCAAGTTATTATAACAAAAGAAACCAAATTGATAGTGCATTGAGATTTACAGAAATGGGGTTAACATTATTCCCTATTAATCTTGCATTGATTCGATGTGAAAAGCGTTTGATTCACGAAAGAATCAACTATATCAAAGGAAATTACGGACTAAATTCTGAGGCCAATCTTTGGATAGATAGAGGTTTAACCTACCTCAAAGACGATACGTTTTTGCTTCAAAATCAGAACACTTTTTATTTAACAAAAATTGGTTACAGCTGTGAAAAGCGCGATTTTGTTGAGGCCGCTAAATACCACACAGAATTTTACAATGCCAAACGGAATACAATCAGCAAAAAAGTCAAGAACAAATTAGATGAATACCTTATTGCCGACAGCATGGAGTTTTCAGCAAAATGTTTATCATACTTTTTATCTAGGAATGCAGAAAAATCAGTAGTCTACTTCTTTTACAATTGGTATCCACAGTTTTTTAAAAGTCCACAAATAGATGAAAAAGGCTTAGAAACTATTTTGAGCAATCCACCGGCCTATGTGACCAAACGTTTAATTCTGGCATTAATGAACCATGCGGGTAGAACTTACCCTAAGAACAAAAATTTAAAAACGTACAGACTAAACACATTTAATAATTGGAAATCGCAACCGGTTTTCCCAGTAGAATGGCATGGTTTATTAACCACTGCTGATTCTGTGATAAAAGATTTCCCTAAAATGATTGAATTAAAGAAAGAGAAAGAGAAATTAATAGTAAGGGCAATTGACAGTTTTTACAATTACAAGCAAGTTGATATTTGTTGGGGATATTTAAGAAAGTTAAAAGATGAATTTCCCGCAAATGCAATTGCACCAAAAATCAATTATGCTTTGTCGCGTTTGGATTTCGAAGTACGTTACAAAGGGTCTAAAATTGCCAATAGGAAAACCGCCTCAAATACCATTGTTGCTGAAACAGGTTGGAATGGATTGTCAAAACGTTGCGATTATGGTGAGATGCCAGATTCAACGCTAAATAAGTTAGAAAACAGAATCAATTATTTCCGTCAAAATGCGGGAGTGAGAGATATTTTGGCAATTGACAAAGAGCGCAGCGCAAAATGCCAAGAAGCTTCAGTGATGTTTGCTCCAATTGGTGTATTTAGCAGAGAACCTGGACCAGAAACACATACTTGCTATACAAAAGATGCAGGACAAGCAGCAATGTTTGGACAAATGGTGAAAGACCCCAATCCTGCTATTGCATTAACCGTGCTTATGAGCGATGACAAAAGCGAGGAACTTTATAACCGTCAGTTTGTATTGGCTCCCAATAGCAGAAAACTAGGTATTGGTGCAAGCGAAAACAACACAGTTGCATGGGTAACCACCCCTACTGATAAGTTAATAGATACGGCTTATTACAATACCCACTTTATTGCTTGGCCACCGGCATATTGCCCTAAGATGTTCTTGTTCAGTAAATGGTCGTTTTCTATGTATGGTGATTTCAGAAAAGCCAAGGTTTCAATTGAGCTAGTAAACAGCAAAACCAAAGCGAGCAAAGTAATTTCAAATGCTACGAAAGTAGAAAAAGCGCCCATGATGCCATTCTCAACTTTGGTTATATCTCCCGTAATTTCTGAAAAGGAATTAAACGAAATTGGAGATGGAGACTACTTTAAAATCACTGTTGAATTAAATCCTAAGAAAAAATACACCTACACTTCTACCATCTGGTTAAATTAATTTCTAGGATTCATTGAAAAGTGAAAAATTATTATTAATTTTGCACCCTCATTCGAGAATCCTAACTGCACGCGTGGCGTAATTGGTAGCCGCACCAGACTTAGGATCTGGCGCCGCAAGGTGTGTGGGTTCGAGTCCCTCCGCGTGCACTAACATAAAAAATGGAACATCGAGTTCCATTTTTTGTTTGTAATTTATTGACAGAAAAAAATATAAACCGTGAATATCAGTATCCAAAAACAAGACGATTTACAAGCTACAGTAATCATTGACCTTGTAAAAGCAGATTATCAAGAAAAAGTTGATAGCCAAATCAAGAAAATTCAGAAAACTTCTAACATCAAAGGTTTCCGTGCTGGAAAAGCTCCTTTGGGAATGGTTCAAAAGCTATACGGAAAATCAGTTGTTGCTGAAGAAATTCAAAACATTGCTTCTGACGCTATTAACCAATATATCCAAGATGAAAAACTTGATATTTTAGGCTACCCTATTACAAGTGTAAATGTTGAAAGTGATTTGGACATTGACAACAAAGAAGATTTTAGATTTGCATTTGATTTAGGTTTGGCTCCTTCTTTTGACTTGGCCATTTCTACAAAAGATAAGTTAGATTTATTTGAAGTTGAAGTTACCGAAAAAGAAGTAAACGAAGATATTGATTACGCTAGAAAACGTCATGCGAAATTAGAAGATGCTGAGGTTTCTGATGCTGAATCAATCATTTATGCAAATGTTTCTGAACTTGGCGAAAATGGTGAAGTATTGGAAGGTGGAGTAACTGACAAACCTGTAAGTTTTGTTCCTTCAATGATTGAAGACAAAAAATTGCAGAAAGCATTTATTGGTATTGGCAAAGATAATGTTACAAATGCAGATGTTCGTAAATTGTTCAACGACAACGAAACTGTAATTTCTACTTCTTTGGGTATTGCAAAAGAAGGCATTGCTGATTTGAATAATTCTTTTTCAATCACCGTAACTGAAATCAAATCACGTGTTTTACCTGAATTGGGTGAAGATTACTACAAAGAAGTTTTCCCTGGTGAAGCAGCGCCTACTTCTGAAGAAGATTACAAAAACCGTGTTATGACTAACCTTATTGCTTATTACAAAAACGAAGCAGATTTGTGGTTAGATCATGAAATTGGCCATATGTTAATGAGCAAACACAACATCAATCTTCCAGATGAATTCTTGAAAAGATGGTTGATTGCTACCAAAGAAAACGATTACAACTTCGAAAACATTGAAGAGAAATATGCACAAGAAAAAAGCGCATTGCAACGTCGTTTGGTAATTGACAAAATTGCATCTGAACATAATTTGGAAGCAACTGAAGAAGATGTAAAAATGGAAGCTAGAGTCTATTTTGTTGGAATGTACCGCCAATATGGTTTGAATATTTCTCCTAACGATAGTTTCTTAGACGAAACCGTTAACAAAAGAATGACAGACAGAGATTTCGTTTCTCAAATGGCTGATAGGGTTATTTATAGAAAAGCCTACGACAAGGTGAAAGAATTGATTTCTATCAAAACAAAAAAGATGACTGTCGAAAATTATTTCAAACACGTTAACGAACACAAAGCTGAACACGGAGAATAAGCTTTTATTGCTTATTTTTGTTTATCATACACAATGGACTACGGAAAAGAATTTAAAAGTTACGCAACCAAACACCTAGGAATTAGTAGTTTGCGCGTTGATGAATACACCAAAATGGTGGCTCAAGCACCAGGTATTTATGGTCTTACTCCAAATATTATTGAAGAAAGACAGATGAATGCCGTGTCAATGGATATTTTCTCGAGATTGATGATGGACAGAATTATCTTCTTGGGAGTTCCTATCTATGAAGATGTTGCCAATATCATTATGGGACAATTGCTCTTTTTAGAAAGTGCAAGCCCTAACCGTGATATCCAAATCTACATCAATAGTCCTGGTGGAAGCGTATATGCCGGTTTGGCTATTTACGACACAATGCAATACATTGGTAGCGACGTTGCGACCATTTGTACGGGAATGGCTGCTAGTATGGGTGCTGTTTTAATGGCGGCTGGACAAAAAGGCAAAAGAACGGCCCTTCCCCATTCTCGTATCATGATTCACCAACCTTTGGGTGGTGCTCAAGGTCAAGCAAGCGACATTGAAATTACCTACAAAGAAATTTCAAAATTGAAAAAAGAACTTTACGATATTCTTGCTAACCACTCTGGTCAAACCTACGAAAAAATTGAAGCCGATGGCGACCGTGATTTCTGGATGACAGCGGAAGAAGCAAAAGCGTATGGTTTTATTGACGAAGTTTTAGGAAGAAGAAAATAAAAAAATGAAATCTAAAGGCCAAACCTGTTCCTTTTGCGGAAGAAAAAAAGAAGAAGCAATTATGCTTATTTCTGGTCTTGAGGGACATATTTGCGACCAATGTGCTGAACAAGCACACCAAATTGTTTCTAAAGAACTTGGCCTTGAAGATAAAGCAATAGCGCCAGATAAGAAGAAATCGAAAGAAACTTCTATTGGCGCTATTACTAATTTGCCTACCCCGGCTGAAATAAAAGAACATCTTGATCAATACGTTATTGGACAAGATGAAGCAAAGAAAACACTTTCAATTGCTGTTTACAATCACTATAAACGTATTCAACATAAAAACGACCACCACGAAGTGGAGCTTGAAAAGAGCAATGTGTTGATATTGGGTGAAACAGGAACTGGAAAAACGTTACTTGCAAAAACATTGGCTAAACTTTTAAATGTTCCTTTCTGTATTGCCGATGCAACCGTTTTAACAGAAGCTGGTTACGTTGGTGAAGATGTAGAAAGTATTTTATCTCGTTTGTTACAAGTTGCCAACTACAAGCCTGAATTGGCCGAAAGAGGCATTGTCTATGTAGATGAAGTTGATAAAATTAGCCGCAAAAGCGACAATCCTTCAATTACCCGCGATGTTAGTGGCGAAGGTGTTCAGCAAGGTTTATTGAAAATACTTGAAGGTACTGTTGCCAATGTTGCTCCTGAAGGTGGCAGAAAACATCCAGATCAAAAGTACGTTAAAATTGACACTACCAATATCTTGTTTATTTGTGGTGGTGCATTTGATGGCATTGAGAAAATAATTGGTCGTAGGTTACAAAACCATGCGGTTGGATTCAAACGCAACGATTCAAGAGAAATCAACACCAAGAACTTATTGAGTCAAATTTCTCCTGCCGATTTGAAATCATTTGGTTTGATTCCTGAAATCATTGGCCGTTTGCCAATTATTGCATCTTTACAACCACTTGATAAAGAAGCATTAAAGAATATCCTTACCAAACCTAAAAACGCTCTTTTAAAGCAATATCAATATTTGTTTGAATTGGAAGATGTGGCTTTGACTTTTGATGACGATACCATCGATTTCATAGTGGATTTGTCATTCGAAAACAAATTGGGTGCGCGTGGTTTACGCGGTATTTGTGAAGCGGTTCTTAAGAAATATATGTTTGAAATTCCTTCAAACGATAAGAAGAAGAAATCTTTGCGTATTACCAGAAAAATGGCAGAAGATGAATGGAATGCCATTCAAGATTTAAAGTACGCTTAACTCCTATTATCCTATTCTTTCGGTTTAAGTTTATCAGATTTCAGAAATGAAATGATAACTATACCTGCAATGAAAAACACCATAAGCATAACAATGCTATTTCTCATGCTTCCAGTTAAATCATCGATTAACCCCCACGCAAATGTACCAATTACTATTGCCAACTTCTCTGTAACCTCATAAAACGAGAAAAAAGAGGCATTGTCTTTGTCGCCCGGTATGAGCTTTGCATAAGTTGCTCTAGAAAGGCTTTGAATTCCCCCCATAACTGTACCAATTAAACATGCCAATCCAAAGAATTGGTTGGGATGTTTTGGTTCAAGGAAATAAGCAAGTAAACAACTAACGGCCCAAATACTCAACGCCACAATAATTCCGCGCTTATTTCCTTGTTTATCGGCCAACCACGCAAAGAAATAAGCACCTGCTATTCCTATTAATTGGATAAGCAATATGGTTTTTATTAAATCGCTGGATTCGAGTTGCAATTCATTTTTACCAAACAAAGCAGCCACATAAATTACGGTTTGAACTCCCATGGTGTACATAAAGAACGAACCTAAAAAAATAAGCACAGGTTTCATGGTTAAAACTTCTTTGAATACCAATTTCAGTTCTTTATAACCTTGCCAAATCTTAGACTTCTCTCCGACTTTGGTTTTACCGGGTAACTTAATCAAAGGCCATATGGACCATGCAAACCACCAAATTCCAACTGTTAAAAAGCCAACCCTAAATGCCAATGAATTATCGCCGGTTGGTTCTGGTAAGCCAAACCAGCTCGACTTTTGTATGAACAATAAGTTAAGCACCAACAGAATAATACTACCAATATAACCCATGGTAAATCCTCTTGCCGATAACCTATCGAATTTATCAGGTGTGGCAATCTCTGGCAAATAAGCGTTATAAAACACCAGACTTCCTGCAAAACCTATGGTTGCCAACAGAAAGCACATTAGTCCAAACACATAATTATCGCCGGTAAACCAAAATAAACTGCTACAACCTATACTTCCCAAAAGAATAAAGAAACGCATAAATGACTTTTTGTTACCTCTTGAATCGGCAATACCTGAAAGGAAAGGCACCAAAATCACATTCAGCAAAAATGCAAAAGATAAGGTATAGCTATAAACTGCGGTATTCTTAAATGAATGTCCAAAAATTTGCATTGTTTCATGACCGTAATGCTTTGTATAGATTTCATAGAACAATGGAAATATAGCCGAAGATATTGACAATGAATATACACTGTTGGCCCAATCGTACATTGCCCATGCGGTTAATACACTTTTATCGTTTTTTTGCATAGGCCGCAAGATAAAGTGTTTCTTTAAAAAAAGAAAGGCCCATAATTACTTATGGGCCTTTACAGATGGATATTTTTATTAAAAAATAATTATTAACGCAGCAGCGTTAAGGTTCCATCGTAATAATATTCTTTATCTTCAAAAGAAGTTACTACAATATGATATACATAAACATCTTGAGCGCATGGTTCATTATTCGATTTACCATCCCACCCTTTGTTTATGTCTTTAGTTTCATACAGTTTTTCGCCCCAACGATTATAAATCATCATTTGAATAGATTTAAAATTGGTAGCTACTGGAGCAAATGTTTCATTTGTACCAGGACCTTCTTGGTTTGGTGTAAATACATCTGGTATAAACACAATGATATCTGGACCAATATGTATCCATTGGCTTGCCGTATCCGAACAACCGTGATTGGTTTTCACCAATAACCTTATCAAATATTTACCCGTATCTCTTGAATAAGCAAAGCGTGGACTTTGCGCCATTGAAGTATCTGGTTTCGTAGTTCCAAAATCCCAAACATAACTCAAAGTAGGATTAAATGGATTTTGCACTACTGAACTTTGGTTATACATGATAAACTTAGGCAATGCCACAGTAGTATGGTATTTTGGATCTGTATAGAATTTTGCATCAGGAATTGGATAAGCCTCAACAGAACCTACTGCCGTATCTTTACAATTGCCTTTTACGTTGGTTACAATCACATAAACTGGGTATTTGTTTTGAATGTTGTATTGGATATTTGTTGGGTTAGATAATTTACTTGAATCTCCATTTCCAAACACCCATTGATAAGCCAAATCAGTAGGATTTATTCCTTTGTTTTCAGTAACATTCCAGTTGGTAAGCAATGGCACACATCCTTTGAAATTATCTATAGGGCTTAAATTAGGGAACAGATAATAAATTAACTTGATAGAATCTGAAACAGGCGGACAAACATCATTTGCCAGAGGCACAGTAGTTACCAATAAATTCGCTTCTTTTTTAATGGCATCGTTGGCACCATTTGAATATTTAATATTCTCGGCATTTATATTGTCTATTGTTCCATCTGAACCAGATAACTTTGTCCAGAAAACCTTGTTATCGCTAAACTTACTCACCGCAGAAATATTAAGCGGAGCCCCTTCGCAGGCATCAAGTGGTTTTTGAGGGATATTGATTTCGGGTTGCGTTCTTACAAACACGTTGTACGTTTCAGTATCGGCACAACCATTATTGTCTGTGTAAGCCAATGTGAAAGTTTGTGGTCCTTCAATATTTGCCGTTTTGGTTGTAACAGGCGTAAACATTGATCCAACTAGGTTTGCTCCTGACCAAGTTTGTGTGGCTGAAGATGGTTTCGATTTGTTAGCGTCTAAACGGGTTGTTAAGTCAAGTTTGGGTCCACTACTACATAAAGTAAGCGTAGATAACATAACAGCATCAGGCGTATCATTCACTGTGATATAAAAACTATCAACTTTAATACAACCAGTTCCATTATTAGAATAAAGAATCTTATAATTCCCTTTTCCAAATGATGGAGGGAATAAATGACCCAAAGGCAAAGCTTTTCCAATCATAGGCCCTGTTTTGGCATAATCAAATTCCACGATTTTGAAACTTCCGCCGTCGCCATCTTTGCCGTTCACTCCATTTACCATTACATTGTCGTATAGATCAATGGTATCCCAGTTTATACAAAGTGGATTTGGACTAATTATCTTAACAGTTGGTTCGCCAATTACTTTTATTTTGGTAGTATCGCAGCTTTTACATTTGGTAAGGATATCTTCAATACATAGTTTGAATTTATAATCGCCCATGTAAAAATCCTCGGTTACATTTCCAAATAAGAAATGCCAGTCTGGGGTACCCAAAGGATTATTATTAATCAAAACTTTTGCAGAATCAACTCCGTTAGGAACAATCATTGATGTCCAAAGGAAATTAACCCCTGCTTTGGTTTTGGGTTTAATAACGCTCGAATCCATCAAAGCATCGCCTTTGTCTTGGCAATAGATTTTATTGGTCAATTCCAATATTGGATTACCATTGATACGCTGAGTTACAGAATCTACATTGATACAACCATTTGTATCTTTAAACCAACCATAAATACTTGCATTGTAGCTCTTTCCATTTTGAAGTTGAGAATTGTTCAATTTGGAAGTTTTAAACATATGACGAATTGGGGTAACACTATCTACATAAATATCAGGTTGTAAACGTTTACCACTCCAAATTCTAACACCAGACACCTTCCCTCTATTAAAGAAAGCATTCAATTCTAAATCACCATAAGCAAAGCATTGCGATTTCAATGGTTTTGGATCCCATTTAACAAAAGGTAACGTATTTACTTTAATCACCATGGTGTCGTAATCTTCACAGGTAT
>CANFLS010000034.1 GCA_947447955.1 Flavobacteriales bacterium | reverse complement strand
TTTGCATTTTTAGTAATCTAACAATGCCATAAACCGCAACGGCTCCAAGTGTTATGCCAACCAATTTATTCATTGTCGTCAGCAGATTTTTCGTTAAAAAATTGATTGAGCTTTCGAGAAGCAGCGTCTAAAAGCTTCTTAACTACATAGCCTGCAACAGCTGATGCAGAAGCATAAATAATAACGGTGGTAAGACCAGGTAATGTTATCGCCAGTAATAGGGGCTTAGCGGAAATTGCTTTACCAACGCCACCGACAACACCTGAAACGGTCGTAAATAATGCAGTATGTGTGTGATGTTGCATGAAGTCTTGTATCGATTAGGATACAAACTTCTAAAATGAAAAACTGTGTAAAAGTTCAATGAAGTTGTTTAAGGATTTAATAGGATAAAGTAGGTTCTTTTATTTATTTTTGTTATTAATTATGCCAGCTTTAAAAACATACGATTTATTTATTTCCCATGCCTGGAACTATAATGATGATTATTATAGAATTGAGGAATTTCTGGATAAAGCACCATTATTCAAATGGAGAAACTATAGTGTTCCAGAGCACGACCCTTTAATTAAACCTGAATCGAGAGTTGGGAGAGGCAAATTATTAGGAATGCTTAATTTTCAGATACGACCGTCTAATTGTATTTTAATACTTGGAGGAATGTATGCATCCTATAGTGACTGGATTACTAGAGAGATATTAATCGCGCAAAAATATGGCAAACCTATAATCGGCATATATCCATGGGGACAAAAAAGAATGCCATCAATTATTCAAGATGCGGCAACAGAAATAGTCGGATGGAATACAAACTCTATAGTAAACGCAATTAGAAAGTACTCAATATAATGGCAAGAAAATGTTTTATATCCTTTAAAAAAGAGGATGAAGATTTTAAATTAAAAGTTCAAAATAATCCAGTTATTGACATCCTCGATTATTCATTAAATGAAGCGATTGATTCAGGAGATGAGGAGTATATAATAAGAAAATTAAGAGAAGAATACATATCTAAATGCACTGTTTTAATTCATTTAATTGGTGAAAAAAGTTCAGAGAATTTAGGGAAAGAAGAGCAAAAATACATTAAACGAGAATTGATGGCAGCTTTATATGATGGGGAAGAAAATTCGAAAAGCGGGATTTTAGGTATTGTATTACCAAGCATGTATACTAAAATTTATAAGGATTCAATCCTATGTAAAAACTGTGGTAAAAGTCATACTGTCTTGGCAATTAACAATAGCACTACAATAAAAGAATTCAATTACAATTACTTTATTCCGCAAGAGGGGAAATGTTCATGGTCAGAGGATGATCGTTATTGTGTTCTTGTAAAATGGGATGACTTCATTAATGCCCCGAATGATTATATTGAAATCGCATTTAAAAAAAGAACTTCACCTATTTCATCCAAAACTAAAGTTAGAGTATAATGGGACCTAAAATTTGTTTTGTAATCATGGGTTTTGGTAAGAAAACCGATTACATGTCAAGTAGAAATATTGACCTAGATAAAACGTATCTTAAAATCATAAAACCTGCTGTTGAAAAATCAGGTTTTATTTGTATTAGAGCTGACGAAATTAACGACAGCGGTTTAATTGACAAAACTATGTATGCATTATTAATACAAGCAGACCTGGTTATTGCTGACATATCAACATATAACCCAAATGCACTTTATGAATTAGGTGTAAGGCATGCGGTAAAACCCTATTCAACTATTATTATCAAGGAATCTGAGTTAATGAAGATTCCATTTGATATTGATCATACTAGAATGTTTACATATGAACATTCTGGAGATGAAATAAGCGATGAAGAGTCGATTCGTTGTATAAATGAATTAAATTCCTTAATAATACATGCAGTAAGTAATGAAAATGCAGACAGTCCATTGTATGAGCATATCAACTCTGTTGTACCGCCAATATTACCAAAGGAAGTGTTTGAAAAAATTGTTGGAGATTTAGCAAAAAAAGAAAAACACCTTTTCGCACTTGTGCAAAGCGCACAATTAGCTTCAGCTAAAAGTGATTTTATTTCAGCTTCAAAATATTGGAAAAAAGCCGTCGAAATTTCCCCTAATGATGAATATTACATTCAGCAATATGCACTGACTAAATATAAATCTAAAGAGCCATCTCAAAGCGTTGCATTAACTGATGCTCTTACAATAATTAATTCAATATTACCCTCCAACAATCCAGAGACATTGGGTATTTCTGGGGCTATAAATAAAAATTTATTCTTGTTGAATGGTGATATTGAGTACATTAATAGAGCCATTGATAATTACGAAAAAGGCTTCAAACTTACTGACGATTACTATACAGGTGAAAATTATGCTAATTGTTTAAACTTAAAAGCAAAATCCTCCTTCGATCAAGAGGAAATTAATGCTTTAAAATATTTAGCAAAAGAAACCCGAAAAAAGGTTTTAAAATTAGTTGAAGAAATCTACAAATCTGACGAGTTTGATAAAAAGACAGATAAAAAGTGGATTTACGCAAGTCTGGCTCATTGTTATAGTTCAATTGGTAATGAAGAAAAATATCATCAATTTGAGCAACTGTTTTTTGCATTGGCTTTTGAATGGGAAAAGGAAACTTATTTAAACGGCCTTAAAATTATTATTTAGATAGATTATGGTTCACCCAAAATCTTTATTATTTGTTCAACTTGTATTGGGCTTAAAATTTTTTGCCGTTTTTTCTTACCAAATTTTATCAATAATTCCGTTAATACCTCATTCTCATTAATCCATTTTGTAAGCTGCCAACTGGCACTTTTCTTTGATATGTTCGGGAAATAGAGCTGTGCAAGCTCACCATATCCGTATGATTTTATTCTAAATTTCTCTTCCATTTTCTAAACTGGTCTAATTGGGTATAAAAAAAGCCCTGGGGTTTCCAGGGCTTTAAGTTTAAAACGACATTGCTAATCGACTTCCTATTTTGGAGGATAGTCGCTCCATGTCTTCGCCTACTTTTTTATCTACGATTCGGGCATAGTGCTGGGTGCTTGTAATGTTTTTGTGTCCAAGCATTTTACTTACCGATTCAATCGGTACTCCATTCATCATGGTCAGCGTAGTTGCAAAAGTGTGGCGAGCGATGTGATAAGACAACTTTTTCGTAATGCCACAGAAGTCGGCAATCTCTTTGAGGTAGGCATTCATCTTTTGATTGCTCATAATGGGCAAAACAAGATCTTCTGCTTCGAGCAAATCCAGCTGCACATACTTGGCTATGATTTTCATCGGCACATCCAATAAAGGCACGTTTGCGCGACCGCCTGTTTTTTGCCTTTTGGTTTTAATCCAGGTGCCAGCTTCATTTCTTTCAATCTCGCAACGTCTGAGTTTTTTTACATCCGCGTAAGCCAAACCTGTGAAGCAAGAAAATACAAAAAAGTCCCTAACCCTGGTAAGTCTCTCAAATGAAGAGTTGTACTCCATGATTGATTTCAATTCATCCTCGGTAAGGTAGGGGCGGTCAACTTCTTTCATGGTCAAACTAATCCCTGCAAATGGATCTTTTAATATCCATCCATGACGGAGACAACGATAGGTTATCCTTTTAAGATTTTGAAGGAATTTATTGGTCGTGTTGAAATTGCAACCTTTTTCCGTTTTCAAATACATACCAAATTCAGTAACCATGTAGTTGTCGATTGATTTAATCGGCACATCACTTGCTTTGTATTTGATTCTGAGGAAATTTGAGAAATGATTTTTAGCAGCATTGTACTTTTGGCAAGTTGCATAGGTACTTTCTTTGCCGATTAATTTGCGAAGTCCCTCAATGTGGTCTTCCCAAATTTCAATAATCATTTTGGCTTTTGCTGTGTTTACTCCGAGTACCGCATCACGCAAAAGTTGCGGAGTAACGGTATCGTGCATGGTAATAAGCTCGCTGTACTTTTGGCGAGTTCGGGTAATCACGGAATCAATGTAATCATTGAATTCACGTGCTTCGTGAGAGCGACCAATTACTTTGGCGCGTTTAGAATCCCAGTCTTTGGGCTGAAGACTTCGCTGGAGCTGTAAAACTACACGTTCTCCATTGATGTTGATTTTCATGAGAACGGGAACTTCACCGTTCTTTTTTGCTTTTGTTCTGCTGATGTAAACAACCAGCGAGAAGTTTGATTTTTGACTTGACGACATTTGGCACTAATTTTTTACGTTGTGCCCCCCTTTAAATGTTTTACAAATGTACGTTTCCAAAGAGGAAAATAGCCGCCTAACTCATTGTTTTTCAGTCTTATTATGTCTATTAGTGTCTACTTGCTTGGTTTCTTTTTTGGCTTCAAAAAAAAGAAACCCGCTAAGAAACCAAAAGTATAGACAAACCTAGACTTTTTTAGAATTTGAAGAACATAAAAAAAGCGTGCAAAACCTTGATTTTACACGCTTTTAGACTGTTTTAGACAATCTGTCTGCGGAGAGTTAGGGATTCGAACCCCAGGACCTGTTACAGTCAACAGTTTTCAAGACTGCCGCATTCGACCGCTCTGCCAACTCTCCCTTCCGTTAAAGGACTGCAAAAATAAGGGTATTTTTTATTCTTTGCAAATCAAATTTGTATTTTTTTGAATTTTTGATGGTTTCATATAATGCAACCTCAATTGCATTTATATAAAAGTTTGTTATTGTATACGATAGCACCCAAAAACTAGCAGATCACTCCGTATCTTTAAACAGAATGTCGTACTTACCCAATAAACCTGGGGCCCCATCAATAGAGAAAGTTGCTTTCTTCATGCGATTGCGGTCTGGATCAATCATGTAGTAATATGCTTTGCTGAAGTCGGCCTTTTCTAAATTCGTGTCGCTGAAAACGGCACCCGCCAAATCACATCCCTCAAAACTAGATTGACTTAAATCAGCCAATGTGAAATCGACTTCACGCAAGATGCAATTGTTGAACTTCATTTTCTTCAGTAACACCTTGTAAAACGATGCCAACTGCAAATTACAAGTGTCGAAACTCACCGAAAACAAGAAATCATTTGAATTCTTGAATTGCAATCCAACCATTTTGCAATGTACAAAATGCACGTCTTGAAAGGATACTTGAGAAACTTTGGCAGTTGTGATATTGCAGGCACTGAAATGACAATCAATGAACTTAGAATCTTCAAAATCAACATCCATTAGGTTGCAATTATTGAAAGTACATCCCTCATATTCACCAATTTCAAAGGGTTCTTTTGTAAAATCTACCTTGTCAAATGTAACGTCAAAAAATTCTTTTCCTGCCATCAAACAAAGGTAATTGTTAATTGATAAAGCAACTTAATCCTGTTAGAAAAATTAATGCCAAGTCTAGCATTTGTATTTTATTTCTTTCAGAATTCGGTTTTCTGTTGTAGAATTGAAACATGAATTCTACCTTCTTCAATTCCAATGTTTACTTGATCGATGAAAAAGTAAACTTTTTCAAATTCGAAAATCAATACAAAGTATACAATGAATCTGGTGAAAACATTGGCAAAATCACCCAAAAAATAAGCCTTGGCGATAAACTTTTGCGTTTGATTTTGAATAAAGCCATGTTGCCATTTTCTCTAGAAATTAAAAATGCAAACGACGAAGTAGAAGCTTCTATTCACCGCGGATGGACGTTTTTTATGTCAAAAATTGCCATTCACAATGCGCAAGGAATTGCAATAGGTTCTATTGCCCAAAAGTTTAAGCTTTTTAAACCTACATTTAATATTGCCGATGCCTTGGGGAATAATATTGCCTCAATATCAGGCGATTGGAAAGCTTGGAACTTTAGTATTCAAGACAATACACAATCTGAAATTGGTAGCATTTCTAAAAAATGGAATGGCGCAATGAAAGAAGTATTCACGTCTGCCGACAAATACATTGTAGAATTATTGCCTATTTACAATTCAAGTCCTGAAAATAAAATGGCCATTTTGGCAACTGCCATTACCATCGATATGGTGTTGAAGGAAAGAAAATAATTGAATTCCTTGAATAGACATCGCAACCTTTTGCGCACCATTTTAACGCTCATTTTTTTTGTGGGATGTTTTTCTGTGGCCAACGCCCAGCGTCCCTCAAAAAAGAAAAATGAATCTATGACCGCAGTGGTTCCTAAAGTCAAGCCATCGAATCAATTGACCAGGGAAATACAAACCTACTTGAATGGCAAGCAGAAAATTGGCGTTGCCATTGAGTTTTTGCCCTATTCGGAGTACAAAGACCAATATAAAAAGGAGAATTTAACGGTGAACATTCATGGAAACGATACATTTCCGACCATGAGCGTGGCCAAATTCCCCTTGGCAATCTATGCCTTAATGCTGGTTGAAGGTGGAAAATTGTCTTTGGACCAACCCATTTTAATTGACAGCACTGATTTGTCACTGCAAACTTACAGTCCAACCACAAAAGACAAAACGGCTCCATTTTCTATCACGTTAAGGGAAGCCATTGAATCATCGGTGGGATTAAGCGACAACGTGACTACCGATAAAATTCTAGATGTTGTTGGGGGACCAAAGGCTGTGACAGACTTTTTTAAGGCTCTGAATTTTCCAAAGATTCTGATTGGCACCAAATACCGTAACATGAATAAAACGGGGATTTATGCCAACGCTTGCACCCCAAATGAAATGAACAGATTGTTGTTTGAGTTTTATTATGGACTGATTACCAAGCCAGAACATTCAATTTGGTTGTATGGAATCATGAAAAACTCTCCTACCGGTCAAAACAGATTAAAGAAATATCTTTCTGAAGGCACCGAAGTGGCACATAAAACAGGTTCAGATTATGACGATGAAAGACCAGAAATGGTAAAAACCGCCAATGACGTAGGCTACATCAAAATGAAGCAAGGACTACTAATGATTTCTGTATTTGTACATTCACAAGAATCGTATTATACTTGTGAAGACATTATTGCAACCATTGCCAACAAGGCGTATGGCTATTACTCTGAATCAAATTAAACAATTAAAATAGATATGAACTTTAAAAAAATAGTTACTTGGTCGCTAACCGGATTGGTTGGTTTGCTTTTCATTGCAAGCGCATTGGGAAAATTCACAGCCCTCGAGAAATCAGAAATGGCATTACAAATGGGCATAATGGGAATCAGTTATGGAACAATCACCTACCTCGCAGCGGTAGAAATTCTTGCAGCGGTTTTATTTTTGATTCCTAGAACTGGAATTCTTGGCTTCTGTTTGTTAACCGCTTACATGGGTGGTGCAATTGCTGTCCACTTAACAAATCATCAAGGTATTGCTTGGCCATGCGTTATTTTGGCCTTTGTATGGATTGTAGGATTGATCAGATTCCCCGAAATAGGACAACGCTTATTGAGCAAAGTCTAATACTAATAACTAAACTTTTTAAAAAGCCCCATTGCAAGCAATGGGGCTTTTTTGTTTCATAACTTTAAAGTTTTGTTTTGGGTAATGGTTTCGTGATGCTGCACAATCTTATGCATAGATTCCAGCATCTGATTCAAGGCTTCGGCACCCAATATTTCTTCGTATTGATCATGTAAACCATAAACACAAGACTTAGATTGAGCAACGAACTTTTCACCTGCCTCGCTCAAATAAATCATGGTGGCCCTGGCATCGGTTAGGTGTTTTTCTACCCGTATCAATCCCAATGCAGCCAACTCTTTCACAACCTTACTCATTGCCTGTTTGGTAACCTTGGCTCTTTGGGCAATTTCGTTATTGGTACTGCCCGCATTTGAAATATTCATAATAAACGGCATGTACGACATTCTAAAATAAGGATACCCTTGTTTTTCGAACTCTCTATGCGCCCAATCGTCAAAAAACCGCTTCCACACGTTCACCAACTTCCCAACATTGGGCAGCGATGAAATGCTTTTATTTTCGGTATTTTCAGGCAATTTGTTTGACATTCGGAACTGCAAAGATACACAATTAAAATTATTTAGTCAATTTGGTTGACTTTATTAGTCAACTTAGTTTACCTTTGTTCGCGAAATTATGGAAAACACAACCCAACCTAAAAAGAAGAAGGCACCAAAAATTATATTTGGAATTATTGGCGCAATTTTAGCCATTCTTGGCGTAAAATCGGCTTATTTTTCAATGACCCACGAAACCACCGACAATGCCCAAGTGGAAGCAACTACAATTCCTATTGTGAGTCGTTTGTCTGGTTACATCGATTCATTGAATGTGATGGACTTTCAATCGGTATCTGCAGGTTCAACAATTGTAAAAATTGACAACATCGAATATATATTGGCAGTTGAACAATCCAAAGCGGATGTTCAATCGGCAAAGGCCGATTTGGCAAATGCCGAAGCTTTGTTAAACAACAATGGTGCGAACAGCCAATTGGCAAGTTCAAACATTGAATTGCAAAATGTGCGCATTCAAAAAGCGTTGATGGATTTAAACAGAGACAAGCAATTATACAAAGAAGGTTCCATTACCCTAAAGCAATTAGAAAGTTCTCAAAACAATTACGATGCTTCTATGAAGCAAATGAAAGCCAACAACGATCAACTTTCATTGTCGGTTTCTCAGATCAACAATTGCAAAGCACAAATCGAAAAAAGCAGGGCAAACATAGCGGCCAAAGAAGCTGCACTTAAAAACGCAGAATTGCGATTAAGCTATACCACCATTAAAACTCCTATCAATGGAAAGGTTGGAAAAACCAATTTGCAAGTGGGTCAGTTTGTACAACCAGGTCAGCCATTGTTTACCATTGTAAACAACGACGAATATTGGATTACTGCCAACTTCAAAGAAACTCAAATTGCAAAGCTTTCTGAGGGAATGGAGGTTGACATTAAAATTGACGGTTATCCTGATTTGAAAGCGAAGGGCAAAATTGCAAGTTTGAGCGATGCAACGGGTGCAAGATTTACCCTATTGCCTCCTGACAACGCTACAGGAAACTTTGTAAAAGTAACCCAACGTGTTCCTGTGAAAATTGCCATTCAAAACATGGCAGACGTTAAAAAATATTTAAAAGCTGGATTAAGTGTAACGGTAGAAGTAAAAACCAAGTAGTTTTATGTATCCTACCGGTTTCAAACGGGCAATGATTGTGTTTACCACAATCTCTGCCGCAATCATGGAATTAATTGACACTTCAATTGTGAACGTGGCTTTATCGCAAATTAGCGGTAACCTCGGTGCCACCATTGAAGACGCCTCATGGGTGGTAACGGCTTATGCCATTGCCAACGTGATTATTATTCCAATGACAGGTTTCCTTCAGAAATATTTTGGACGAAAAAACTATTACCTCACCTCTATTATCATTTTCACCATTTCATCTTACATGTGTGGCAACGCCACTTCCCTATGGGAATTGGTTGCTTGGCGTTTTATCCAAGGTATTGGTGGAGGTGCTTTGCTTTCAACATCACAAGGAATTCTCTTCGATAGTTTTGAACCTCAAAAACGTGCAATGGCGTCCGGGATTTTCGGAATGGGCATTGTGCTTGGGCCTACCATTGGTCCTACTTTGGGGGGATTTATTGTAGACAATTACTCTTGGCCGTTGATATTCGACATCAACATTCCTTTTGGAATTGTGGCAGCCTTGCTCACAATGACGTTTATTGATCGGAAACCCGATGAGATCAATATCAACCGAAAGGCCATATACATTGACTATTTTAGCATTGTGATGCTCATTATGGGCGTTGGTTCTTTGCAATATGTGCTTGAAAAAGGTCAAGCCGAAGATTGGTTCGACGATAGCCGAATTGTAGTTCTTTCCTTTACTGCAGTGATTGGTTTGGGTACTTTCATTTACCGACAACTCAAGGTTACCTCGTCAATCATTAACTTGAAAGTGATGAAAGACAGAAACCTGGCCGCCAGCAACGTGTTAACCTTTGTTTGTGGATTTGGGTTGTTCGGATCTGTGTTTGTGTTTCCGGTAATGGTGCAACGCATCATGGGGTATTCTCCAACCGAAGCAGGACTTGCCATTGTACCAGGAACCATTGTAGGGCTATTTTTAATGCCCATCATTGGCAAAACCCTGGGTTCTGGCACAAAACCTATTGTTTACGTTGTAATTGGCTATATCGCGTTTATTTTGCACGGATTTGCTTCGTCGTTTGCTGCTCCAGATGCAAGCAGGGCTTGGTTTGCTGTTCCTCAATTTTTACGAGGGATAGGAACCGCATGCTTAACTGTACCTTTGATTAACCAAGCAGCGGTGGGATTGGCTCCACAGAATTTACCTTCTGGAATTGCAGTAACCAACATGCTTAGGCAGTTGGGTGGTGCATTTGGTATAGCCATGATGAACACGTTTGTAAATCAGCGTTACGCCATTCACCGTGTGGATTTATTGGCAAATACCAATACAAACGATCCTGAAATGATGCAGCGTTTATACGGCGCAACGCAGCTCTTTGCAAGCAAAGGAATGAGTGCCATCAATGCAACCCAAGCAGCATACAAAAGCATTGATGTAGCTGTTACCCGGCAAGCCTATATGCAATCGTATCTCGATGCTTTTTTATTAATCAGTTTATTTTTTATAGCAACCATACCCTTTATGTTCTTTTTGAGAACCAACAAGGTAGATAACAAAACAATGGCAAAAATTGCCGAAGAATCACACTAAAACATCCCTCATGAAAAAATATATCATTATCGCATTTCTTTTACCCTCATTCGCAGCCATTGCCCAAACTACAGCGCCGGCCGAATTAAAATCAATGATACAGGCTTCGTTCGAATATTTCCCTAAGTTCAAAGAATTGCAACAAATGGAAAGTATCAATGCCGAAAAATTGGTAAATATCAAAACAAACCAAATGCCCAATGTAAATGGATCTATAGGTTACAACTATATAGATCCGGTTGGACAAACAAGTTTCCCAGTTGGTCCGGGCGTTTCCAAAACCTTACAATTTCAACCCAATAACAATTACAATGCAAACATTGCTGCCAATTATGTGCTTTACGATTTTGGAAGATTGAAAATGTCGATCGAAAAAACCAAAGAGGAATTAAACAACAGCAAATTGAATACGGAAAGTGCACAATACCAATTGGCATCTCAAGTCTCAAGCATCTATTATACCTTGGTTTATTTGAAAAAGGCGATTCAAATTCAAGACAGCATTATTCTGTATTACCAACAATCTAAAAAGCTAACGCAAAGCCGTTTCAACAATGGCGATGCATTGAAAGTTGATTTAATGAATATCCAAGCAAGTATTGACAATGAAAACAACCGCAAAATTGATTTGGAAAATGCCTTTAACAAGCAATTGAACTTGTTAGAATATACAACAGGTAAGAACAGTGCAAGTGGCATTGCATTTGATTTTGAATTGGCGAATAACAACATCGATAAACTCATTTCAACTGCCGAAACAAAGAATGCTGAAATCAGCATTTTCAAAAGCAAATTGGACCAAGCCAAATACGATATCGCGTTCAACAATTTGTTAAAGTTACCTACAGTAAGTGTTGTTGCATCGGCAGGTTTTAGAAATGGCTATCAACCAGACATTGACAAACTAAGATTGAACTACTTAGCCGGCATGAGTTTAAACGTCCCTATTTATTTGGGAGGAAAATTGAATTCACAAACCAAATTGGCTAGTCTTTCTGCGCAACAAACTGAATATTCATTAAACACTTACAAGCACGGTTTAAAGAAAGACATTAAGCAAGCTTTGATTGATATCGAAAGCAATACTGAAAAACTTGTGAATGTAAAAAGCCAAATAGAATCTGCATTGTCTGTGGTAAAATTGACCCAATCGTTATACAAGAACGGATCGGCAACCACCGTTGACATTTCAAATGCCACTGGCAATTTACAAAGAAGCTTTTTGAACCAGCTTCAGTTTGAATATCAAATTTGTATCTCTAAAATAGAGTTGGCAAAAATTACCGGCGAAAAATACTGGTAAACAGAAAGTTAACTTTCTAACTTTTAATACTTTTCAAGCGCTGCTTGAAGTTGATTAAAGGTACCGCCAAACCCTTGGGTTAGTCCATCAAACGCCGATTCAAAAAGAGCAATCTCTTCTGCATTGGCGTTAATTGGATGTCCAGCAAACGTAACCGTGCAACCATTTTCTGTTTCGGCAAACGTAATTTTGGTTTGGGTTTCCAATGGCCAAGTGGGAGCCATTGGGTGTCTTAACCAATTTTGATTTTCATCAGAAAACCCGCTAATCAGTTCAATACTTTCGTCTGAAACGATATCGCCATACTTCAGAATACCATACATTTTACCACCATCAGGCAATTCACTGTAGTAGTGAAATACACCACCGGGAATGATGTTTCCTTCAGCCACGGTCAATGGCATTCCTGGTGATCCCCAAAACGAAGCAAAAAGGTCTTCGCTGGTAAAGTGATCAAAAACAGTACTCAAAGGAAACTGGAATTCTCTTGAAGTGGTAAAAACCTTGCCTGGGTATGTTGATTGGGTTGACATAATAATTGCAAAGATAAACAAAAAAGGTTTATGAGGGTTTATAAGGGCTTATAAGGGTTTAGTTTAAAACAGGGCGGAAGCCCGTCAACAGCGAAGCGTCAACAGCTCAGAATGAGCGTCAACAGCCGAAGGCGTCAACAGGGCGAAGCCCGTCAACTGAATTTCCCCTTGAAAGTATTGCCGAAATTCAGTACCTTGCAAAGTAGTTAAAACCCATTCCCCTATGTCATCGTTTCACAGAATTAATTCCCTCCAAGATTATAAAAACACCTATCAAAAAAGCATAGAAAATCCTGAAGCATTTTGGGATGAAATTGCCAAAACCTTTACTTGGAAGAAACCTTATACCCAAATATTGGATTGGAATTTCAAAGAACCTAACATTCAATGGTTTGCAGATGGTCAATTAAATATTACCGAGAACTGCTTAGACCGACATTTAGAAACCAAAGGAAACCAAATTGCGCTCATTTTTGAACCCAACGACCCTAACACCGAGGTTCGTAAATACACCTACCAACAACTTCACCAAGAAGTAATGAATTTTGCGCAGGTGCTACTCAATCAAGGTATCAAAAAAGGTGATAGAGTTTGTATCTACATGGGAATGGTGCCAGAACTGACCATTGCTGTGTTGGCATGTGCCAGAATTGGGGCCATTCACAGTGTTATTTTTGGAGGATTTAGTGCCCAAAGCATCACAGACAGACTCATTGACGCTGAAGCTGAATTTATCATAACACAAGATGCCGCTTACCGCGGAAATAAAACCATTCCTCTTAAATCGGTCATTGACGATGCACTCATACAATGCAGCTTTGTGAAACGAGTTATCGTACTCACTCATGCCAATGAACCTGTGAGCATGATCAAAGACCGCGACGTTTGGTGGGAAGCAGAATTGGAAAAAGTCGGAAATGCAAATGTACCCGCCGAAACCATGAACGCAGAAGACCCCCTATTTATCTTGTATACATCGGGTTCAACGGGCAAGCCTAAAGGAGTTGTTCATACTTCTGGAGGATATATGGTTTGGGCCAATTATACATTCGAACAAGTATTTCAATACCAACCTGAAGAAGTGCATTTTTGCACTGCCGATATTGGCTGGATAACAGGACATAGCTACATCGTTTATGGTCCACTTTTGGCCGGCGGCACCACGCTAATGTTTGAGGGAATTCCTACCTATCCAGATGCCGGAAGATTCTGGGACATTGTTCAAAAACACAAAGTAAACATTCTTTATACAGCCCCAACTGCCATTCGTAGCTTAATGACAAATGGCACAGAAATATTCAACGGAAAAGACCTATCAAGCCTTCGCGTATTAGGCACTGTGGGTGAACCAATCAACGAAGAAGCTTGGAACTGGTACCACGACAATGTAGGAAAAAGCAATTGTCCAATTGTAGATACGTGGTGGCAAACCGAAACCGGTGGAGTTTTGATATCAAACCTTGCTGGAGTAACCCCTAGCAGACCTGCTTGGGCCACATTACCCCTACCTGGTATTCAACCCATTTTGGTGGATGAGAACGGAAAAGAAAACTCCGAAATCAATATCGAAACAGGTTATGTTCATGGAAATTTATGCATCAAATTCCCTTGGCCAGGAATGCTTCGCACCACCTACGGTGATCACGAACGCTGTAGAACCAATTACTTTGCTACCTATGAAAATCTCTATTTCACTGGCGATGGAGCCTACCGCGATTCTGATGGAAACTACAGAATTACAGGTCGCGTTGACGATGTTCTAAACGTGAGTGGACATAGAATTGGAACTGCCGAAGTAGAAAACGCAATCAATATGCACGCAGGTGTGGTTGAAAGCGCTGTGGTTGGTTATCCCCATGATATCAAAGGACAAGGCATTTATGCCTTTGTGATTTGCAACGACCATATCCATGATGAATCATTGGTTAGACGTGATATCAACGAAACCATTACCAGAATCATTGGTGCCATTGCAAAAGCCGATAAAATACAGTTTGTGAGCGGATTGCCCAAAACCAGAAGTGGTAAAATTATGCGTAGAATTTTGCGGAAAATTGCGGAAGGTGAAACCCAAAACTTAGGAGATACATCTACCCTTTTAGATCCTACAATTGTAGAAAGTATCTTGGCAAATAAACAATAGTTTATTTGCTGATTTCCCAATCGCCTTTGTTGAATTTGTATTTCAACTTCACAGCGCGAGACTTGTTGGTTGCTGGATCAACCACAACCGCATTTACTTCGTAAAAGCAATTCATTAAATGCTTTACTTCGATCTTTTGGCATTCCATTGGCGGATTAAATTTGGAGTACCTATCGCGCTCAAACTCTTCCAATTCAGGCTCTAAGCCAGAACAATCTGCAGCAACCTTTTCAGGAACGCCCACTTTTTTAATGTATCCCGCTTTTAAAATATTAAAAGCCGGTTCTCCTTCGCGAGATGGAGTGCATGTTCCAGAGAAGGTGGTTTTGCTAACCTTTAACAAATAGGTTGGATTTGACAACTTCTTTGGCAATTCCAAAACCGAACAAAGCAATTTATAAGATTCACCGTCGTGTGATAATTTGTATGTTCCTTTGTAACGAATTATCTCAGGTTCTGCATTGGCTTCAGCGGAAGGATCAATGATGGTTTGCGCAACATTCACACTGTTATTGGTAACCGAAATGGCAAAACTAAACTCAGACGAAGGCATGTCTACCCCATTCAATTTATAAGCAGGTTGAACTCCTTTGTATGTCCCTACATACTTTGTGTTTAAAGTGTTGTTTTCTGCAACAAATCCCAACAAAAAGAAACTACCCACTGCAACCATTACCGAAGAAACATACTTATTCATAAAGCAAATATAAAATTTATTTCAATATGGTTTGAATGCTGTGCGATTCAATTGAAATTTCCTGCATTTTATTATTTAAATACAGTTTGTATTTAATTGGTGATTCAGAAGTATTTAAAACCACAATCACAACTTGTTTGTTTGGGTTTTCAAAGGCCACGGTTTGAAGCGTTGATCGACTAGGCGAACATGCAATTCGCTTAGCACCAGCTTGAACATACTTTGAGAAATGTCCCATATAATGAAACGCATTTGTAATGATGATAGACGAATCAGACATTGGTTTTTGTGTGTTCAAATGAACCGGGGCAAAACAGTAATTGCCAACATGATTGGGGCCCCCTTTTTCATCTAAAAAGATATTCCAATCTGTCCAACCCACAACCCCATTGTTAAAATCGTTGATTATGTTTTTGGCGTATTTCTCACCAATTGCCCAGTCCCCAATATTTTGGGCGTTGAACTGCTCCTTACATCCCTCCGTAAACAAAATATTTTTATCGGAATAGGTCGATTGAGTCAATCCCAAGTTGGCATGCAATGGATCAGCACCTGTCCAAGTTTCATACCAATGATACCCAATTCCCCAAACATATTTGGCAGCAACTTTGTCGCTTAAAATGGTATTTGCACGGTGATAAATCAAATCGCGGTTATGGTCCCACACAATAATTTTCTTATTTCCCAATCCATTTTTTGCCAAAGTTGGACCTAAGTGGTATTTAAGAAAGTCGCGCTCTTCCTCAGCGGTATAAATGCACGATTCCCAAATTTGCGTGGCCATGGGTTCGTTTTGAATGGTTAGTCCCCAAATAGGTATTCCAGATTTTTCATAAGCCTGAATAAACTTCACAAAATAATTTGCCCATGCAGGATAATATTCATGCAACAAGCTTCCACCATGTAAAACGCTTTTATTCAACTTCATAAACGCTGGCGGACTCCATGGCGAAATATAAATTTTGGTACTGGAACCGCTCATCTCCAATGCATCTGAAATCATTGGCATTTTGAATTTTCTGTCTTGCGCAATATCAAATGTAGATAAACTGGCGTCGCCTTCTTTGATGTAAGTGTATGAATAACTTGAAAAATCGCAACTGTTCATGTTGGTTCGAATGATATTGTAAGCCAATCCTGAATCTTTGTGAAAGAACATGGTCATTAACTTTTTTTGTATTGAGGGACTCATTTTCGCGTACACTTCGGCACTTGCGTCGGTAATGGCTGCGCCAAATCCAAGCATGGTCTGAAACTTTGCAGCAGGATTTACAAACACGGAAATTTCAGATTCTATAGGTTGTGTGCTTTTTTGTTCTAACGCAAAAGTAGATACCTTGTTCCCTGAAAATTTCGAGGTAGCAATTACTTTAAATGCATTTAATTCTGTTTTTGTTTGCCCAAACAATTCAGCAGCAACAACAAAGAAAAATAAGAATGGAATGTTTTTCACTTTGGAAATATACAAACAAAAGCAAGAATCATGGCAAAAAAACATCACTTTATCGAATTTGATAAAATTTATAGTACTTTGCATTACATAGTACTATTCGAATAAACTATATTTGCAGTATGGAATTGGAAAATACCCAATCGCAGATGAGGAAAGGCATTTTGGAATACTGTATTTTACAGATTATTTCCAATGGCCCTTGTTATTCATCCGACATCCTTGAGTCCCTCAAAAATGCGAAAATCATTGTGGTAGAAGGAACACTTTATCCCCTTCTTACCCGTTTGAAAAATGCAGAAATCTTGCAATACAAATGGGAGGAATCCAAATCTGGTCCACCACGCAAATATTTTGAGCTCACCGACAAGGGAACTACTTTTTTATTGTCATTACAAAAAACTTGGAACGATTTAAGTTTTGCAGTTAACACCATTTCACAAATTAACCCAAACACCCAAACTCATGAATAAAATTATTTCGGCAAACATCCATGGATTTATATTTCCAATTGATGAAAAAGCGTATGAAAAGTTAAGTCAGTATTTAGATGCGTTGCGTTTAAAAATTAACGATACAGAAACCTATACCGACATTGAAAATAGAATTGCTGAATTGTTTGATCATTATTTAAAATCCGGCATTTCTGCTATTTTAGAAACCCAAGTAAATGAGGTCATTGCACAAGTTGGCCACATCGATGAAATTGAAGTTGAAGAACCTGTTACCTATGCACCAAACAATGAATCAAACAAATACTATAAAAGCAAGTTGTATCGAAACCCTGACGACAAAGTAATCTATGGTGTTTGCGGTGGTATTGGTGCCTATTTGGGATTAAACAGCAATCTCATCAGGATTATAGTGAGTTTTTTGTTTTTGGGATCATTGGGAACTTTGTTTTTGGTTTACATGATTTTGGTATTATTGCTACCCGAAGCACAAACTCCTGCTGAGAAATTACAAATGAAAGGGGAGCCCGTGAATTTAGATAATTTGGGCAGGGTGGTAAATTCTAATATAAAAAGCGCCTTTTCAACTTCTTCTGCAGATTCTGCCAAACAAAACATGTCGAATTTTAAGCAATCGCTAAAATCGAGGTTTTATGCATCTCCCATTGTAAAAATCATTGCGGGAATAATTCTTATTGGATTGTTCTTGGGATTTATTCCTGTCCTTTTCACGGCAATATTTTCAGCAGGTGCAATTGCATTCATGGCTGAGAACTTACAACAGTATTTCTTTTTAGGACTTCAAAATATTGTCTGGCCAATTTCTGCAACCTTGGTACTGATTTGTATTCCTTTGATACATTTGGTTTACAATCTTTTCAGAATTGTGCTTAACGGAAAAAGAATGATAGCTCCATTAAGATGGATATTGAATCTAACATGGTTTACTTCTGTAATCTATATGTTCTATCTGTCTATTTTGATTGGAAAGGAATTCAGTAACCAAAATGAAGTAACCCACACTGTTGAATGCAATGAAATAACATCAGATTCAATCTTATATATTCAATCAACCAATCCCGAGTTCAGTTCTAGCTTTCAAATGAAAGTGGAGAATTCGGATGAAATTCATGATGAAAAAATAACCATCAATGGAAACAATCTCAGCTATTTAATGAAAAACAGATTGAGCAATGGCATTGATTTGAAATTTGTTACAACATCAGAAAACAAGCCTTTTATTACGTTGATTAAGAAAAGCCGTGGCAGTAACAATTCAGCTTTGGCTCATGCTGCTGCAATCAAATACAACTTTAAAATTGACAGCAACCACATCCTATTGGATCATTATTTCAGTTTGGGAAATCAACCTTGGAGAAACCAACAATTAGACATTCTAATTAATTTACCCGTAGGCATTAAAGTGAAACTCGACAAAAGTTGTGAAAACATGCTTGAGCAAGAGGAAGAAGAGTCAGATGAGGATGAAATTTTCACTAGCCAAAGCATAGAAATACAATCAACGAATAAAGGCATTAAAATAATTAGATAATTACGAATGAAATGTAGATTTTTGTCGTCAAAAGCACAAAGACTACAAAAATGTTTAAACGCAATATAATTCTCTCTTCCATCTTTTGTGGATTATCTCAATTTTCATTCGCACAAACAATACCAAATTCAGGATTTGAAACTTGGGTACAACAAGGTCCTGGTATGGTTCCAACTGCTTGGGGAACAACTCCTACGAGCACCAAATCAACCGATGCTCATGGCGGAAGTTTTGCAGTTCAATGCAAAACAGACTCTTTTACTGATCCTATGGGCAATGTCAAAATCATGCCTGGAATTATATTTTTAGGAAAAAGGGGCATGGGTCCAAATACGCCAAATTTACCTGGTTCACCTTTTAATATCAGACCAGATAGTTTTATAGGTTGGTTTAAATATGCACCGAAAGGACAAGATGCTTTTAAAGTAGATGTTTTATTTACCAAATGGAATACCACATGGAACAAACAAGATACCATTGGAACAGCGGTTTACATGGGAGATGCAGCAAATAATTACACTAAGTTTTCTATGCCCATTGAATATAGCAGTTGGGCAACGCCAGATTCAGTCCAAATTAGTTTTGGCAGCGGAAACCCTCAAAACCCAGAACTTGGTTCCACCCTCATTATCGATGATATTTCATTTGTTACCAAACCGAATGCTTCAGTGAAAGAACAAAATAATCAGTTCAATGTGTTCCCTAATCCTACAAATGGAATCATTACCATCAACCATAATATAGCGAAAACGCTTGATATATACAAATTAGATGGCTCGCGCATTAAATCTTATCAAATTGAAGGACAAGAAAACGTGCAAATTGACCTCTCATATTTAGCAAATGGAATGTATCTAATATCAAACAACAAAAACCAGCACACAACCCTTATAAAACAATAACCATGAATAAACTTCAAACCTTAATTTTGGTGGGCTTGTCTTTAACAGCAACCAATAGCCAAGCTCAGTATAACAAACTGCGTATTCCTGATACAATGTCTGGCAAAACGTTCAACTTGGTATTAAAAGATACCTTTACCCAATTTAAAACAGGACAAACTACCATTACAGCGGGTGTAAATTCTAATTTTTGGGGACCTACCCTTATCTTTAATCAAGGAGATACGGTTCATATGAACATTTTGAACAAATTAAATGATTCAACTACAGTGCATTGGCATGGATTTCATTTGCCGGCAGTAATGGATGGTGGACCACATCAAGTGATTCCTCCTAATACGGTTTGGCGTCCTTATTGGAAAGTGAAAAACGATGCTGCTACTTATTGGTATCATCCGCACTTGCATGAAATGACACAAGAACAAATGACCAAAGGCTTAGGCGGTTTGATTATTGTGCGAGACGCCGTTGAAGGTGCGTTGGCATTACCGAGAACCTACGGTGTTGATGACATTCCTGTCGTTCTAACAAGCAGAAGGTACGATGCAAGCAATCAATTTGTATTTAAGAAATGTTCCTATGGCGATTATATGTTTACCAATGGAACAACCAATGCAGAATTCACCATTCCAAAACAAGTGGTACGCATGCGTGTACTCAATGCCGAAATGGAGAGAGGTTACAATCTGGGCTTCAGCGACAACCGTACTTTTTACGTGATTAGTAGCGGTGGTGGTTTGTTCGACAAACCTATTGCTGTTACCCGTTTGCCTATTTATGTTGGTGAACGTTATGAAATCCTAGTTGATTGCAGCAATGATGCGGTTGGAACTACATTGGATTTAAACGCTTTTAATTCTGGTCAATCACAAAGCTTTCCTGGTGGAGAGCCTGCACCAGGTGGTGAATTTGGTAGTTTGTTAAACAACAAAACTTTTACAGTGTTGCATTTAACAGTTGGAAGTGCTACATCAAAACCTATTACAAGCATTCCAACTGCACTGAGAACCAATACTTATTTAACTGCTGCAGACGCAACCGTTTCTAGAACTGTAAACATTACCAATGGTATTCCAGGTTCTGGTATTCCTTTTGATTTGGACAGTAAACCGTTCAATTTAACAACAATTAATCATGTTGTTACTACTGGCACAACTGAAAAATGGACAGTAAAAAACAACAATGTTTTTGGACACTGCTTTCACATTCACGATGTTCAATTCAAGTTGGTTTCTAGAAGTTCAGGAGCAATTGGTGCATATGAAGCAGGTTGGAAAGACAATTTCTTTATTTCTAAAAACGAATCTGTGAGCTTTGTAGCGCGTTTTGTTGATTATGCCGATGAAACACATCCATTTATGTACCACTGTCATTTTGCAAACCACGAAGACGGTGGAATGATGGGTCAATTTGTAGTAACCAGCACCAATGGACTTAACAAAGCGTTTAATGAACCATTCTTGTTTTCGGTTTATCCGAATCCTGCAAACCACAATATCCGCTTGAAATTAGGTCAAAATATCGAAGCTTATTATGTTACCATCAACAATGTTGTTGGAAAAACCGTGATGATGTTACCTCAACCTGAAATAGATCAACCAATTGACATTTCAAATTTGGCGAGTGGCACCTATTTCATTCAAGTGATGGATAAAAATACCAAATCTGTTTCAACGCAGAAATTCATCAAAGAATAAATGTACAAAAAGAGTTTCATCATGTGCCTGGGATTCATTTCCTGGGCACTTTTTACAAGCTTTGATATTGGCATAAAAACCATCAATGACTTTTCATTGAGAAATGTGGATGGCAAATTTATTTCTTTGAAAGACAATGAACAGGCAAAGGGTTACATCGTAATTTTCACCTGCAACCACTGTCCATTTGCGAAATTATATCCCTCAAGAATAAATAAACTCCAAGAAACATTTGCACCGTTAGGCGTTCCGGTTCTTGCGATCAATTCAATGGATTCCGTACTGTATGAAGAAGAGTGTTTTAAGTTCATGCAACAAAAATCGAGCGAAAACAAATTCACATTCCCTTATTTACAAGATGCGAGCCAAGAGGTTGCAAAGAATTTTGGCGCAGTAAACACACCGCAAGCTTTTGTGATTTGGAGGGACGGAAACCGCTGGGTAATCAAATACAAAGGCGCAATTGACGATAATGGTGAAAGCCCCGAATTGGCAACAAACTACATTGCAATTGCAGTAAACGAATTGCTTTCAAACAAACCCTTAAGCAACCCAACAACAGAATCGTTTGGCTGTAAAATATTTTACAGAAAATAGTTCTAGTTAATAAACTACAACTTTCTTGGTGGTTTTAAAATTCCCTTTGGTTACAACAACCATATACAATCCTGATTTCCAATTTTCCGTATAAAAGTCAACGCTGTGTTCAAGCGAAATTGATTTAGAAACTACTTTATTTCCCAACACATCAAATACTTCAATATTCGAATTTTCTAAATTAACACCCTGTAAACTGAATTTGTTTGTAGCTGGATTCGGATAAAGGTTGATTGAATTTCCAAATTCTAAATGACTTACATTCAATGCATAGTTTGTGGTAAAATTGTATTCAATAAAACTACCAAAATCGGCATTGAACGTTTTTATAATTGCATTGGAAGTGCCATTTCTAAAACGAACGAATCCAGTACCTTGTGCTGTATTCGCCCACCAATTCAATCCATCTATACCAAAATCATTCACAATCATTTTATAACATCCATTTAAATTAAAGGTATAGGTATTCAATTTATTTGCAACCGTAAATGTATCATGCATCACTACTTTCCCATCCACATCTAACAATGTAATTGCATTCTCGGTTGGATTGTTATTGGTTCTAAATTCAATTTTGAAATTACCAGGAATAATGTCTGGGATGGTTACAGGGCTTGTCATTTTGCTATTTTGCGCATATTCATCGGCAGCACCATTCAATTCCGTGATTTCACAATGGAAAACATTATTAGTTGGCAACATGCCGTTGTCCCACAATCCCCAAGTTGGCAATGCAATACTTACTGTGTCGAGCGATGCCAAGTTTCCAGCCCATGTCCAGATTTGTTTTACGGTTGAGTTATTCGCCCAATATTCAAACTTGATGGTTTTCAAATCCGTTTTTCCTGTGTTTTGAACCAAAATTAAAGGTTGAGAACAAATTGGATTTGTTTTTGCATATTCGTAATCGGTTGTAGGCTTTACAATATTTACAATTTTCGCATCCAAATTGAAATTCAAATCACCGTATGACACCAATTGATGGGCAACAATATACCTGTAGTCACCGGATGGTTTAGCCGGTTGTGAAATTTCATAATCAATGGTTTCAGTATTACCCGCTGTTACATATTTCGTAATTTCATGTTCAATTAACTTAGAACGCAATCCAGGGCACCAACCTTGACGAGGAATTAACCAAGTACCACCTTGGGCAATCATTGGATTGATTGAACAATCAATATTCGAGCTCCAATTCATGGTATTCCCAGCTACATTAAGTGAATGGGTAATAACACCTCCATTTTGTTCAAATTCACCATCAGAACCATGTCCTGTAATGGTAGAACGCATTTTGAAAGATTTGGCATTTGCCAACATGGGTACTTTCATTGGTGCAAATACATTGTTATTTAAAATACTATTGATTCCAGGGCCTCCCAATCTCGCACCACCCTGCCAAAGTTGATTAAAACTCAATACGTTTCTTGGAGGAGTTCCAACAATAAATAAGAATTCCATTTCCATGTTTTCTTGGTTCTGCCCTCCCATTGCAACTACCAATCGCTTGTTGTCTTTAAGCAAAGGCGCAAAATCGGTCATATCGAAGTACCAATTTTTACCTTTCATACCTAAATCTAAGCCAATACCATAAGGTGTAACAAACGATACAAGTTCATTATACCATGGGAAACGCAACTGATAATTCAAATTCGTGATATCGATTTTACCCTGTGATTGATTCGTTAATGAATCAATTAAAACTCCCGTTTCACCATTGTAAACCTTTGATTTACTTGACTCATATGCTGAAAATGTAGAATCTACTTCAAGTAGATCATGTGTTACAATTTTTGAAAGTGAGTTGTCAATAACTTTATATCTGTCTATTGAATTGGCATTTCTCACAATTGAATCGCGTTGGGTAATACTACTAATCGATTTTGAATAATTCCCTGTTAATAATGCTAAATTGGGTTTTGCTACATATCCCTGAAACATCCTATTCAATGCATCGCCACGATCATACGTCCATTGTACGTTTTTGCCATTTGAAACCTTCCCTACTGCATCATCCGACACAGCAGAACCTTTTCCCTCATTCATCGGATAATAAGCCATCAAACTCGCAAATTGGGGATGTGTATTGTCAATAGATTTGTTCATCCAATCGGCAACTTCTTTCGCACTTAGTGCTTTATTCCAAATACTTAACTCGTTAATCTTTCCTTTGTAATTATTTTGCAAGCTTTGATCCTTCCCTAAAATTACATTCATGAGGGACATTGGTTTTGATTTACTTGTGCCTGACAGCCATAGGGTTCCGTTCAGGTAAACAGACATGTTTCCAGTTGTTGCGTTTTTTGTAAACACCCAATGATTCCATTTTCCAGCATATTCATTGGCTGCAGCACCTTTGTTGATTCGGTCGTAGTTGCCAGATGCAAATCCGCAATCAAAATAAACGCTTCCATCTGACCATGGAAAGTGTATATTTAATTGGCGTTGATTGATATCCGCAGCCCATCCATAAATTACAGAGGTATTTGTTGGCAATGACTTAGGATCACCATAGGCCCAAAATGCAATTGAAATCTCATTTTTAATGGTTGACAATGTAGATGCATCAATCACAATATGCCCATTAGAAGATAAGTCTACGGCATAATTGTTATTTGCAGACAACATCGAAGTTACAGTATCCGAATATCCCTCAAGAACAACAGCAGTTGAAGGTGCTGAATTGGTGAATGAAAATTCAAACAGGAGATTGCTTTTTCCATCCCAGGCAAATGGTGTGTGGAACACAATTTTGTTGTCTCCAACTACAAATGGCAAGCTGTTGTTAAACACTTCTGAAAATCCTGAAATCGTGGGTACATTCGCATTTAATTGATTAAAGGAAACTTGTTGTATTTTGATCTTGAAAAAATTAGCAGTTCCTGCACCTAGGGCTTTCAAAGAGATGCCTTGAATATCGCCAGCTGAAAAACCAGCCTTAATCAATTCTTCAGCACGGTAAATAATTTGGGTTTTGCCCGATTTTTTATCGGTATTTAATGCTTTATAAATTCCGATATTCCCGGTGCCGACTGACACTTTTTGTTCATTGGAGACAGAGGTAACGGTTACCTTTTTGAGGGTATAGTCGTAATAATCGCTGATGGGCTTTAAAGTATAATTGAAAGAAGTACCCGTAAAGTTAGAAATGATATATTTGGGTGCTTTTTGGGTTAATTCTTCAACTTTTGAAGAGTCAACCAAGAATGTATTACAAGAATAATCCCATTCTCCGCAGCCTTTACTTCTATTATTGGCATCAGAAACGATACCATTTTTACAACGAAGATTATAACGCAATATAATTTTCTCGAAGGTAAGATTACCTTGAGGGAAATAGGCTATAGTATCTCTATTGTTGGTACCATAATGGAAGGTTTTAATTCTAATTGTGTCACCTGGTTTTTGTGCAAACACAGACTTCGGGAAACCCAATAAAACCAACAACGAAAGGACTAAAATATTTTTATATGGAAATAGCATTTTTATTAATTATATAATGTGTAATTAATTCAAAAGTAGCGTGTAAGTTATGGTTTTCCAAACGCGTGAATAGTAAAAAAGTACGTATTTTTGCGCAAATAATTCACAATAGCATGTCAAATGATCCATTACACGGAGTAACATTAGAAAAGATTGTTACCGATTTAGTTGAAGCCTTAGGATGGGAAGAAATGGAATACAGAGTTCGCGTTAATTGTTTCGCGGTTAATCCGAGTGTGAAATCAAGTTTAACCTTTCTCCGCAAAACTCCCTGGGCCCGAAAAAAGGTTGAGGATTTGTGGATTAGGGAAATTTATGGCAGGGGTTAAAGGGTTTATAAATGTTTAGGGCGTTTATAAAAGTTTATAAAAGTTATTTAAATTAGATTAGACAGGTTATCCCGAAAGTTTTCGGGAGGGTTAGGCAGATTGTTTGGTTTTTAAGAGTTAATTTGAGTTCCTACTTAATATTAAACAGCGAAGCGTAAACCGGCTTTAGCCGTAAACAGCGAAGTTTAAACTCGCGTTAGCGATGTCAACTGGTTGAGCGCAGCGAAACCGTCAACGCACGCAGTGCTGTCAACTAGCTGAGCGCAGCGATAGCTGTAAACAAAAAAAGCCTCACGAGTGAGGCTTTTTTGACTTATTAGGACGGCGGCGACATACTTTCCCAGGTATTACCCAAGTATCATCTGCGCTGAGGGGCTTAACTTCTCTGTTCGGAATGGGAAGAGGTGGACACCC
>CANFLS010000033.1 GCA_947447955.1 Flavobacteriales bacterium | reverse complement strand
ATGTACATTCGTATGGTAACAATGCTGCTCAGGCAGGTTCTTGGGATATTGACCAATTTACAAAAATCAATGTAACTAGTGAAGGTGATATTAAGAAAGATCATATTCTAAACCTAACAGGAACTATTAGCGGTGATAATTTTCCTAATCAAGAAAGTTTAATTTATGACAGTAAAGGAAATACTCTTTGGTTAGGCAATTATGCAACCTCTGGAAAATCTGATACAGGGCCTACCATGGATTTAGCAGGTGAAAATGAAAACGAAGTTCATATAAGTATTTCTCTAAGGATAAAAGTTAATAAAGATGGCGTTTTTCAAGGTGTCATGCAAAAAGGTGAAAATGGCAAAGAAACATTAATATCTGTTGATGAGTGGAATAAACAAAAGTCAGATGAGAAAAAATAAATTCTTAATTATTTTTATCGTATCATTTGTAATTTACTTATTAATTGAATATTTATTTGAAAATTCAATGTTTTATCTAATGGGTGGAATTATATGCGGTTCAATTAATAAAGTTTTTACGTTTTTTGGCGAAAGAGTAAGTGATTATTTTACCTATTTGGTATGGCTTTTATTATTGATAGGCAATGTCTATTTGTTTTTTCGTTCACAATACAAACCGCTAAAATACTTTATGCTTAGTGTTATAGTGGTCTTCTTGTATCTATTTGATTTTATTCTTGTCTCAATAATCAAAATTGAAACAACTGAAATTAAGTTAATTTATTTAATGATGGGCTTTCGGATTTTATGCAAGAGTTTATTTTTATCCATAGTAGTTTACTTAGGCCTTAGACAGATACAAAAAAGCCATTAAATGTAACCCCATTAGAGTAAATCTAAAATGACAATTTCCCCCTCAAATCCCCGCCCCAAATCATCTTCTTTTGGTAGTTCAATAAAATCAAGGAGTTACAGCGCTGCTAGCGGGTTTAGGTTTAATACTCAAGAGAAAGACAAAGAAATTTACAACAACAACAACGAAACCTACACCGCCACATTTTGGGAGTACGAAGGTAGGTTGGGTAGGCGTTGGAATTTGGAGCTACTTACTGTAACTGGACAAAGTAGTTATGCTTGTTTTAGGAATAATCCAATGAAGCTAAAATAGGCAGTATTATCAATATAAGTAATTCATTAAACAATGCCATTTGCGCCATTTACAGCGATAAAACATTTTGTAAGCAGCTTTGATGTTACACAAATCCACAAAATAAATCATGGTTAAAACATATATACATGCTATTTTATTTTTTGTCTTAATTTTTACGGCGTGCAATGGGCAAATAGGCAAAAAATCAAAAGCATCAAACGCTGAATGTCTCAAATTAAATGATTCTGCACTCAGATACTATGCTAGGACCCAAGACCCCGAAAATGCCTTAAAAATCATTGACCAAGCAATAAAATGTGATTCTCAAAATAAATCTTTTATATGGAATAAATGTAGTTTTTTAGGTGCTGCAAAACGGCCAAAGGATTTATTGAAATATGTACAGCAAAATGAGAATATGTTACCTAAATCAACATACTTAGGTATTCTTACCGAATGTTATTTTTATTTAAAAGACACAACTAATTTTAATAAATGTAAATCTGATTTATTGCTATTATTGGAAAACGAGTGCAATGTTAATCACGATGAAAATAGTTTAATGTCATATCTGGTTGTTTTGAAGAAATATGTGAGTGAGGAAAAAATGTTTCAGGTATTGAATTCGAATAAAAAGGTATTCACTTCGCCTGAAAACATGGAAAACTTAAAAGAATTTTTAAAGAAAAAAATAATCACACTAAAATTGCAACCTTGAAATAGATCAAAATTGTAATGTCTTACTCAACCCCAAAACTAACAAAATGAAATATCCTTTAATCATAATTTTATTCCTTTCAATTTTGTTAATGAATTGCTTTTCTACAAAAGAAAAGATTGTTTATGAATACAATGGAATTGTTATCACTCGTATTTACAAAAACGCTGAAAGTTATTTTTATTATGGTAAGCACGAAATTAATGATTTGCCAAATTCTTATATTAAAGCGGAATACGCTGGTTTTGATGGGTTAATGGGAGCATTATTGTTGTTTGAAAAAAATGGGAATGTTAAATTTATAGGTTGTTATGGTTTATTTACTACAACAGGAATCAATTCAAATAGTAAATTACAATTAATAGAAGATCATAATGTAATGCAACCATTATTTGATTTTGAAAAATTAGTAAAGAATAAAAACGTAATATACCTCTCCGATGTAATTCAATATGAGAAAAAAGAGAATGTTAAAAATCATTCAAATGTCAATGCAACCTATGAATGATTATGCAGTTTAGTAAATTTTTTCTATTGTGTATAGTGCTTTGTTTTCTGCAGCATTGTTCAGCACAAGACGGCAAAGATGTTTCAGATACTGTTCTTTTTTTGAATACGCACAAAATACAGATAAGCAGCATTAGCGAGGAAGAATACAAAAAAGCAGCACAAACCGAGCCTCTGAAAATAGTTACTACTTCAATCAAAAAAAGTAAAGGCGAAATAGTTTTAAGTTTAGCCAATAATAAAAAAGTGATTTTAAAGGATAGCCTTGCTGGCTCAGATAACTCAGAGCAAGTAACATACAATTTTATAGGACACTTCAAGGAAGTAGGTTTATATGTTATCAATGTTCAGTATTATGAAACAGAAGAATATTTGCTTATTAGTGATAAAACAGGAGTTATAACAAAAGTATGGGGAGAGCCAAAACTATCTCCCGACAAAAAACATATAGCATGTGCATCCAATGCGATTGGATATGATATTATGCCTAATGGTATTCAAATTTGGCTTGTTCAAAAGGATACTTTAAAATTAGATTGGGAATCCAAGCAAGAACAGTGGGGGCCCATGGATATTATTTGGGTAACTGAAAATAAATTTTATTTCACAAAGCATATTCCTAATTTTATATCATATACCCAAAAGGAAGAAAGACGTTATGCTGAAATATCGTTTAAATAAATTACAACAAAAGCCCTTAGTTACTGGGTTTTTGCTAATTTTATAAAGCTATTAATTTATATTTAACAAAAATATCCATAATAGCGAATAAGTGTAAGCGTTCTGCATTGGCAACTGTATCATCCCCCCAAAAATAAATGGAAGCAAAACTTAAAATAAAAGGAATTATAGCGATGATTCTATTTTGCCTCATACCTATAAAATCATTTGCTTTAAAAAATTGGACAATTTATCACAATGCACAATGCACAACAAAAAATTATCTTTTAAAAAATGAAACCCATATTTCATGGGAGTTATATGATAGTTTTAGGAAATTTCTTGATACCAGTTATTTCTGCAACAATAGCAATGTGTTTTCTCGATTATCAGCAACGGATAGGAAGACAGGTAAAGAAATATTCAATATTGGCATGATTCCTTGTAGCGACATTATTTTTGAGTCGAATAAAATCATATGTGTTTCAAAATATAGCGTTTTTGGAGCGCCACAAATCGCGATTGTCGATTTAACGGGCAAAATTATTTACATCGGAATAATCCCGGTTTTTTCAAGATTTTTCAATGAAGGTAAATTTGATTCTATAAAATTTCAATATCCCAATCAAATTCAATTATTAAATCAATACCAAGCAATTCAATTCAGGCATGACACGGTAGAAATCGATTTTGAAAAAGTCAAAAGTATTGGTAATTATAAATTTATAGATGCAATGGAAGATAAATTAATTGTAAATTACGAATACACCGATACTACTAAAGATTATCTAGATTGGTTGGCAAGTGCTCCAGCTCCAGCTATTATTATGCATAATACAGAAATTGGACATTCACGAACAGACCATGGTCATATATATTGGTATACAGAAGAAAAGAATCCTAAATTTAAGTTGAAATATAACTTTTGGACAAAAAACTATTCCTTATGTTTTATTGATTATTATGGTGATCGAAGAAAACTAAAATTATACAAACCAATTTGTGGTTGACAGAATCTCTTGAAGTATCCACCATATTTGTTGAAAGTTTGTATCGAAACTTGGGTCCAACAACGGTGTTGCGTTGTATTATTTCACTATATATTTCGTTTTATTTAGGTTACCAATGCTTTCTAACATATTCATTTCCAATCCCTTTTTTAAATCTCTGCTAGCTGTTGCGGATGACAAATCTTTAAAAACGTTCATGTAATCTTTTCGATTAAACTCTTTAATGCCGAGGTTCAAAAAGTATTCTAAACGATCAGTATCTTTCAAAACTCTGTTATTGTAATTTAGTAAATTTTTCAATGATTTTTCAATAACATCAAGCATATATTCAATGAAGATAGTTGACTTCCCAGATTTGTCACTTAATGCTAATGATTTATAATATTCATCTTGAGTTTTGCTGATTAATGTTTCGAATGGCAAAAATTCAAAAACTGGATATTCAGTCATTAGAATTAGCGTTTGCCATAATCTTCCCATTCTACCGTTACCATCAAGAAAAGGATGAATGAATTCCATTTCGTAATGAAAAACGCAACTTTTTATTAATGTCAATTCTTCAGAATCCTTCAGATATTCAAACAAATCTTTCATTAAATGCGGAACATTCTCAAATGGTGGTGCAATGTGTTCAACTTTTGCTCCTTTAACTATTCCAATTCCTTGCATTCTATACTTTCCGGCACTTTCAATTAGTCCACTCATTAACTGTTGATGTGCTTTCAAAAAACTTTCGGCTGAAGAAAATTTATAGGTCTCTATTTTGTCATAAACTTTTATCGCATTTAAAACTTCTAAAACATCTTTTTCAGGACCTATAACTCTTTTGTTTTCTATCAACGCTGTAATCTGCTCTTCGGTTAAAGTGTTACCTTCAATTTTTAAAGAAGAATGTATAGTTTTTATTCTATTCTGCTTACGAAGTTGTGGAGATTGTTTGGTCAGATAATTGGCATTGACCTCTCCAATTTTCTCAGAAATAGAAGTGATTAACTTTAAAATTTTCGGAGTAATTTCATATGGAGGCTTCATTGATACTATCATTTGATATTATCAAAAGTAGTTTTTTTTTGTGAACTTCCAAAATTCGCGAGTAAAATAGGGGTGATCCACAAGAATCATAGCACAGGATTACTCGCTTCGCTCGTGATCCCAAAGTGGGAGAGCTGCTAACCAAATGAAAAACCAAACCGCGTGAGCGGTTTTGTTTTTTTGTTTCCATGCTTTCGCTCAAGCATAGCTTGGCTCTGCATAGAAACAAAAAAACCCAGCAAGCTGGGTTTTTCATTTGGTTGCGGAGGGAGGGGGATTCGAACCCCCGGAACAGTTTCCCGTTCGTCAGTTTAGCAAACTGGTGGTTTCAGCCACTCACCCATCTCTCCAACAGGACTGCAAATATAGTATTTTGTTTTTTATTATTTCAAGTAATTCAGTAAGTTTTATATAAAATTGATACCTCTTTTATTTTAACTCTTTCTAAATCTAATATTTGCAATTTTTATAATTTGTATGAAACAGACAATAATGGCAACGGATAATACGCTTTCCATTTTTTTGTATATGTCCCTTCGTGGTAATTTCCAATTCCGTCAACATAACTATCATTATTTGAAACATCATCTTTAATACCCAGTGCCAACAAGGCAATATCAAAAGTTGCTTTCCTACCACTAAAAATCCGTAAAGCTGGTCCACCCATGTAAAATGGGATTCCTCCTTTGGGTTGACAAAACCAAAATTCCCCCATAATACTCGCGTTTTCAGTAATTCTATTTACCCCCGATAAAGTAGCAATGGTTAATCCCTCACCGCGGTATGAACCATATCCAATATTTAAACTGATGTTCGATTCAGCGGTACCGTATGTGCCAGTTACAAATCCTACCGAAACTACATTGTCATCGTAGATATATAATTTGCCAACTTCTCCACCAACGGCCACACTAAAGTTATCTGCAACTGGTACCGTATACTTTAAATTCAACATGGTAGGAGCTAATAACCATGAAGTTGTAATTCCAGCGGAGAAATTTTCGGTGATGCCATAATGCATTTGAAACAGTAAAAAATAAAACCAATTCATATATCCTTCTCCTTTTTTTAATGCAATTGCCGAGGGACTAAATAAATATCTTGAGGGATGGGGGTTGGGATGAAATATATTGTTCCCTACAACATTGTTCTGTGAGGCTATTTCCATGTTTTTAATGGCATACTTTGGTAAAATTACCTTTCCCTTGTTTCTGTCCATAATAACAACTTCTCGGCCATCATCGGAAATTACTTTGCCTATAAATTCACCACCATCATTGGTTGTAATTAAGTATATTGAATCGTGATTGGAAGGTTTTCCAGTCTGTGCCTTCGATGCCATGAACTGGCAAAGGCAAATCGTCAAGAGCAAAATAGCTTTTACGGGTTGTTTGATGTTTATGTTTTTCATTGAATGATATGTTTTTATGAATATTCGAAATTATATTGATTAAGGCCAATTCATTTGTTGAAAAATAAGAATTTCTTATATGTTTTCGCGGCAATTTGGTTTTATTCGGAGGGATTTTATTTGTTTCAATATTATCCCTCAAAACATTATAAATACATGATAATTATCATGCTTCTATAATTTATTTCAAATGCTTTATTACATTGGCTCTTGAATTTGTTTTAACCGAAAAAAATGTCGATTTTTGTTGCTTATTTAGCTTTATAAGTTTATTCATGGAAATTAAAATTACCCTTCCCGACGGTGCCCAACGCAATTACCCTAAAGGTGTAACTGCAATGGAAATTGCATTGTCTATCAGCGAAGGACTCGCGAGAAATGTGTTGTCGGCAAAAGTCAATGGCAAGGTGCAAGACGCCTCTTTGCCAATTAATGAAGATGCAGAATTCGCTTTATTGACGTGGAAAGACGATGAAGGCAAACAAACCTACTGGCATTCATCAGCGCATTTAATGGCCGAAGCCATTGAAGCTTTGTACCCAGGAGTAAAATTGGCCATCGGCCCGCCAATTGCTAACGGTTTTTATTACGATATTGACTTTGTAGATCATAAATTCACTTCCGACGATTTTGACAAGGTAGAAAAGAAAATGGCAGAATTGGCAAAAACCAATTCGGAGTTTGTGCGTTCTGAAGTTTCAAAAGCAGATGCCATTGCTTATTTTACTGAGAAAAACGATCCATATAAATTAGAATTGATTGAGGGACTAGAAGACGGTCAGATTACTTTTTACAAGCAAGGTAATTTTACAGATTTATGTCGTGGGCCACATATTCCAAATACCGGTCATATCAAATCAATCAAATTGCTCAACATTGCCGGAGCATATTGGAGAGGAAATGAAAACAACAAACAATTAACCAGAATTTACGCCATCACATTCCCTAAAAAAGCGGAATTGGATGAGTATTTATTGATGGTTGAGGAAGCAAAAAAACGCGACCATAGAAAATTAGGTAAAGAACTTGAAATTTTCACTTTTGATGATGATGTAGGACCAGGTTTGCCATTGTGGTTGCCAAATGGTGCTGCCATGATTGAAGTGCTTGAAGGTTACGCAAAGAAAACAGAGCGTTTAGCGGGATATGAGAGGGTGAAAACTCCCCACATTGCGCGCGAAAGCATGTATTTGAAAAGCGGTCACTTACCTTATTATAAGGATAGCATGTTTCCAGCAATGGAAATTGATGGTGTGAATTATTATTTGAAGGCAATGAATTGTCCGCATCACCATAAAATATTTGATGCATTGCCAAGATCATACAAAGATTTGCCAATTCGTTTGGCTGAATATGGTACTTGCTACCGTTATGAGCAAAGCGGTGAATTGTTTGGATTGATGCGTGTGAGAAGTTTGCAAATGAACGATGCCCATATATATTGTATGGAAAAGCAGTTCGAGCAAGAATTCAGAGCGGTGAATGCATTGTATTTAGAGTATTTTGAAAAATTTGGAATTGAGAAGTATGTGATGCGTTTTAGCAAACATGATCCTGCCAAATTAGGAAAGAAGTATATTGACATGCCTGAACTATGGTTGAAAACTGAAGCCATGGTGAAAGGAGTGTTGGATAGTATGAATGTAAATTACATCGAAGTAGAAGATGAAGCTGCTTTCTATGGTCCTAAAATTGACATCCAAGTATGGAGTGCAATTGGTAGGGAGTTTACATTGGCAACAAACCAAGTTGATTTTGCGCAAGCAGAACGATTCAACTTGAGTTTCATTAACGAGAAAAACGAAAAAGAACGTCCAATTATCATTCACAGAGCGCCATTAAGTACGCATGAAAGGTTTATTGGATTCTTGTTGGAACACTACGCTGGAAATTTCCCAGTTTGGTTGGCACCACGTCAAGTAATTGTATTGCCAATTTCAGATAAATATGCAGATTATGCAGAAGAGGTTGTTAATTTCCTAAAAAAGAACGATATTCGCGCCCTCATAGATCACAGATCTGAAAAAGCGGGTAAGAAAATCCGTGATGCTGAAATCGCCAAAATCCCTTATATGTTAATAGTTGGGGAGAAAGAGCAGACACAAAACGAGGTGTCGGTTCGTAGGCATGGAGGCGAAGATTTAGGGTCAATGAGCCTTCAGCAATTTGCTGATCAAATAATAAATGAAGCCAGATACTAGACCAAGAAGACCTCATAGGAGGGAAGAATTACACAAAATCAATGAAAAGATTTTGGCAACTGAAGTGCGCGTCGTTGGTGATGGCGTAGAAGTTGATATTTATCCTGTTGCCAAAGCTATTGAAATGGCTTACGAACAGGGCTTAGATCTAGTTGAAATTAGTCCAAATGCAGTTCCTCCAGTTTGTAAAATTGTTGATTACAAAAAATATCTTTACGAACAAAAGAAAAAACAAAAAGAACTAAAGGCCAATTCTATTAAGCAAGAAGTGAAAGAAATTCGTTTTGGTCCTAATACCGACGAGCACGACGTAAACTTCAAATTAAAACATGCACGTACTTTCCTTGAAGATGGAAATAAAGTAAGGGCTTATGTTTTCTTTAGAGGTAGAACAATTATCTATATTGAGCGTGGTGTGAATTTGTTGATGGGCTTTGCCAATGTATTGATTGACGAAGGGGTTGCTCGTTTAGAAGCTGAACCAAAACAAGAAGGAAAAAAAGTTGCCATTATGTTGGCTCCTAAAGGAAAAAAATAATTTAAAAAAAATTTAAAAGTACGTATATGCCTAAAATGAAAACAAACTCCAGCGCTAAAAAAAGATTTAGAGTTACTGGAACTGGAAAAGTGAAAAGATCAAAAGCTTTCAAAAATCACATTTTGACCAAAAAGTCTACAAAACGTAAACGCGCTTTGGGCAATGATGCCATTGTAAACGAACGCGATATGAGTAATGTGAAATTCATGTTACGCATAGGAAAATAAAACTAAAAAAAAAACTTTGGCCGGAGCCATAAAGTGTTTCACAACCGCTCAAGCCATTAAACTAAAATAATATGCCAAGATCCGTCAACAATGTAGCCAGTAGGGCTCGTAGAAAAAAGGTTCTGAAATTAGCGAAAGGTAATTTTGGAAGAAGAAAAAATGTTTGGACCGTTGCCAAAAACACGGTTGAAAAAGGTTTAACGTACGCTTACCGCGATCGTAGAGCCAAAAAGCGCGAATTCCGCTCTCTTTGGATCCAACGTATCAACGCTGCTTGCCGTATGAACGGTGTAAGTTACTCTAAATTTATGGGTAAACTTAACAGCAGTGCTATTGAAATTAATCGCAAAGTTTTAGCTGATTTGGCTATGCACGATGAGGCTGCTTTCAAAGCAATCTTTAATCAAATTATGAACGGTTAATTCACCGTTTAATATTTTAAAAGCCCCGATGTAAATCGGGGCTTTTTTATTTTCAAATTTTGGCAAACCTTTTGCTATACTAAAACGTCTATGAAAAGTATGAAATTGTTTTTTGTGAGTTGTGCAGCTTTCTTTATCTGCTCATTTTCTTTTGGTCAGATACCAGCGAATAAAATTATTGTATCTTCTGATATTCTTTCGCATAAAAAAGTTGTATTTCAACGTATCGTGCAACAATATATTACCAACGAAAATCAATATATCCTTGAAGCAAAAAGCGATACAACTTACCTCATTTTTAAACGCGATTCATTCGATAAATTGATGTATCATGCGGCATACTTTACCGATCCTGATGGTAAAAATAGATTTGTGAATACCAATGCCATTGAAAAAAAGTCCCTCAAAATACAATTTAATAAAAAAGGGAAAATTACCCAATTGGTGAACTGGAAAGAATTTCGTGATGAATTTGTGAGCGGATTTTCAGTGAATGTAAGGGCAAATCAAATGACAGGTGAGGAGTTTGATTTCAATAAAAACAGGGTGAATAACGAAGCGGTAATCAGACGCATGGCCATGGAAGATATTGGTTACATGTTTTCTTTGAATGGAGACACGTTTACCGAAGATATTGAATATTTAAGGGTGAAAGCGGTGAGAGATCCTTTTAGCTCTGAGGATATGCAACTTTTGGGGAACTTGAAAATGACGAGACCTGTTGGTACACAAAATACCATTGTATTTAATGCTGTGAATAAAGCGGGTCCTAAAGAAAAGCAGGTGCTGATGGAAGAGTGTAGAGAATATCTAGAGAAAAACAACACAGATAAAACCGCACAAACCGAATTAAAAGGGGTTAGTTTGAATTCAGAACAAGAGTACTCATATAACATGGCTCAAAAAAGAATGTTGAAAATCACATTTTCCGATGTACTCGTAATAAACTCTCAATCACGTGGAAATATCCGTTATTTCACACTGATTGATTTCGATTGATTAAGTTAGTTTATTCTCAATGTTAAGTTTGTGTTATATATGCATGAGATTAACATAAATATAGGCCTTTCTGAGTAGTTTTGTTGTATATTAATAAATCACGTAAAACAACATAATTCCTATGGCCATTAACAATATTTTGAGTATTTTCTTACCTAAAGATAAGATTTTTTACAATTTGTTTGAGCAAACTGCTGAAAACGTAACTTTAATGGGTAAATTATTGAAGGACTTTGTATATGAAGCAGATCCGGCAAAACGTTTGCAATTGAGTAAAGACATTGAAGATTTAGAGCACAAGAATGATGAAGTAACCCACAATATTTTTACTGAATTGGGTAAAAACTTTATTACGCCATTTGACCGTGAAGATATTCATTACCTGGCATCTGCAATGGATGATGTAGCTGATTATATCTATGCAGCGTGCAAGAAAATTCAATTTCATGGTGTTGATCCTAACGATCAAGGGATTCAAAATTTGGCTGATATTATCATGCAAGGTTCAATTGAAGTGGGCAAGGCAGTAATGCAGTTGCGTGAATTGAAACGTCCTGAAAAAATTATGGAATGCTTGGTGAAAATCAACAGTCTTGAAAATCATGCTGATAATGTTTTTGACATGAGTATCAAAAACCTATTTGACAACGAAAATGATTTCAAAAACTTGATTCGTCGTCGTGAAGTATATACCGTGATGGAAGTAGCAACAGACAAATGTGAAGATGTTGCAAATGTGATTGAAACAATTATAGTTAAATACGCTTAATACATTACAACAATGACAATGGTTGTAGTAATCATCATTTTGGCTTTGTTGTTTGATTACATCAATGGCTTTCATGATGCGGCAAATTCAATTGCCACTGTGGTTAGTACCAAGGTATTAACTCCGTTTCAAGCGGTATTGTGGGCAGCAATGTTCAACTTTGTGGCATTCTTTATTTTTAAAGACCACGCAGTAGCAAATACCATTAGCAAAACTGTTTTCGAAAATTATATCACCCTCGATGTGATTTTGGCAGGTTTAATTGCCGCAATTTTTTGGAATTTATTAACCTGGTGGTATGGAATACCATCGTCTTCTTCACATACACTTATTGGTGGATTTGCGGGTGCGGCAGTTGTGCATGCATACGTTACCAAAGGGTATATGCCAATGAAAGATATTGTAGATTCTGATTCAATTTTAAAAACCATTTGGTTTATTTTCTTAGCTCCAGTAATTGGTATGGTAATTTCTGCATACATTACTTTGGTTACAATCAAACGTAACATGTGGGCAAGAATGGGGTTGATGGTTATCTCAAGCTTGGGAATGTTCTTTATGTTTAATTACTTTATGGGACAAAAGTTGGATGAGAACTTAAAGAAATTTTATAAAGTTGACAAATACAAAAAAGCAGTAGCAAAAGATTCAACCGATGTAAAAGCATTAGAAAAACTTGAAAAAGCAACAGCATTGTATGAAGCGTCAAAACCATTTTTGAATGATTATAACGATCAAGGTAAAGATAAAACTGCGCAATTGATTGCCGACAACGTAGATTTATCTATGGTAGAAGAAAGCAAGATGAAAGATGTAGTTGCTAAATTCCTGAGATTAGATACCAAGAAAAATGCTGCCTTTTACGATGATAAAGCGAAACCTGCTGTTGATTCTGCCGAAGCTTTAATTGCCAAATGCAAACCTTATTTCAAAGTTTATCACGAAATTGGTAAAGACAGCGCTGGTAAAAAAATTGCTGCAATTTTAAGTCTTGGTGAAGTTCAAACCAAGTCTTTTCTAAAGGATTTTGACATTGATGCTAAAAAATCATTGTCGAAAGATTTAGATAAGGCCGACAACAGAATGTTGAACTTAAGTTGCATGATTGTTTTTGCAATTTTTGCATTTGCATATATCTACGTTGAAGTTCTTAGAAAGCCTACAGCGCTTTCAATGCAAAATATGTTCAAACGCTTGCAATTGTTATCTTCAGCTGCATTTAGTTTGGGACATGGTGGTAGTGATGCTCAAAAAGTGATGGGTATCATTGGTGCCGCACTTATTGCAAATGGAACAATTATGGACTTTAAAGAGATTCCAGATTGGGTTCCATTGGCTTGTTACGCTTCTATTGCTTTAGGTACATTGAGTGGTGGTTGGAAAATTGTAAAAACCATGGGTACTAAAATTACTAAAGTTACGCCTTTAGAAGGTGTAGGAGCTGAAACAGCTGGTGCCATTACCTTGTTCATGACAGCCCAAATGGGTATTCCAGTTTCAACAACCCATACAATTACCGGTTCTATTATTGGGGTAGGAGCAACAAAACGTTTAAGTGCTGTTCGTTGGGGCATCACAAGAAGTTTGATGTTTGCTTGGATTGTAACTATTCCAGTAAGTGCAATTGTTGCAGGTTTGTCATACCTCGTGATTTCTATGTTTTAACTTTAAATATTAAAATATCATACAAACAAAAAGAGGCGCTATTAGCGCCTCTTTTTGTTAGCAAAATTATTACTTCTTTATAAATATCAACTGATTGCCATCATAATCAATCATGATTTCATCGTTGATTGATAAATTACCACTTAATATTTGCTTACTCAACTCGTCCATCACACGTTTTTGTAAAACTCGTTTCAAAGGTCTTGCCCCAAACTGTGGATCATATCCCAATTGAGCCAACCAATCAACTGCTTCACTAGAAACATCCAATTTAAATCCGTTATCTTGCAAACGCTGTTTCATTTGGTTTATTTGAATCTCTACGATCTCTCTTACCTCATCTCTTCCTAAAGGTTCAAACATAATGGTTTCATCAATTCTGTTTAAAAATTCAGGTCTAATGGTGCGTTTCAACAAGTCGTATACTTGCACTTTTGTTTTGGCAACAATTTCATCTTTGTTTGAATCTAGAATTTTTTCAAAATTCTCACGAATGATATCAGAACCCAAGTTAGATGTCATGATAATAATCGTATTTCTGAAATTGGCTGTTCTTCCTTTGTTGTCTGTTAAACGACCATCGTCGAGCACTTGTAACAGAATGTTGAATACGTCTGGATGTGCTTTTTCGATTTCGTCTAGCAACACCACACTGTATGGCTTTCTCCTGATTGCCTCGGTTAATTGTCCCCCCTCATCATAACCTACATAGCCTGGAGGAGCTCCAACCAATCTGCTAACGGTGTGTTTTTCTTGATATTCACTCATATCAATTCTTACCAATGCTTGGTCGGAATTGAATAAATAATCGGCCAACGCCTTAGCCAGTTCTGTTTTACCAACGCCAGTTGTTCCCAAGAAAATAAAAGAACCAATTGGCTTTTTAGGATCCTGCAACCCAGCTCGGCTTCTTCTAATTGCATTCGCCAAAGCTTCAATGGCTTCGTGTTGACCAATAACCCTTTTGTGCAATTCGTTTTCCAGTGTAAGAAGTTTTTCTCTCTCACTCTGCAACATTTTATTCACAGGAATGCCTGTCCAACGAGAAACAACTTCGGCAATATCTTCAGAATCAACTTCTTGCTTTACCATGAGTTTGCCTTTTTCCGATTCACCAAGATTGATTGACAAAGCGAACAATTCTTCTTCGTTTTGTTTTATAAGTCCGTATCTGATTTCAGCAACACGACCATAATTTCCCTCACGTTCGGCTTGTTCGGCTTCAACTTTCAAACTTTCAATCGTGGCTTTTTTCTGTTGAATTTGCGATAAAATCCCTTTTTCGTTTTCCCACTGTGCATTCAGAGAATTACGTTGTTCGGTTATATTGGCAATGTCAATATTCAATTTTTGCAATTTTGCTTGATCGTCTTCGCGCTTGATTGCTTCACGTTCAATCTCCAATTGCATGATTTTACGGTTCATTTCATCGAGTTCCTGAGGAACAGAATCCATCTCTAATCGTAATTTACTTGCAGCCTCATCTAATAAATCAATGGCCTTGTCTGGCAGAAATCTATCGTTGATATAACGTTGACTCATTTCAACTGCAGCAATAATGGCTTCATCTTTTATTCTCACTTTGTGGTGAGATTCATAGCGTTCTTTTAATCCCCTCAAAATAGAAATTGCCTCTTGTGAATCTGGTTCTTCAACCAAAACCTTTTGAAAACGACGTTCTAGGGCTTTATCTGTTTCAATGTATTTTTGATATTCAGCTAGGGTAGTGGCTCCAATTGCCCTGAGTTCTCCTCTCGCCAATGCTGGTTTCAAAATATTGGCAGCATCCATAGCGCCTTCACTTCTTCCGGCACCAACAAGGGTGTGAATTTCATCAATAAACAAAACAACATCACCATCGGAAGTGGTAACATCTTTTACCACCGCTTTCAAACGTTCTTCAAATTCACCTTTGTATTTTGCACCAGCAATTAAAGCACCCATGTCGAGGCTATAAATGGTTTTTGATTTTAAATTTTCAGGTACATCGCCACGAATAATTCTATGCGCCAAACCTTCTGCAATGGCTGTTTTACCAACTCCCGGTTCGCCAATTAATATGGGATTGTTTTTGGTTCTACGACTTAAAATTTGCAATACCCTACGAATTTCATCGTCACGGCCAATGACAGGATCTAGTTTGCCCAAACGAGCAAGCTCATTTAAATTGAGTGCGTATTTTTTTAATGCATTAAATTGATTTTCTGAAGTTTGACTATCAACTTTAGCTCCACCGCGCAAAGCAATAATTGCCTTTTTAAGTTCGTCGCGTTTAAAACCTGCATCTTTTAATATGGTAGACGAAGTTCCTTTGGTATCTAAAATACCAACAAGTAAATGCTCATTGGTTACGTATTCATCGCCCATTTCACGCATTGCCTTTTCGGCATTGATAAATGATTGACTAAATTCATTGGAGGCGTAAATTTTTCCGCCTTCAACTTTTGGATATGTATTGATTTGACCTTCAACGGTCTGTTGTAATCGTTGTAAGTTTATACTCAATTTACCCGTAATAAACTGTACCATTTCAGGATCTTCCTTCAGTATGGCTAGCAACAAATGCGTATTTTCAACGCTCTGTTGTCCATTTGCCATCACCAAATTCTGCGCTTTATTTACAGTTTCTTGTGCTTTAATGGTTAAATTGTCTAGGTTCATGCTTGATAAATGTCAAACAATATTCCAAATAAACGAAAAAGGGAAATTTTGAAAAATCCGAGACAAATTGTGTAAAATAAATGACAAAATAACCGAAAATATGGCTATTTGATTGCTTTTCAATGACATTAAGTCATTATTCCGGAATCAATTCTTCGTTTTCAATATTTTCAATGCCAACATCTTGAGGGACGATGGCGTCGGTTTTGGGTTTTCCTTTGAACCTGCGAATGGCCCTAGGACTAAACTGTACGTTGAAAACAGAAGTATCTGCATTGGCGCTGTCCATGGCCAACAATCTATTTTTTAACAATCGGAAATGACCAAACCTATCTTTTACGTGTCCTGCACTGTCAATTGCCCATCCCGCTGATTTCGGTGAAGGAATAATACTGGCTAAAAATGCGGCTTCGCCTAAATTAATTTCTGAGGGATGTTTGTCGAAGTAAAAATCTGCGGCCTCACCAATTCCAAAAATTCCTGGACCCCATTCAATAATGTTCAAATAAACTTCCAACATTCTGGTTTTACTCACAATATGTTGATCTTCAATTAACCAAACCAATAAAATTTCTTCAATCTTGCGGGCCATGGTTTTCTTTCTGCCCAAGAATACATTTTTAATAAGCTGCATTGAAATGGTACTACCACCTCTTGCAAAACGTTTTAAACGATAATTATGTGCAATACTCGATCTAAATGCCTCAGTATAAAATCCCTTATGATAAAAGAAAGATGGATCTTCTGATTTCATCACGGCTTTTGCAACAGCAGGTGAAATTTCATTGTAGGGGGTAAAGAATGGATTTCCTCTTCCTACTTCAAACTGTGCTACCAGTTCACCTTTATCGTAAAACTCGTGAGTAAATGCCGTATTTAGTTTATTAGGATTTGCCAAACCCCATTGTAAGATTTTAAAATCTTTGCTCGTTTCCATATCGCTTTCTAAAATGCAATTGGATGGATGTTTGTGTTCTAGTTCAAATTTGAAACGGTATGCCAAAGTTCCAGAGGCTTTTATGGTAGAGGTATTTCTAAATAAACCAAATGGCAAACTTGAAAAGAACTGTTGCGCGGGAATGGTTGGAATGTTAAATTGCAACGCATATTTGGGATTTGCACCCATGTCAACCCGAGCAAAAAGTTTTGTTTTAATTCCATTTAATTGAATTTGACTTTGACTATCTAATTCAACATAGTTTTTAGCAAAATAAGCAACAAAACGTCCAGAGCAGTTTTTTACGGTAACTAATGTATCCGAAATTCTCTTTGATTCTGCTTTTAAGTCTTCGATATCACCTTGGGCATCGAATTCAATTCCTTTGCTGGTTTGATCTAATGAATTTAGCACAAAATGGGCCTTTTTGAATCCCATACCCCCAATCACAAAAGGCATTTCTACGAATTTCTTTTTGTTGGCACCAACAATGGTGATTTCACCGGACAAATCGTCTCTATCAAGTTCTCCGTTGTATGCAAATCCTTTGGTTGTGGATGTTTGCACAAAAACGGGTGATTTAGATTTGAATTTAGCTTCGTTTAAATATGGGTTTGCGCTGGTGAAGTTAATTTCACCAGAAATATCGCTGTGTACATATTTACACAAAGGAATATTCAAGGTAATGTGTCGTGCAGAATCTTGGTAATGGATATTTACATCTTCTAGATCAACCCAAGCAGGAGCTTGGGAAATGATTTTCTTTACTTTTTTGAATATGCTATTGGCCAAATCATCCTTTGATTTTGTGGTTTCCTTTGGTTTGTCATCAGACGCATACAATGCTTTAAAATTGTTGATATTGGCTGAATCTACAGCGTTAACAACAAGTTTGATGGCTTTTACGTTACCCAAACTTGGGCCATGCCAAATGGTTCTCCAAATGCTAATAGAAATAGAAACTTCTTTTGCATTCAGAAGGGGGTATTTTAACAAATCTGATGAATCGGTGTTTGTAACATTCAAATAAATTTCATTAAAGTGAACACCAAATATCCCTTCAAATCCTTTGTCTTGAACGGTTAATGTATATCCTTTGGCTTTTAATTTGTTTTGAATTTTCGCATAGGCTGTGTTTAAAATCCAACCCCGCAAACTAAACCAAGCCACAAAAAAAACCAACAATAATATTCCCGAAACAATGCCGGTAATCTTGGTTATTTTGATAAATCTTGGAGATTTAACAAAATTCTGAAGAAACTCCAGTATAGCTTTGAGGGGAGATTTGTTTGAGCTCATTTTTTAATTCAGTGCTAATTTCTAAAGTATCAATAAAGGTATGAATGGTTGATTTTGTGATCTTGTGATTGCCACGTGTCAATTCTTTTAAGGCTTCATAAGGATTTGGATATCTTTCTCTGCGTAAAACAGTTTGTATTGCCTCAGCAACCACGGCCCAGTTATTTTCTAAATCGTTATCTAACGCTTCCGTATTTAAAATCAATTTGCCCAAACCTCTTTCTAAACTATTTAATGCAATCATGATATGTCCAAAAGGAACACCAAGATTTCTCAAAACAGTACTATCGGTTAAATCGCGTTGCAAACGGCTTATTGGCAATTTGCCCGACAAATGTTCAAGTAACGCATTCGCAATTCCCAAATTTCCTTCTGCATTTTCAAAGTCAATTGGATTTACTTTATGTGGCATAGCGCTAGATCCAACTTCGCCTTCTTTGATTTTTTGCTTGAAATATTCCATTGAAACATAGGTCCAAACGTCCCTGCTAAAATCAACCAAAATATTGTTGATTCTCTTCCAGTTATCGAGGTGGGCTGCCATGTAATCATAGGGTTCAATTTGTGTGGTAAATTGAATTCTGTATAACCCCAATTGCTCATTTACAAAGTTATTTGCAAATTCTATCCAATTGATTTCTGGATAAGCAATTTGATGGGCATTGAAATTCCCAGTGGCACCGCCAAATTTTGCAGAGTAAGGTATGTTTTTGAGGGACTCTATCTGTGATTCTAAACGACTCACAAATACCCACCATTCTTTACCTAGTGTTGTTGGTGAAGCTGGCTGACCATGGGTTTTTGCCAACATGGGTTGTTTTTCCCATTCCTTAGCTTGTCCTTTCAGAATATCAACAATGGCAATTAATTTTGGCAATACTTCTTTTTCAACAGCATTCTTCATGCTCCAAGGAATTGATGTGTTGTTAATGTCTTGCGATGTTAATCCAAAATGCACCCATTCTTTATAATAGTTTAATCCTAAAGATTCTAGTTTGGCTTTTACAAAATATTCAACCGCTTTTACATCGTGGTTTGTGGTTTTTTCAATCTCTTTAACTGATTGAATTTCTTCTAAGGTTAATGAATTTGCCCAATTTCGAAGCTCTACGGTTTTATCCATGAGCATACCAAAATCGGAACCTCTTAATGAAACATGTGAAAGTGCTATTAAATATTCAACTTCAACTTTAACACGATACTGAATTAATCCAGATTCTGAGAAATATTGAGCCAAACTTTGTGTTGCTTTTCTGTATCTTCCATCAATAGGGCTAACCGCCGACAATTCATTCAAAAACATTCTGCAAAGTTAAGAAAATCCCCGGTTATTTTTTTTGATAGTTTCATTTGGGGGTATGTGTTAACTTTGTTGTATCTTTAAAGTATGAAATATCGTTTTTTACTCCTTTTATCCGTATTTTCATTGAGCCTAAACGCCCAAGACACAATCAAAATAAAACCAAAAGTTACTCAAATAATAACCAATCATCCAGCGCAATATCAATATACCAGAATTGCCAGTGACTATATTGAAGACATTGCTTTGGGTATTGACTATCAAGAAGAGTCGTTTGCCGAAGCTTTTGATTGGGACAAATCATCGTTGTATAAACGGAATGGCGGGTTTAATGTATATTTTATCACAGGAAACAGAATAAAAACAATCACGCAATTTGGATCTGGAAGCTGGGGTGGTGGTTTCTCAATGAATTTTTATGGAGATTCAAAATACCACAATGTAGCCATTAATACCTTGAATAAAGACAGTGCAAGAACTAGAATTAGTCTTATATCTCCTGAATTTTATGTAATGGGCCGTTATGAATATAAAATTGGTAATATTTATCCATTTTTTGGAGTTAGAGCAGGTGTGAAATGGTTCAGCACCTCTCAAAATACAGAAACTTTGATGCCTCTAAAAGATTATGAGAATTCAACTTCTGTGAATTTAACTTCATCAGGATCATTATATGTTGCCACTGAAATCGGACTAAAAATCCGTTTAGGTAAAACAGTAAGTTTTGTTACCTCTTATGGTATTGTACGTGGTACATCGGTGAATTTGGTTGATTTCGATAATACCCAGTTCAATAGTTGGCAGTTCGAATTGAATAAGAAATCTGAAACAATGAATATCAATCAATTGAAATTTGGATTTTTATTTGATTTAAGTCAAGGGCATTCAACTAAAAAATTAATTAAAGAAGCATACACAGATACAACTTTGTATACTGAAAATTCAAATCAACCTTGTCCGTGTTGCGATAAATGCAAACAATCTTCAGATAATTATCAAAACTATCCTCAATATCAAAGAGAAAGATACGAACCAACTCCTTCATATAGAAATGGTTCAAGCACTCCAATATACAATGGATCTGGAAACGGTTCGAGTACACCAAGCAGAAAGCCAATGCCTTCGATTTCTCCGGGGCCTAGCATTCCTGCCAAACCAAAATCATAAATTACAATTCTAATTTTAGGAATTTACCAGTATAGCTGTCTTTAAAGGCAGCTATTTTTTCTGGTGGACCTTCAACCAAGATTCGTCCTCCACCTTTTCCACCTTCTGGACCAACATCAATTACCCAATCTGCAACCTTAATCACGTCCATATTGTGTTCAATAACAATCACGGTGTTTCCTTTATCGGTTAAGGTTTGCAATACACTTAACAATTGCTTGATATCATCAAAGTGAAGCCCTGTAGTGGGTTCATCTAAAATATATAAGGTTTTACCTGTATCGCGTTTGCTTAATTCTGTAGCAAGCTTTACACGTTGCGCTTCACCACCACTTAGTGTGGTGCTGCTTTGACCCAATGTGATATAACCCAATCCAACATCATTCATGGTTGTGATTTTACGGGCAATTAAAGGAATCGATTCAAAAAATTCTCCAGCTTGAGAAATTGGCATTTCTAAAATATCTGAAATACTTTTCCCTTTGTATCGTACTTCAAGCGTTTCTCTATTGTATCGTTTTCCCTGGCAAACATCACATTCAATTTCCACGTTTGGCAAGAAGTTCATTTCTATCACTTTTCTTCCACCGCCACCGCATCCTTCACAACGGCCACCTTTCACGTTAAAACTAAATCTGCCAGGTTTGTAACCCCTGATTTTTGCTTCAGGTAAATTGGTGAACAGGTTTCTGATTTCTTGAAAAACACCCACATAAGTAGCAGGATTGCTCCTAGGAGTTCTTCCAATAGGACTTTGATCAATTCTAATTACCTTGTCAATATGTTCTAAGCCTGTAATTGATTTATAGGGGAGAGGTCGGTACTGAGAACCATAAACTTTGCTATGTGCCAAAGGATAAAGGGTTTCGTTAATCAATGTTGATTTACCGCTGCCACTCACACCAGAAATACAAACAAAATTTCCAATCGGAATTTTAATCGATACGTCTTTTAAATTATTTCCTGTGCAGCCTTTTAGTACAATAAATTCATCGTTGTGCTTTCTGCGGAATTCAGGAACAGGAATACTGTCTAACCCTTTTAAATATTTGGCAGTTACACTTTTTGATTCAATGAAATCTTTGACTTCGCCACTGGCAACTATCTCACCACCACGTTTTCCAGCATGTGGACCAATTTCAACCAACCAATCGCTGGCCATCATCATGTCTTTGTCATGCTCAACTACCAAAACAGAGTTTCCAAGGTCGCGCAGTTCTTTCAAACTATTGATTAGCTTTTCATTGTCGCGCTGGTGCAATCCAATTGAAGGCTCGTCTAAAATGTATAATACGTTAACAAGTTTTGATCCAATTTGGGTTGCCAATCGGATACGCTGAGCTTCACCACCACTTAATGTTTTTGCCGGGCTATTCAATGACAAGTAGCCAAGTCCCACACCATTTAAAAAAGACAATCTATTGGCAATTTCCTTCAATAAATCGCTGGCAATGATTCTTTGTCGAGGTGTTAATTTATCATCAATGTCTTTCACGAACACGTAGAGCTCGTCGATATTCATCATTGACAATTGAGCAATGTTTTTATCGGCAATTTTGAAATTCAGTGCTTCAATTTTTAAACGGGCACCGTTGCATTCTTTGCAAGTTGTTTGGTGAATAAATTCTTCTGCCCATTGACGCATTTTGTCGTCATCAGATTCGTAGTAACTTTCAGAAACGATATTTACAACGCCTTTGTATTGTGTTTCCCAGGTTTTCTTTTTGCCATCTGAACCTGTTTGGGTAACGGGAATGGCATCTTCCAAACCATATAAAACCGCTTTTAATTGCTCTTCGGTTAGTTTTTCAATAGGGTCGGCAAGGCTAAATTTCATATACGTAGCTACTGCACGCAACTGAAGGAAAGTCCAGTTTTCTCTTAATTCTCCAATTGGAATAATTCCGCCTTTGTTAATGGATTTTTTCTTATCGGGGATAATAAAATCCATGTTGATTTCGCCAATTTCACCGAGCCCTTCGCAAGCTTTACAGGCACCATAAGGTGAATTGAATGAAAACATATTTGGCTGCGGCTCATCGTAAGAAATACCACTCACCGGATCCATTAAGAATTTGCTGAAAGGATATTCTTTGTCGTTGCTATCTAAAATGGTAAAATAACCTTCACCCGCTTTCATTGCAGTTTTGATACTTTCCTGCAATCTTTGGGTAGAAACACTTTTTACATCCAACCGATCTATTAAAATTTCTACGTCGTGAATTTTATAACGATCCAATTGCATGTTCGGGGTAACGGCAATGATTTGCTTATCAACCCTTACTTTGGTATATCCTTTTTTCTTTATTTGTTCAAACAGTTCACGGTAATGGCCTTTTCTTCCTTTAACTACAGGTGCCAACACGTTTACTTTTTGGGTGTCAAACTTTTCAATAACGGTGTTTAAAATTTGCTCTTCAGATAGCTTTACCATCCTTTCTCCAGATACGTGACTAAAAGCTTCTCCCGCTCTTGCAAAGAGTAACCTAAAAAAATCATAAACTTCAGTCACGGTTCCAACCGTACTTCTTGGATTTCTAGAAACAGTTTTCTGTTCAATGGAAATTACTGGCGAAAGTCCTTTGATTTTATCTACATCGGGACGTTTCATGTCTCCGATAAATTGGCGTGCATACGCCGAAAAACTTTCTAAGTATCGCCTTTGTCCCTCAGCAAAAATCGTATCAAACGCCAAGCTACTTTTACCCGACCCTGATAGTCCAGTAAAAACAACCAATTTCTGCCTAGGAATTACTAAATCAACGTTTTTGAGATTATGTTCTCGGGCTCCAATAATTTCAATTTGTGGTTCATCTTTTGGTGGAAGATGGATGTCTGAAGCCTCTGTTTTCATAAAAATGCAAAAATAAGGAACAATTAAGCGTTCAGAAAGATTTTATTAAAAATAACTAAGTTAATTTTTTGATAAAATGTAAATTGCACCTCATTGTTCCATTTTGAACTATTTTTGCAGTATGAAGTCGGCAATTTCTAAGTTTTATCTAGAAAATCCATTAAAATGTATTGTGGCAATAGGTTTGCTTTTTCGTTTGGTTGCAGCAATTTTTTCTGAAGGATATGCCTTTCAAGACGATCATTTTTTAATTATTGAAGTTGCCCAGCAATGGCTCGACAAAGCACCAAGTGAATTGCTTCCACAATTAGGCGCAAAAGTGCCAAGTGGGCATAGCTTTTTTTACCCAGGACTTCATTATTGGTTTTTTAAATTTCTGCATGCTTTGGGTATCGACAATCCAAACACCAAAATGCTTTTGGTGAGAATCATACATGCATTTTATAGCATGACCATTGTTTTGTTGGGATACAAAATTACGTCCCTCATTTCCAATAAAAAGAATGCAGAAACAGTAGGGTGGATTTTGGCAATTTTTTGGATTTTCCCTTTGCTTTCGGTTCGAAATCTGATTGAATATGTGTGCATTCCACCATTGATGCTTGCAACTTATCTGATACTAAAACATCAAAATACTACTAAATTTTTTACTTTTATTGGAATAGGGTTTGTTGCGGGAATCGCATTTTCATTTCGCTTTCAAACCATCTTATTCATTGGAGGGATGGGACTCGTGTTATTGCTTCAAAAAGAGTTTCAAAAAGCGATTATGTTTGGACTCGGCGCTTTGATATCAATTGTTTTGATTCAAGGTGGAGTAGATTATCTTATTTGGAACAAACCATTCGCTGAATTTATTGAATATACCAATTACAATTTGCATCACTCAGGTGAATATCCCAATGGTCCTTGGTATAACTATAGTTTGCTCATATTGGGATTGTTCATCGTGCCATTGAGCTTTTATTTAATTTGGGGGAATATCAAAGCGTTTAGAAAGTATTTAATGTTATCACTTCCGTGGTTCATCTTTTTCATTTTTCACTCTTATTTTCCTAATAAGCAAGAACGTTTTGTTTTACCAGTATTGCCTTTTTTTATTATTTTAGGAGTTGTAGGTTGGAATGAATATTTGAGTAAAAGCAATTTTTGGAGCAATAGAGGGAAATTGTATCAGTCAACTTTGACATGGATTCTTTGCGTGAATATGTTTCTTCTGTGTTTCTTAACTCCTGCCTCAACAAAAATTAGCAAGGTAAGGGTAATGAACTACTTTAGAGAAAGGGGAGAAGTGTCTCATTTTGTATTAGAAACAACCCAAATGTGGGGATCGGTTCTAATGCCTCGATATTACCATGGGGTTTGGAATTTACCCTATACAATTACCCAAGAATTTAGTGCAGCTCAGTTTTTTGATTCAGTTGCAGTTTTGAAAAAGCCACGACCATCGCATGTTGTATTTGCTGAACCTAAAGATTTATATAAACGTATTTCTTTGGTGAAAGCGCAGGTAAAAGATTTGATTTTCGAAAAGGAAATTGAATCGAGCTATCTCGACAAAACTATGACTTGGTTAAATCCAGTGAATGTAAACCAGACGTATTACATTTATAGAATTGTATACAAGTAAAATATTTACTCGTTTTACCAGCTTCCGCCGGCACCACCGCCATCGAAGCCGCCACCGCCACCAAATCCACCCCAATCAGAGCCGCCACTGCTGCCACCTGAGTTTCCGCCAAAACCACCCATGCCTCCAAGCCAAATAGGAGGGGTATAAAAACCACCACGGTTAAATCCTCCGCCTCCATTTCCTCTTTTGCTAAACAAAAGAATCAAGAAGATAATGACAAGTGGAATTACAAACTTTGGAAACTTAGATTTTTTGCGTTTAAAACTCGTTCCTTTAAATTCATCGGAAAGGGCATTTTGGTATTCACTTACAGTGTTTAAAATGCCATTAAAATAATCGCCATTTTTCAAAAAAGGAACCAATGAATTTCGTTCTATTTCACCAACCAATCCGTCGGTTAACTTGGCTTGTGCTTTATTTGCAACAACGGTGTAATATTTATGGTCGTCTGAGGCAATATACAACAAAACGCCATTATTCTTGCCTTCTTGTCCTATTTTCCAACCCCTTGCAACAAACATGGCACGGTCAAAAACATCATAGTCTTTTGAACTTTTCTCAATTAAGACAGCAATCTGGGTAGATGTTGAATCTTCATATCGCATCAATAAATTTTCAATTGTTGCCAATTGAGATTCATTTAACACTCCAGCATAATCATAAATGTGTTTGGGAGGATTGGATATTGCAGGCAATATTTGTTCCCCCAAAATAATATTAAAAAGAAACCCAGTAAGAATTAAAATATAAATTTTTGAATGTTTAATCATGGGTTATTTCGTCTGAAAGCTCGTTTGGATTGAGTCCGTTTGGAGGGAAGTGGATACTTAATTGCTTTCCCGACAGTTCAATGCCTTTGATAATACCTTGAGTGATATTTGAAGATTTGATAGTTGAAATAATTTCTTCCTTTACTGCTTCCCAAAATTCGTTTCCCACATGTTGATGAATTCCAATATCTCCTAAAATTGCAACTTCTTTGGTCTTTAAACGTAAGAATATTAAGATTCCATTTCTCAATTCCGTTTCATGCATTTTTAATGCTTCAAACGTTTGTTGTGCATCGTTCAGTAATAAAGACTTAGATTTTTTAGTGGTATAATGTACCCTAATTTCTGCCGAAGTATTTATTTCAGCTTCTTTGATTGCATCTACAATCAAAGAAGCCTCAATTTTTTCAACGGGACAAGAATGGTGAAGCCAAGGAAACATGAATTATTCCTTATCGTAAACTTTATCTAAATCAGGTGCTTTTTCAGAACCTTCAGTTGCTTTGAATGCAGCTTTTTGCTGGAATCCAAACATGTTTGCAAAAATATTACTTGGGAAACTTCTT
>CANFLS010000032.1 GCA_947447955.1 Flavobacteriales bacterium | reverse complement strand
TAAAACATTCAGCAGCTGAAAATCTTTTACCACCGCCAATAAAAAGTATGTTTAATTTTTTCATCGTGCGAAATAAGGGCTGCTAGGAATATTGATTAACCTAGATTGGATATCTATAGCTGTTGAACAATCTGTCATCACACAATTGTTTTCAAACATGGGAAGCGTAAATAGCAATTCCCACCCTGGTCTACACATGGTTTTACTGTCGTTTGCCATTTTCAAAAAGCAATCGCGTTCTTCTTTTGAGGGAAGTAAAATTGCGCACAGCCAATAATTGCTATGTTGATCATTGGGTTCTTTAAGGAACTGTATATCTAGGAAATGTGAAAATAATTCCGTATATTGATCTGTTAACGTTCTTTTCTCTGCCAAAAACTCTGGAAGTTGTTCCATTTGAGCGCAGAGCAATGCTGCATTGATATTTGGCATTCTATAATTGTATCCAATTTGATCATGGAAGAACTCCCATGCATGTGGCACTTTTGCTTGTGTGGTAAGGTGTTTTGCTTTTTTAGCCAAATCTTCATCTTGGGTCAAAATAACACCGCCACCACCCGATGTAATGGTTTTGTTTCCGTTAAAACTAATTGTTCCAAACTTACCAAAAATACCGCTGTGTTTGCCTTTGTAAAATGAACCCAAACTCTCAGCTGCATCTTCTACAACATCAATGAAATATTCGTTGCAGATTTCTATGATCTGATCAATTTCTGCGCAAAATCCAAAGCTATGCATTGGAACGCAGGCCTTTATAGCTTTTCCACTTTTTGTATGAATACAAACGTTATTTTCTAAATGGCATTCAGCGTTTAAAAATGCTTTAAGTTTTTCTGGAGAGAGTGATAAAGTTTTTTCATCAATGTCAACAAATACCGGAGTTGCACCGCAATAAGAAATTGCATTCACGGTGGCAATAAATGAAAAGGGTTGGGTAATTACCAAATCGTTTTGTTCAACATTGCATAATTTTAAGGCAATATGAAGGGCAGAGGTTCCATTTGAACATGCAATTGCAAATTTAGAACCGGTGTACTTTGCCAAATCAAATTCAGCCCTGTCAACAAAAGGTCCAACACTGGAAACAAATGTAGAATCGATACAATCATTCAGATATTTCTTTTCATTTCCTCTAAAATTTGGTGCGTGCAAAGGAATAAAATCATTTTCTTTTGCATGGAAAATTTCTCGGATATTTTTTATAATCTCTTGATATTCAATTTTATTTGTTTCCATTTTTTGTAAATTTATTCGGGTTATCTAAATTTAATTTGATAATCTGCGTTTACAAAATTAGCAGATTATTGTCATTTACATAAACACTCCTTTACTTTGTACCCTCAAATTATGCTAAATTTAATATTATTCGGCCCTCCAGGTGCAGGAAAAGGTACCCAAAGTGAAAAGATTTTGGTAAAATATAACCTAAAACATATTTCTACAGGTGATTTGTTAAGGGCTGAGCGAAACGCAGGTACTGAACTAGGAAATCAAGCCAATGAATTTATTTCAAAAGGTGAATTGGTTCCAGATGCAGTGGTAATTGGAATGGTAAAGAATTTCATGGCTGACAATACCGATGCCAAAGGATTTATATTTGATGGTTTTCCTAGAACCATTGCCCAAGCAGAAGCATTGGATACGATGTTGTCAGATTTTAACACGGAAATTTCTATTGTTTTGGGATTGGAAGTAAATGAAGACGAATTGGTAACAAGATTGTTGTTGCGCGGTCAAACCAGCGGACGCGCCGATGACCAAAGTGAAGATACCATTCGCAACCGTTTCCAAGAATATTTGAACAAAACATTGCCAATTCAAAATTATTATTCAGCCAAAAATAAATATTTTGGTGTTGAGGGAATTGGTGAAATTGATCAAATATTTGAATCACTTTGTGATCATTTAGATAAAATTTCTTAATCATCTAATATCCCTCAAAGTGGCAATAAAATGGATTTTTTTAGATCTTGACAATACTTTGTGGGATTTCGATGGAAATGCAGAAGATGCATTGAATGTGCTGCATGATCGACATCAATTAAAGCATCACACTGGTTATGAAGTTGATCAATTTGTTGCTTTGTACAAAGATGTCAATCAAGCATATTGGTTGAGATACGAAAGGGGTGAAGTAGATAAAGAAACCCTAAGGACAAAGCGTTTTACAGATACATTCGATTTAATGGGATTGCCACATGCGTTGCAACCTGAAAATATTTGGCAGGAATATTTAGATATTTGTCCGAGAATGACAAAGTTAATGCCAGGTGCTTTGGAATGTTTGGAATTACTTTCGTCGAAATTTAAAATTGGTATTTTAACCAATGGTTTTGAGGGAACCCAAACCCTTAAGTTGTCAGAATCTGGCATTGGGAATTTTGTAGATTATTTGCAAACATCTGAAAGAGTTGGGTTTGCAAAGCCTTCTATCGATTTTTTTCAAATGGCATTAACCTTTGCAAATGTTGATGCATCGGAAGTGCTTTATATTGGTGACAATATCAATACCGATGTTAGTGGGGGTATCAACGCCTCGATTCGAACATATTGGTATCATTTAGAAAATCAGGTTCATTTAATCGAAGAGAAGATTACAAATCATCATCTTTTTGGGGGAATTGTGCAAGATTTATGTCATTGGTCGAATTCTATTGTGGCAGAATTCTAATTATCTCAATACAATTGATTATTTTTGTAGGAATGAAAAATTTTGCGAAAAAATTGTTGGCTGCTTTCAGCTTTTTGGTTTTAGTTTCCTCTGTTTCTGCACAAACATATAGTTTTGTAGGAGGTAAAGTACAATATTTCTATCCAAATGCTACAGGTTCAATGGATTGTGCTATTCATATGAAAAACGAAAGTGCATCTATATTGAAGTTGAAATATAAAAAAGTATCAGTTGATTATCCTGCAAAATGGGATGTTTCATTTTGTGATAACGTAAACTGCAATAATTCATTCGGTGATTCTGGAACTATGTTTGACATTCCAGTTGGTGATGCTGAATCGTCTTTGAAGGTTTCCGCTTTCCCTAATGGTTTTGCAGATACTGCAATTGTAAAATATGCAATGTGGGATGTTAATAGTCCTTCAAAAATTGATACCATGGTTTTTAACATTTATGTACGATGGGGTGTTGGTTTAAATTCCTTCTCGAATTTTGCCACTGTTTTCCCTAATCCTTCAAAAAATGCGTTTAATATCCAAAGCAATGCTTCCATTTCGGGTATTGAAATGTTGTCATTGACTGGCGTGAAAATGCCAATTCAATATACTTCAAACGCAAATGGGGTGGTTGTAAATACTTCTAAATTAACTGATGGGATTTACAATTTGATTTTCGTGGAAGGCGATATCAAAAGAAGCAGCCTAGTTGTTGTAGGGAATTAAATAAAATTCATTCATGATTGATATTCCTTGGTATGCGCTGTTATCGGCCATAATTATTGCCTCGGGAGTATCTTATTTGGTTTATTCCAAAGATTTCCAACAAGGGAAACTGTGGAAAACGGCTGCTATTCTAAGGTTTTTCGGTGTGTTTTTATTGGTGTTGTTGTTTTTTGCACCAACAATTACGTTAAAAACAAATAAAATTGTAAAGTCTAAATTATTGATTTATCGCGATGCCAGTGCATCATGCGATTCATTGTCCCTCAAAATTAATAAAACACTAGATTCCCTGTTGAATCTAAAATTTGGTAGCAATATCAATGTTTCATCATTTGATTTTGCCAAAGAAATTGTTTCAAACGGCAATAAAATGCCAAATGACATGAAGCAATTTACCCGTTTTGATCAAGTTGTTAAACATTTTAAACAGCAAACAAAGGATGAATCGGTAACAGCAGCATTGGTTATTTCAGATGGAATAATGAATCAAGGACAGATGCCTAGTTTTGCCGGCAATACAACCAAGGTGCCTCTGTTTACTTTGGGATTGGGCGATTCTATTCAGTATCCAGATTTGATGGTTACAGGCTGTTTGGCCAATGATCAGGTATACAAAGAAAATACATTTGTAGTTGAAGGTGCTTTTGAAGCAAAAGAATATCCCAAAGGAAGTATTGAAATTCAATTAAAAGAGGGGAATAGAATTGTACAATCAAAGAGTTGGATACCCAACAATGTGAATGATTTTACCAAATTGATATTCGACGTTAAACCTTCAAAAGTTGGTTGGATAAAATATTCGTTGCAAGTAACGGGAAAGATTGCAGAAAAAAACGGATTGAACAATACCAGAGATTTTTGGGTTCAAGTGGTAGAAGAAAAAAAGAAAATACATTTGGTTTATGGCAGACCCCATCCTGATATCAAAGCATTGAAATTGGCTTTAGAATCGAAAATTCAAAATGAGATTTCTATTTACAGCGGCTTAAGTGGGCTGAAATCAGGGGCCGACATTTATGTCTTTCATGGTTTTCCAACGAATAAAACTGAATTGAATTCGGTAATGAATGTAATTCAGAAACGCATTCCAATTTGGGTGTTCGTTGATAATCCTGTAAATGCAACCTTGCTTTCCGAGCAATTGAACCAAAATATTGGTGCCAATTTCAACCAATGGCAAGAAGTTGCCACAAATTGGAATGAAAATTATGGTCCTTTTTTATTAGAAGGGACAGAAAATCAATGGAAATCTTTAGGTGCAGTGAACACGCCATTAACCAGGTTTGCCTTAAATGGCGATTTTCAAACCCAATTGTTTCAAAAATGGAATGGAATACAAACCAATTATCCGCTTTTTGGCAGTTGCGAAAAAGAGGGGTTGCGCAGTTTGTGGTTTTTTGGGAATGGCATTTGGAAGTGGAGAATGAATGAGGGTAGAATCAACAATGAGTCAAAATTATTCGACGAATGGGTGAGTAAGAATGTTTTGTGGCTAGGGGCTTCGGGTAAAAAGCAGAAAGACATTCAAATTTCTTTGCCTAATCGTTCATTTTTATTGGGTTCACAGCAGAATATAACAATTACCCATTTTGATCAAACCGGCTTGCCCCAAAACAAAGATGAAATAGTGGTTTATTTGATTGATTCAATGGGCGTTAAAATTCAATTGGCAGTAAATAAAAATTTAAACAAATATCAGTGTGTTGTAAATCCGAAGTCAGTTGGTAACTATAGAGTTCGTGCATCATTAAAAGCAAATGCCGCAATTTTTGATGAACAAATAGTTTCTGTTTCACATTTTGGATTAGAACAAAACAATACAACTGCCAATTTTGATTTACTCCGTAGAATTGCTCACGTGAATGGGGGAAGCTTTTGTGTAGGAAAAAATTTGAATGAAATCATTGATAAATTATCAAAGAATTTAATTGGAACGGAGAGAATTGTAGAACAGGAATCATCCTTGTCGTTTATGCAAATTTCTGGAGTAATGATTTTATTGGTTTTTATATTTGCAGGGGAGTGGTTTTTGCGAAAGTGGTTGGGTAAAATATAAGTCTATGAAAAAAGAAAGAGTAGTTGTTGGAATGAGTGGTGGCGTTGATAGCTCAGTGGCTGCATATTTGCTTTTGCAACAAGGCTACGAAGTGATTGGCCTATTCATGAGAAACTGGAACGATGCAGCGGTTACCCTTGAAGATGAATGTCCTTGGATAGACGACAGCCGCGATGCAATGATGGTTGCGGAGCAATTGGGTATTCCTTTTCAAGTTATTGATTTGAGTGAAGTATACAAGGAACGTATTGTTGACTATATGTTCAATGAATATGAAATGGGTAGAACTCCCAATCCGGATGTTTTATGCAATCGCGAAATAAAATTTGATGTGTTTTTGCAAAACGCGCTAAAATTGGGTGCTGATTTTGTGGCAACTGGGCATTACGTGCAAAAGCAGGAAATGCTTGTTGATGGGGTAACAGAATATCAATTAATTGCTGGTTTAGATCCGAATAAAGATCAAAGTTATTTTTTATGTCAATTAAACCAATTTCAACTTTCAAAGGCGCTTTTTCCTATTGGAGGGATTTTGAAGCCTGAAGTAAGAATGATTGCAGAAAAGGCCAATTTGGCAACTGCCACAAAAAAAGATTCTCAAGGTTTATGCTTTATTGGAAAAGTAAGATTACCTGAATTTTTGCAGCAACAATTAAAAGTGAAAGTGGGTCAAGTTGTTGAAATTGAAGAAAATAATGATAAAGTAGTTGCGCATTATACCAAGATAAATGATGCAACTTTACCTTGGCAAAATAGAATCGAGAAATTAAAATTCATCCAAAGTGACGGCAAAGTGGTGGGAGATCACACAGGGGCTCATTTCTATACCATTGGCCAACGAAAAGGATTAAATATTGGCGGAAAGCCAAAACCATTGTTTGTTTTACAAACGGATGTTGTAGAGAATATTATTTATGTAGGACAAGGTGAGGACCACATGGGATTATATTCTGCTGGGTTGATAATTTCGAAAGAAGAAGCGCATTGGGTAAGGCCTTCTATGAAGGATTTTGTGTTGAAATCAAAAGATTTAATGTGTAGAATTAGATATAGACAATCATTATTTCATTGCCAATTATTTGAACAAGAAGATGGTTCATTTATTTTAAGCTTTCAAGACCCCCAAAAGTCGGTAACGGCGGGGCAATTTGCTACAATTTACTTGGAAAACGAATTAATATTTAGTGGAGTAATCTCCTAGTATTGTCATTTTTTAGTTTTTATGTATTTCTAGGCAACATTTATTGCCTTTGAATTGTCATTTTAATGTTAAATTATTTTAGAAACAAAATAATTGACATAAAATAAAGTTTTAAGACTACGTCTTAACAGGCAAATTATGACAAAACGACTACAGAATTTATTCAAAGCATTTTTATTTGCTTTGATTTTAATGGCAACTGCGCAGAAGGGAAGTGCGCAAATTTCTTCTACAGGAAAAACTTTTTATATGAGTTTCATGGAAATGGAGACACGCAGTGGTGCATTTCCAGATACCTTGCTAATTTTCGTAACTTCAACTGTGAATACAAAAATTGTGTTGGATAATCCGAGATTAACCGGGTCGGCGGTTACTTACACCATTACTGCGAACAAGGTGAATAGGATTCCAGTTGATTGTAATTTTTATTACCCTACGGGTTCTGAATTTCCTTCAACTGATATCAATAGCAAACGTGGATTGAGAATTGTTGCCCAAGATCCTGTTAATGTTTATTGCTTAAATCTTGAAATTAACCGTTCGGATGGAACTTTCGTTTTGCCGTATGAAAGTATTCCCGCTGCACCAGAGTATTATATATGTTCTCACATGCCAGATGCCACAGTTACCGGTGGATATGCTGAAAGTGAATTTGTCATTATTGCTATGGACAATAATGTTACCGTTGAAATTACACCTACCTCAGCAACCAAAGGTAATGTAGCAAATTCAGTAGCAAGTAGACCTGCAGGTACTGCATTTACGGTTACATTGACTAAGGGACAAGTTTATCAAGTACAATCAAAAACAGCTGATGGAACAAACAATACCGATCCTGCTGCTACATCATGGGCTGCTACAGGCGCCAAAAATGGTGATTTAACGGGTACCAGAGTGAGGGTGATAAATGGCTGTGGTAAAATAAATGTATTTTCTGGTAATAGATCGGCTTTTGTAACCAAATCTTCTTGTGGTGCTGGTGGTAGAGACCACTTATACACCCAAGTATTGCCTGTGAATGCTCTTGGAAAAAATTATGTGTTAATGCCTTTTGCTACACAAACAGGTGGGTATACATACAAAGTTGTAGCGGCATATGACAGTACCCAAGTTTTTATTAATGGTACATTAAATACCACCATATTGAAAAAGGGTCAATGGATATATCAAAATGTAACTTCTGCAACCCCCGTTTGTGTCAAAACAGATAAGGCTGCTTATGTTGTTCAGTATATGAAAAATGGCGGAGCCAATTGCAATGGGTTATCATCTACAAATGGAGATGCGGCTATTTTAATTATGCCTGATGTGAACCAAAGATTGTTAAAAACAATTGTAGGTACTGCTACAACATCCAATATGAACAAACATTGGGTGAATATTTTGATAGATAAATCTGCTAAGAAAGCGGTTAAATTAAATGGAACATTTTTGGCATCAACGAATTTTACGGATATAGCATGTGGTAATTATTCATATGCCCAGATTTCCGTTGCCAATCCTAGTTCTAACATTATTGAATGTGACAGTGGTTGTGTTGTTGTAGCATACGGAGTTGGTCCTTATGAAAGTTACTCTTATTCAGCTGGTGCTTTGTTTGAGAATGTTGAATATGATTTTACAGTTGCCAGAAAAGGAAGTTGTCCGAGTGAACCTGTAACCCTAACCGCTGTTGTAAATAAATCGGTAAAAGCCATTCGTTGGGTTTATGGCGATGGAAGTGCTTCTGAATGGGGCACCAAGGTTACCCATAAGTTCTCTAAAGTTGGAACATACTATGTGGTTATGAAATGTGTAGTTGCCAATGCCTGTGGAATTGATGATACCATTACTCGAAGTAAAATTATCAATGTTGCACCTGGGCCATATTTGAATTTCCCTGACACCACAACACAATGCGCAAATACTTTGAATTTTAAGGTTGTAGTTCCAAATTCAGTGAAGTTCTTATATAAGTGGCACGATGGATCAACGGCAAGTAGTTACACAGCAACAAGCGATAAAAAAGTTTGGGTGAAAATTACAGATACTTCAACCAATTGTGTTGCCCAAGATACCACCTATGTGCGTAGGGCAGATCCAATTATTGCCAAAATAGCTTACGATACATTGAATAAATGTTATAAACAGAATTATTTCTCTTTATCAGATGCCACCGTTTATAAAGGTGATTCTAGGAAATTATCTGAATGGAGATTGGCTGATAATTTCAAAAGCAAAGTTTTTACATTTACAACTGCGAGAATGACATATCACTTTGATACGCTCAGTAAAAATAATTTACGATACATAGTTGAATCTAAAAAAGGATGTAGAGATACGCTCGATACCACCTTGGTTGTATATACTTATCCAATTGCCAAAGTATCGCTTCCCCCACCATATTTCTGTCAAAAGAAATCAATGACATTTTTAGACTCAAGTGCTTCAGACCAAGGAATCGCCATTTCGTATTGGAACTTTGGTGACGGATCATTCGATACCACCAAAACCAAGTTGGGAGTGCATACTTATAAAAATATCAATACTTATAATTTAAGGTTAATTACGGAATCAATTAACCAATGTAGGGATACCATAGATTCTACTTTTGTAATTTATCCAGTTGCCAAAACTGTAATAGGTACCAAAATAGTGAACCTCTGTTTGAAACAAAATGAATTTGAATTTACCGACAATTCAACCGTTTCCGCCGGAACTTTCACCAATCGTTGGATAGTAAATGGGAAAACAACAGACAATGCAGCAACTTTAACAAAAGTGACCTATGCAGATACTGGAGTTAAGAAGGTAATTTTAATTACTATTACAGATAAAGGTTGTCCGGATACTTTAATTGCCAATGTATACGTCGCTCCCGAACCTAAGGCTGGAATTGCAGTTACTGATTCATTGTTTTGCTACAAGACGCACTTTTTTGATTTGAAAGATGTGAGCACCGCTCCCAATGGAAGCGCATTAACAGCACGAAGTAACTTCTATTTTAGCGATGGATCAAATGCATATGCCAAATTGGTTCCAACCAAGAAATTTGGAGCACCAGGGACATATTGGGTGAGGCTTGTTGCCGCTACTACTTTTGGTTGCAAAGATTCTATTCAAAGAAATCTTAAAGTTTTGCCTAACCCCGATGCGAAAATTTCTCCTGCAAATGCATTGCAATGTTTGGTAGGAAATAAATTCCACTTTGTATCTAAGAACATGTGGACGGTTACCGGAGATCCATTGACCCATACTTGGGATCTAGGCGATGGAACAACCAGCTCAAAAGATTCAATTGACCATTCTTATGGTACTATTAAATCATATTGGATTACACATAAAGTAGTATCACTTTCAGGTTGTTCTGATACCTCGTCTACCAGTGCTAAAATTGTATCAAGTCCTACTCCTGCGTTCATTACAAATAAAGATACTGCTTGTTTTTACTCACAGCTGTTTAATTTCAACGACAAAACAGTATTTGGTTCAACATACAGTGTTTTGTGGGATTTTGGAGATGGTACAACCGCTACCACAAACCAATATACTGGTAAAACCTTTACTACCACTGGAAAGAAATCTGTAAAATTGGTTGTAACAACTGCAGATGGTTGTAAAGATTCTGTATCTAAATATATAGAGATTTTCCCAGCTCCTGCAGCAGATTTCACGGTGAATACCCAAGTGCAATGTTTGCAAAACAATAGATTTATTTTCAATAATACCACCAATGAAAATGGTGCTACCGCTTGTAATTATAATTGGACCATTTCTAAACCACTTAAAAATGTTCCTACCAAAGCAATTGTAGATCAGATTTTTGTAGATACTGGAGTTAAAACCATTTTGTTGGTTGCCAAAACCGATAAAAATTGTGTGAGTTCTAAAATTCAAAATATTTACGTGGCAGAAACTCCAATTGTAACCATTGCAGGTAAAAATGGTTGTGTGGGTGATCCTATAAACTTCACTTCAAGTGTGTATCTAAATGTGGGTGTTCCATCTTATGAATGGACATTTGGTGATGCTGGAAACAGTACTTTGCCGAACCCTTCTCATACCTATTTCTCAGCAAATACGTATACCGTTAAATTGAAGGTTACCTCTACTTTGGGATGTGTTGGCAACGCAACCGATTTGCCAATTCAAGCTTTTGTTCGTCCTACAGCCAAATTTACCTCTGAATATTTATTATCTAGAGGTTTAGAAACAGATTGGACGTTTACTTCGCAATCTACAGGTGCTGATAAATATGAATGGTCATTTGAAGACGGTCAAAAAGATTATACCGGTGGACCTGTATTTATGACGTTCAACAAAACAGGAGATTTCAAAGTGAAACTTTATGTTACGACCAACAGCGGTTGCTTTGATAGTACTTCGGCATATATTTTCTTAAAGCCTGAATTACTCTATCACCTGCCAAATGTATTTAGCCCCAATAACGATGGCTTGAACGACGTTTGGCCAGGTAGCAATACTTCTTCGTTTGGATTAATCAAATACCATTTGGTGATTTTTGATCGTTGGGGAAATATCATGTTTAAAACAACCGATCCTGCTGGATGGTGGGATGGTAGAGATATGGACGGAAATTGGGCATTAGAAGGTGTTTACGCTTATCAAATCGACTTCCGATACATTGATAACAGAATTTATGTGCATAAAGGCACAGTGACCGTTTTGAAATAAATTGAAAAGTGATTCAATAAAAAAGCCTTGAAGATTTTCTTCAAGGCTTTTTTATTGGTCGTAAATTTTACAATGTATCCCTCAAAAAAAAAGGTCCGCTAAAAGCAGACCTTTTTTATAATATTGTTTTAATATCTTAACCCAAATAGGTTTTAAGAATTTTGCTTTTGCTTGATTTACGCAAACGACGTAAAGCTTTTTCTTTGATTTGACGAACACGCTCTCTGGTTAATCCTACTTTTTCAGAAATGTCTTCCAAAGTATGTGCCGCGTTACCATCTAATCCGAAGTAATATTTCAATACATCTCTTTCCTTATCGGTAAGGGTTGAAATTACCCTATTGATTTCATTTTGCAATGATTCGTTCAATAAAGGCATATCTGGGTTTGGTTCGTCGTTGTTGTCAAGTACACCCAAAAGTGTATTGTCTTCACCTTCAGCCAAAGGAGCATCAATACTTAAATGACGGCCACTAGAACGCAAAGCGTTTTCAACTTCGCTCAATGGAATGTCTAAAGATTCTGCAATTTCTTGAGGCGTTGGTTCACGCTCAAGTTCTTGTTCCAATCTTGCCGAAGCTTGTGTGATTCTTCCTAAACTACCAACTTTATTCAATGGCAAACGCACAATTCTACTTTGATCGGCCAATGCCTGCAAAATACTTTGGCGAATCCACCAAACTGCATAAGAGATAAATTTAAATCCACGGGTTTCATCAAAGCGTTTCGCTGCTTTTATTAATCCCATATTTCCTTCGTTAATTAAATCTCCTAAGGTTAATCCTTGGTTTTGATATTGTTTAGAAACAGAAACAACGAATCTCAAGTTGGCGTTTACCAGCTTTTCGAGCGCAGCTTGATCGCCTTCACGAATTCTTTGTGCCAATTGAACTTCCTCTTGGGCGTCAATCATTGGTACTTTTGAAATCTCGTTTAGGTACTTGTCAAGCGACTTGTTTTCGCGATTGGTAAATTGTTTTGATATTTTTAATTGCCTCATGTATGAATGTATATAATAAAACTAGAATTTGTATAATTTTCGCCTTGCAAAATTACAATTTATTTTCGATTAATCCAATGTGATAATTGCCAAAATCATTCCGATTTAACAATCATCTACTTATATACGTTTGAATGATGAAAATAGTTTGCGCCACCGCAAATTATTTATAATTATTAGTGCCTAATCGACAAATAAATAAAATTATAGGTTGGTTTTTATCGTATTTATTTAATTTTAAATACAATGTCCCTCAAAGGAACAAAGATTTTAAAAATAATGGCTCAAAATTCTGAATGCAGCAAACGCACCGATATACGCAATTCCTCCGTAAATGAAAAACAATGCAACCGGCCATGTCCAACTTCCCGTTTCCTTTTTGATAACAGCCATGGTGCTGATACATTGCAAGGCAAAGGCATAAAAGAAAATCAAACTAATAGCATAAGGAACGCCATATAAGGGTTTGCCAGTGTCGGGATTAATTTCAGCCTGCATTTTGGTTCTAATGCCTTTTACTTGATCATCGTCTTCTGGGGTTTGAAACAATGTACTCATTGTTCCCACAAATACTTCCCTTGCTGCAAATGATGATATTAACGCAATACCCGTTTTCCAATCATAACCCAAAGGTTTAATTGCCGGTTCAATAAATTTGCCAAGATGGCCCGCATAGCTCGCTTCTAACTTTTGGGTATTGTGAATTTGTGCGCTATCTACTTTATTGATTTTAGTCATTTCAACCGCTTTCAAATGGGCGTTTTTCATTGCCTCTTTTGGTCCAAAGCTCGACAATGCCCAAAGTATCATTGAAATTACAATGATTACTTTTCCTGCTTCGCTTAAAAATGTGCGGCATTTTATCCAAGCTTGTGAAATTACTGTTTGAATTCTAGGACTTTGATAGGTTGGCAATTCTAAAATAAATTCAGATTTCTCTTTATCATTTCCAATGATTTTATAAATCATCGCAAAAATTAGCGCCAAAATAATGCCTGCAAAATAGGCACTTGTCATTACAAAAGTTTGTGCATGAAATGGTCCCCAGAAAGATGATGCCGGAATAGCCAACGATATCAATAAGAAATAAACCGGAAGTCTGGCGCTGCAACTCATCAATGGCACCACCAACATGGTAATTAATCGTTCCCTTTTATTCTTTATGGTTCTAGTAGCCATGATGCTAGGAATTGCGCAAGCAAATCCACCAACCAAAGGAATGATGGAACGTCCATTCAATCCAATTTTTCGCATGATTCTGTCGGTAATGAAACTCGCACGAACCATGTATCCACTGTCTTCCAAAATGCCAATAAGGAAGAACAAGATAAATATTTGAGGCACAAATACAATCACCCCAGAAATACCACTCAAAATACCATCCCTCACGAAATCTGCCCACATTCCATTTGGCAAGAATTCGTCAATTTGCATCTTTACACAACCAAATGCAGTTTCAATTAAGTCCATAGGACCCGATGCCAAGGTGAATACCCCTTGAAACAATGCCATCATTACCAAAAAGAAAATGACCACACCAAAAATGGGGTGGGTAACGTATTTGTCAATTTTAATGGTGTTGTTTCTATTTCTCGTTTGAGAACTGATTACAACTTTTTTGACAATTTTTTCAATGTCTGTATATCGTTTTAATGTCTCTTCACTTAAGCCGCGTTCTTTATTTCCTTCATAAAAACTTCTTAAACGTGGTTCAAAATTCTCATTGTGGCTAATAATTTTTCCAATAGTTTGATTTTCGAGGGACAGGATAGCGCTTTGGGTATTTTTATCGCTACGAGGATTTACAACAGCAACGGGAATGCCTAATTCGTTTTCCAGTGCTTTGATATCAATGTCAATCGATCTGCGCTTGGCTGTATCGGCCATCGTTAAAATGCACGATGAGGGAATTCTAAGTTCTGCAACCTGAGAAACCAACAATAAATTCCTGCGGATATTAGATCCATCTATGATGAAAACAATTGCGTCGGGTTTTGGTCCCTCAATACCCAAAAGGGTCGATACCACCAAACGTTCGTCTTCGGCTTGGGCAAAAAGGCTATAGATGCCCGGCAAATCAATTAATTCAACCGTGCCAGATTTTAGTTTAACCTGCCCTGTGGTAGATTCAACAGTTGTTCCTGGAAGATTGCTTGTTTTTTGACTGAGTCCAGTAAGTCGGTTAAAAAGGGTAGACTTTCCACAGTTGGGATTTCCTATTAGCGCAATTCTCTTCACAACGATGGATTATTCTAATTCTGATAATTTTACAAAAATATTTTCAGCTTCTGATTTTCTAAGGCCAAGAATGTAAGAGTCAATTCTAAATGCAATTGGGTCTCCACCGGGTGCAGTGTATAGTTTCACGATTTCAGTTCCCGGTACACAACCCATCTCCGCCAATTTCAATGTCAAATCATTTTCTTTGAGTGAACGAATCTCATAGATTTCATTGATTCCAATATGGTTGGCGGTGGTGTTCACGGTGCAAATTTAGAATGATTTTAAATAAAGTCAAATTTTATTCTCAATTAATAGGAAAATTGTGCACTTTGCGTACTTTTTCACTTAACAATCTTGCTGTTTCAGTTGTTGGTTTTTCTTGAATGTTCAAACCTTTGAAATATTCCAATGAGCTTACTTTCAATATTTTTATTGTTTCAATATCTTTTGATTCAATTGATTTGTCAGCAATTTGCATAAATGCATTGTTCACAGAATTGTAATTTCCCAAACCATTGAAGCAATTTTTGTAAACTTCCAATCTTTGTTCAATGTCTATTTTCGTGTTTTTTAAGTCCAAAAGCGTTTTTGAAATATCTTCTTCTTGTTGAACTTGGTAATCCAATACCAAATTTACCCAAGCCGCAATCAATTTTGGCGAGGTCAAACTGTTCATTTGTTGTTTGGCATAATCAATTGTAGTTGGTTGAATTTTTTTGAACTCTACAAGTTTATTAAAACCAAAAAACATGCAATATTCCAACAGTGTATAATTTGCATTTTTAGAAATCTCAATCAACTCATTTTCGGTTAAACTGCCACCCAATAAAATGATAAGTGTTTGCTTCATGCTTGTTTTTGTTTTATCCGAAAACAACATTTGCTTAAGCTCTGAATTGTAGAACTTAAAATCATGTTCCGGATTCAATGATTCAAACATGGATAATGAAAGATTCAACATTTGAGAATTGTTTGTTTTAAATGCCAATTCCTCTAGTTTTTTACTTTGGCTTTTTACATATTCATTGCAGTTTGCAATATTTGCATTCAGTGATGCCAATTGATGAACTTTTGTTTCGTCGAATTTGGCTTCAAAAATGTTGTTTATCAGCAATTTGTAAATTGCATTGGTGTTGGGGATGCCTTTAACCAATCCTGTGGTGTTTTCTAAACACTCAAATTTCAATGATTCTGGATTGTAAATTACAGTACCAACCAATGTATTGTTTGGATTTAAAATAACGTAATCGGGCATGGTGTCAATTTCTAAATTGATAATTTTGCTTGATTCATTGGAAGCAAACCAAACCGATTTTTTATGTCTATGCAATCCATCATACGACGAATAGTCAATGTCAATTTTGAAACATTTACCCGTTGATTGTGTAATTTCCAACTGATATACATTTTTGTCTTTTGAAATACCCCATTGAACATCGGCAACTTCATTTGAAAAATACCAAGAGTTGAAGAAATCGGTCATGTTTTTACCCGATACTTTTTCAATGCATCTTTTCCATTCTGCGGTTGTGGCATTTCCATAAGCATATGTGGTGAGATATTCTTTCATTGATAATTTGAAAGCCTCATCGCCAATATAATCTCTCAATAAATTCAAAATGGCTGCGCCTTTGTTGTAGCGAATTTCATCAAATTGATCATCTGCTTTGCGATATCTATAGTTCACAAGTGGAGTAATTTTTTCACTGTAAAGCCAAGCAGTATTGTTTTCATCGAGCCAGCTTTGTGCTTTCTCTAACCCATAATAATGTTCATTCCAAAGCATTTCGCTGTATCGCGCAAAGCTTTCGTTCATGGTAATTTCCCCCCAGTTGTCGCAGGTTACATAATCGCCAAACCAATGGTGAAACAATTCATGGCTGATATAATCTTCCATGTCGTTGTCCTTGTCTTGAAGTCCCTCAGAATGAACAACGGCGGTTGTGTTTTCCATGGCTCCACTCACAAATTCCCTACAAACTACTTGGTCAAATTTCTTCCAAGGATAATCAACCCCAGTATAATTTGAAAAGAACTCAATCATTTTTGGGGTATGTCCAAAAATAGCCATTGCATCTTTTTTGTAATTCGGTTCAACAAAATAACGCACCTGTTTGCCTTTGTAATTGTCTACCGTTTCAGCCCAATTTCCAATGGCAATCATGGTTAAATACACAGAATGGGGTTGGGTTTGCTCCCAAACGTCTTTGTATTCCTTGGTTTTTTCCAATTTCGTATGGCTCAATCTTTCTCCATTCGATATCGAAACCATGGTGTCTGGATACGTCAACGTGATTCTTTGGGTATGTTTTTGGTTGGGTTGATCAATGGTTGGAAACCAACAACGGCTACCATTTGTTTCACCTTGAGACCAAAGTTGACGCGGAATTGCAGGGTTTCGTAAATCGTGATTAATAAAGTAAATTCCCTTTTCTGCCAAAATTGCGGAACCCGCATTTGATTCAACATCAACAAGTTCTCTTTCAGGATTTGCAATGTAATTGATTTTAATTTCAACTGGTCCAAAAGGCATTTGAATTGTTTTGAAATGAATTACGAGGTGTTGTGAGTCTGTATAGCTAAAGTTCAACTTTTCAGGTGGAGGTCCCTCAGATTTAGGCTGATTGATTTCTACACTCAAAATGTCCATTGCCTTGGCATCTAACACCAAACTATCTTGGGCATAGAAATAAGGTTTTAATTTCAAAATGGCAGTTCCCTGAACGGTTCTGTCTGCCCAATTGAAGGTTAAATTCAAATCGGTATGCATCAATTGCCAAACTTTGTCGGCAGGATTCTGGTAGGGTACATCATTTTCGGTATTGGCATATGCCGTATCCGGCGAAGCGTCGGTATAATCTTCACTTACATCATAATCAGAAGTGTTTTTATGAAATAAATGACAACTGTTTAGTGTGAAAAGAATTGTCAACGCAACAAACGCAGTGTAAATGAATTTAGTTTTTTTCATTGTTTTTAAAAATTGTCCAGGCCATTTCTGCTTGTTTTTGCAGCATCAAACCGCCATTCAAGCAAAAACATCCGTGGTTCTTAAATTGTTTCAAAAATAAGGTTTCTTCGGGATTATAAATCAAATCAATTGCCATCACATTTTCGTTCAAATGTTGAAACGGAAAAATGGGAGAAACGTCAATTTTGGGGTGCATTCCAACGGGTGTGGTTTGAACAATTAAAGTTGGTTCGTGGAATGTTAGATCGAGTAAACCGCCATAAGAAATTTGATTGGCAGTTGGATTTCTAGAAACTACAGTAAATGGTACTTTCAAGAAATTGAGTACTGCCTTTACTGCATTTGCAGAACCGCCGTTTCCTAAAATAATGGCTTTTAAGGGTTTTGAGGGAAGTTTATTCACTGTTTCCAAAAACCCATAGTAGTCGGTATTATGTCCCTCAAGAAAAATTTGGTCATTTTTGCGAATCACTTTAACCGTATTCACCGCATTCATTGCTTTGGCGGCATCAGAAATTGTATTCAAATGAGGGATAATTGCCTGTTTGAAGGGAACAGTTACGTTGAAACCTACTAGGTTTCGATTGCTGTTTAATAAACCTGGCAGTTCATCTATATGCGAAAGTTGGAATAAGTTGTAATTCCAATTGGGCAAGTTTTCGTTGTCGAAAAACTTTTGAAATATTTTCGGCGATTTGCTATGCGCAACGGGGTTTCCAATTAATCCTAGTTGGAAGATTTGCCCCATTTGGCTTTGATAACTTGGAAAATCATTGGCAAAATAGAGAATCCGATGATTGCAAAAACCACCATTTCAAAATGTGATTTCACCCATTCGTTTTTGCCCAAAGCATATCCCAAAGTGGTAATGCTTGTTACCCACAAAACGGCGCCAGAAATGCAATATCCAATAAACTTGCGGTACGTCATTGTTCCCAAACCAGCAGCGAAAGGCGCAAAAGTTCTCACAATGGGAACAAACCTCGCCATAATGAGGGTATAACCACCGTGTTTTTCATAGAATTCTTCCGTTTGAGTTAGGTATTCTTTCTTTAGAAGTTTCCATTTTAAATTGAAAATTTTAACCCCAATTTTAGAACCAATAAAGTAGTTGGTATTATCGCCCAAAAGTGCGGCAAAAATCAGCAATGGAATCAAATAAAATATATTCAACGTGCCGTCTAAGGCCGCAATAGATCCTGCTGCAAACAAAAGTGAATCGCCAGGAAGTATCGGCATAAAAACCAATCCTGTTTCCACAAAAATGATCAAGAATAGAATGATGTAAGTTAAACTCTTGTATTGGCTTACCAATTCTGTTAAATGTTTGTCGAGATGCAAAAGCCAATCCTTGGCAAAATCAATTATGTTGAGATAGATCATTCGGGTTCAAATTTCTACAAATTTCAGTTAAAATTCGTATTTTTGTATAAATCCTACTATGAAAAAGTTCATTTTGTTTTTTTCGATATTGATATTGTTGGGTACTGCAATTTCATCTTGCGGTAGTGCAAAGCCAGTTAAATCAAAGGGTGGCTGCAATTGCGGTTTTTAAATCGCTTCACAAAAAGGTATAAGTTGTTTGCCAATTATTTAGATTAGTTCCAAAGTTTATTTGTAACTTTGCGCTAATTTAAATAGACTATGTCAAATTCAACATATATTCCTTACAAAGTAAAAGACATTTCATTGGCTGAATGGGGCCGTAAAGAAATCAAAATGGCTGAAGCAGAAATGCCAGGCTTAATGGCGTTGCGCGCTGAATTCGGTGAATCTAAACCTTTAAAAGGTGCTAGAATTGCAGGATGTTTGCACATGACCATCCAAACTGCTGTTTTAATTGAAACATTGGTTGTTTTGGGCGCTGAGGTAACTTGGAGTTCATGTAATATTTTCTCAACACAAGATCACGCTGCTGCGGCTATTGCTGCTGCAGGTATCCAAGTTTATGCTTGGAAAGGTCAAACTGCTGAAGAATTTGATTGGTGTATTGAACAAACGTTGTTTTTTGGTGAGGGACAAGAACCGTTGAACATGATTCTTGACGATGGTGGTGATTTGACCAACATGGTGCTTGATGTATATCCTCATTTGGCTGCTGCAATCAAAGGTATTTCTGAAGAAACTACCACTGGTGTTCACCGTTTGTACGAACGTGTTACCAAAGGAACATTGCCATTGCCAGCAATCAACGTAAACGATAGTGTTACCAAAAGTAAATTTGATAACAAATATGGTTGCAAAGAGAGTTTGGTAGATGCAATTCGTCGTGCTACAGATATTATGATGGCTGGTAAAGTTGCTGTTGTTTGTGGTTATGGTGATGTAGGAAAAGGTTCTGCCGATAGTTTACGTGGAGCTGGTGCCCGTGTAATTGTTACTGAAGTTGATCCAATTTGTGCTTTACAAGCTGCAATGGACGGTTTCCAGGTGTTGACACTTGAAAATGCAATTCCACAAGCGAGTATAATTGTTACTGCTACTGGTAACTGTAATATTGTTGCTGAAAGTCATTTCAGAATGATGAACGACAAAACTATCGTTTGTAACATTGGTCACTTCGACAATGAAATTGACATGGCTTGGTTGAACGGTACTTTTGGAAACACAAAGTATACCATCAAACCTCAGGTTGATGTTTACAATTTGAATGGCAATGAAATCATTGTATTGGCTGAAGGTCGTTTGGTAAACTTAGGTTGCGCTATGGGTCACCCTAGTTTTGTAATGTCGAACAGCTTTACAAACCAAACTTTGGCTCAATTGGAATTGTGGAACAACGCAAGCAACTACGAAAACAAAGTTTATGTATTGCCTAAGCACTTAGATGAAAAAGTTGCACGTTTGCACTTGGCTCACATTGGTGTTCAATTGACAGAACTTTCAAAAGAGCAAGCCGACTACATTGGCGTGAAAGTTGAAGGTCCTTTCAAAATGGATCAATACAGATATTAATCTAAATATTATCATATAAAAAAAGACCACTTATAAAGTGGTCTTTTTTTTGGATTGTATTTTTCAAGGGTAAAGTTCTTATTCCTTCACCACCTTATTGCAAAACGAACCGTTTGCAGTATTTACAACAACTATATACATAGCGGCTGGCAATTGCTCAATGTTGAGACTGTTGCCTTCAGTTTTTTCACGTAAAACAAGTTGTCCATTGTTGTTGTAAGGTTGCCTTGTTCATCATAATAAACTAGCGCCTAAGGAACGTTAAAGATATTTCAATCTTGAAAACTATGCATTTTTCATCAATATGTGCAAAGTATGTCGAAAAAGTTAAAAACTCACTTCAATGCCGTTACAGTTCCTGTGAAGTTGAATTCTTTGTCTTTTTGATAGGCTTTGATCACATAAACATACACATCAGACATTATGGATTGTTCAGGTTTCCAAGATGCTTCTGTGTTGTTTTGTTCAAAAACTTTTTCACCCCATTTGGTGTAAATGCTGAAATTGAACTTGTCAAAACCATAATTGAATATAGTGAATTCATCGTTTAACCCATCTCCGTTGGGCGTAAATGCCGATGGCGCAAATAATGTAGCTGTGTAGTTTAAACACGTTGTATTGCTTTGCGATTCGTATTTGTTGTTGACGCTCTCGGCTTTAATGCGAAAGCATTTTGCAAACTTCTTCGGCTCAATAAATTGCTTGTCTTTAAATTGGGTATCAACTTGGTAACCCAACGGTTGCCAGTTCAAAGTTTCAATTTCATAATTTCCTTCAATGGAATAATCTTTTACACCTCCTTGTGCCGACCAACCCAAGTAGGGTGTCCAAGTCAATAGCGCTGTAGGAAACTCAGATTTAACCACAGGCTTCTTTTCCTGTACCTTCAAAAACATGGTTTTGCTAGGGTTGCTCATAGCACACAAATTGCCGCATAGGTCTTCTGCTTGAATTTGATAATGTAAAGAATGAGTAACTTCTGAAGGCAAATTGTCTATATATGCAGTATCTGTTGTTTTTAACAGTTTTATCCCATCTCTGTATAGCGTGTAATTATTTGCACCTTTTAAACGTTTCCAATTTATTTGAACACTTTGATTGTTTAAATGCGTTACCATACAAATTTCTGGAGTATCCTTTAGTGTTAAATCTGCTTTAGGGTCATTTTGGATAATTACAGAATCTTCAAACCATTCAGAGTAGCCATCTGTTGTTGAACCTAAGCATTTGTAAGCATATTTGCCTTTTGATTTATAGGTGAAAATAGGCTCGAAATCAGTGACTGTTTCCCAATTCAGTCCGGCAGTATCTTTTGCAAAGTAATAGGTGAACCGATTAAACTTTCGGCCTTTGTTGCTTTTGTTCTTGAAAATATATTTTGATTGGCATCCATTGTAGGGTTCTGGTTGAATATTGATGTAATTAAATACAAATGGGGAATGAACTTCAAGGAAGTAATAGTTTTTGGGTTGCGAAGATGAAACAAATAAGTCATTGGCGTCAAATTTACTATCTGCATGTTCAAAATATAGATAGTGAGAAGCATTATTTTGGGATTGAAATTGCATGATGCCACCCAAATGTGTAAGAAATAATCCTGCAACCACACCTCTTGATGCAATTTTCATTTGGTATAGTGTAGTTTTGTTTTGAGCATTATTTGACCCGAAAGTTGGGTATTGGTTTACTTCCCAATTTCCAATGTTGGCATCATTGCACTCGCTGAGGTATAAAAAGGAATCATTGGGTGAAAATGCCACATCCGTAAAAAAAACATCATTGATGTAAGTTTTTGGCGTGTATTTTTTTAAAACAGTTGAATCTATTTTTTCTTTATTTGGGGATGCAAGGTCAAAAACTACTACTCTATACCCAATTAAAATAGTGGAATATGAATATAAATTTGGAATAATTTCCTCATAATCTTGTATATCTTCAACAATGTGACAAAGGAGCTTATTTCCCTTATTGGAAAGCTTCATCAAATCGATACGCAGCTGAGATTTTCTGCCAACTTTATTGTAGATGGACGGTTCAAAAAGTTTTACGTTATTTAAAAGGTTGTATTTGTTAATTAATGTAATTTTATTCCATTCAATGTGATAAAAATAGATGTCTCCTGTATAATTTATTGCAGTCAATAGGTAGGTTGAGTCATTCACTCTGGCACTAGAAATTTGCGAAAATTGGGAAGTATCTCGGAGCATTAGGTTGTTTGATGAAACAATTTTTAGGTTCAAATGGTCAGATGCATCAATTTTGGTATACCGAAGTTCATCAGTATGGTCTTTGCCAGTAATTCCAATTCCAGTAATTCCAAAGAGCATGAATTTTCTGTTTTTAAATTGAAACAGGGCGGATGAGGCATTTGCATATGTAACTAAAATGCTTTGAAAATATAATTTATTCGCTGGGTCAACGGCAAATCCTTTTTGATTGTAAATTGAGGTATCGGCAGCATAAAAGAGAATATTTCCTTTGTTCGTAATGGCAATTTGACTTTGGCTGCTAGCACTGCGCATAGGGCTAAACTTGATTCGAGATTTTAACACATTAGGATTGCTGGCATTGTTATTCAAAGTATAAAAAGTGTGGTAAAATTCAGGAGATTGGTCGCCAAGAATAGATCCCATTTGTGCTGTCAATTGGTTCACAATAAACAGAGAAAACAATATGAGTACTAAATTTCGCATTATTGGCAAATTACTTTTTCACTTGATATGTTGTTAAATTTATCAATAATACTAACAAAGTAAATTCCTTTTGATGGAATTTCCAAGTTGTAAATTTTTGAATTCGCGAAAATTTTATATTCTTGAATTTTTTGTCCTATTGAATTGTAAATTATACAATTGCGAATATATTGTGGGTTGGAAAATTCAATTTGAAACTTGCCGTCTGTATTCGGGTTCGGGTAGATTTTCATTAATTTGGTTGTTTGATATTTTTCTACACTTGAAAGTTGACTACAAGTTAAATCACATTTACCTTTATCTGGCCTAACAAAACAACGGAATCCTTCAGAATATTGATCTACAGGCTGGCCGTAGATAAACCTTGGTATTTGATTTGAATTTGCTGAAGTATGATATAGGTATTTTACAAAAAAGCTATCGTAGCTTGGATCAGGATCATGAGCTATAAGAACTCCATAGCGTAAATTAGTGTGAGGGTTACTAAAATTATTTAATAATCCTTTACCATCTGGGCTAAGAATTGCATCAAATAATCCTTTTCTATTATAACAATTGGCTCCAGCAGAAATATAAATATCTGCACCTTGGTTTGTGAATGAATTACAATCAGCTTCGAGACCTATGCAGTTGCCATTTACCCTTAACCCATAAATATTTTCATCGACAGTAGCATTATTGGAAGAGTTTTGTATTCTGTTTTTTTGTACGCGTGAGCGATCAAAGCCTGCATCATCAATATTAATTGACCAAACATTTGAATTATCATATTGAAAATCATTGTCATAGATAGTAAAATCAATACAGTTTTCAGAATTGATATGCATTAATTCCTTGTTATCTTTCAACCAATCTGTAAAATTTGCATCCATTACAAATGCGGTTGCGGTAAACGAACATTTTGTTATTACACAACCCCATCCGTTTACCATTTCAATTCCCCTATTACAATTTGTGAAACTTGAATTTCTAATAGCAACTGGAATATACCGAGTAGATGTTATATAAATTCCGCGATAAAGTTTGTTAAATGAATTGTTATAACTTGTGCCGTTGTAGCAATTGTCTGGACACCCATTATCGTCATTACACCAAAGATTACCGCTTTTACTTGCGTGCATTGAGGAGTATTCACAATAAATTCCAATTGAACGTTCAGTATAATCGTTTCTAATTGAAAAATTGTTTGTGAATTCACAACCACCAATATTTACTCCTTTAACAACTTGTAAATAAATACCTCTTAAGTCGTTGTTGTTGAAATTTGTATTTAAATTGTTCCAAATAAACTTGCAATCCATCATATAAGATGCATTCAATTCTGGGTGACTCCATGAAATGTATTTATTTACGTGAATTCCAATTTGGTTATCTAAAAATATTGTACCTCTTGCTCTAATAATTGCCCCCAAATTAGCCTTTACTCCACATGCTGCATTTAATATTGAACATCCAGTTAAAATAACTCTAGTTTGAGTGAGTTCTAAAATTCCTTCCCACGCATCACTAGCCCCAGGAGAGCCATTTTTAATGTTATTATTTGGTTTGCCATTTTGGGCATATTGGTTTTTTGTATAATCGCCATTTGCTTCAATTCCTATCCATTTATTATTTGTGTTGTTATCGGTTAAAACTGTTGAATTTGTAACAGTTAACTTACATCCTGGATCAACTTCAATTTTAGCAAATTCATTGAACGCCCAAGTGCTTCCATTTAGGGTTAAGTCTACGTTATTAGTTAAATGGATCCCATTGGCGTATCCGTTAGGAGGTGAATTCCAAACTATTATTCCTCCGTTCCCATTGTTTACTAGAATAGGTGTTTGGCCCGTCAATGGATTTTTTAATAGCATTATTGCTAATAAAATAAAAATTGATGTTTTCATATTGTTTAGTTTTAAAATCTAAAAATCAGTATCATTTGGTGTTTGGCTATTTATAATGTAAATCTTGTTAAATAGACTTAGAAACTATGGCATTTACAAGAATTGTATTGCCACAATTATTACAAGTCACAGGAAAAATAGGAACAATGGGTCCAGAACCTATTATTATATTTTCACCCTGATAAGGATGTAATTCAAAAATTGTGTCAGATACTGACCAATTATTTTTTTCACACATTTGGCAAGGTTTAGTGCCCCATTTTTCTTGAAGATGCTTTAATGCGATTTGAGAATCTAATTTTTTTTCCATATTGGTTGTTGTTTCGTTTTTTTATAGCTTTTGTATTGTTTTTTATTTATTTTTAGCTTATTTTTAGGAACAACATTCCTTCGAATATTCCGTATTTAATAGTTAAATCTGCTTGAGAACTCCTTTCTCTAGTCAATATTGGTAATAAAAGGATGTTTTCATTTGATTTGTTTACAAAACAGTGACAATTTGAGATTACTGCTTTTTATCAATTTCTACGCGCGATTTGTTCCACAAAAAATGAATCAAAAATGGTTTGTATAACATTGTGTGATTAAAAATCAACAATATGAAATACAAGTTGTTAGCACAAAAAAAATCCCTCAGTTTTTGAGGGATGCATTTAGAGGGGGGAATTAAATATTTTTAGTACGAAACATTCATCAGAAAACTCAGCTCCGGTTGACTGTTACTTTAAGTAAAGGTAGGATTGGGGAGGGAGTACATTGTGATTTTCCTTCAAGTGAAGTGGGTATTTGTATTTTCTCGTGTTTAAAATATTTGTTGGTATGTGCGGAAAATTAATATTACTACTTCGAAATGTTTTCAGTTTCCTTTTGTTGGATTATTTTTTCTTGAGTTACCAAATGCGAATATTGAATTAATTGATTGTTTTTTATCAATGTAGACAATGCATTGGGGTCTGCTGAAGATTGATATGCAATGGACTGACGAGAGCTGTTTGACGAGAATTGTGTCTCGTAGTTTACTAAATTGTCAAACTTGGTATTTTTGATTGTAGCTTCCATTACTATGCGAATTTAAGAATTATTTTGTTTTTCTGTTCTCCAACCTTCAAATTTTCTTTGGTCGTCAATTAATGTCCGTAGAATTGTTGGCAAGGGCTGTTGTTGTGGGATATTTTGAACGGTTTTATGTAAAGTGCCTTCACTCACAAATACGTGTGTTCCAAATTGTAAACTTTCGATTAATATTCGTCTAGCACTATAATTGGCTGACATTTGTGTTCCTAATACTAAATTTGGGTCATATGGTATATTTAGTTCAAGTTCGGATTTAATGTCGTTAAATGTATTTTTTATAATTTGATAAAATTCATCGTCCGGTTTTTCAATATTTAACCCTAATTCATCTTTCGCTTCTCTTCTATAAATTGAATAGTCATGACTACCAGAATCGGAACATAAAAACGCAATGATTTTTTCTATTTGATTTTCATTTTTTATTTGTTTCGATAATAGTTTTTTTGCCAACATTTGAATTTGAGTTCTAGAGCGGAAAACGTCACCTAAAACAAGAGGATGGACTTGATTTGACAAATTTATCATTATGTCCTTCAAACTATTTTCGTCTTTAATTTTCAAGTCCTCTTGTGCAAGTTGAAAATATCCTTTTATAGACTCTACACTCACAGGAACTCTCGCAGTCGGATTTTGTGGGGCAAGTGGATTCTGAGGATTCAAAGGACTATTCAAGCTTGGGTCAATTGGTCCAAGAGTTGCTTGCTTTGTCATTACAATGGTATTTGCACCTAAAGAAATTAATGTCCCGGCACTTTGTGCTTTCGCAGGAATAATAACTTCAAATTCGTCACAAAATTGTCTAATTAGATTTACAAGACTCCAAGCACCAAGGGTATTGCCACCTCGTGTATATAGCAAAAGTGAAATTTTC
>CANFLS010000031.1 GCA_947447955.1 Flavobacteriales bacterium | reverse complement strand
ACTGCCATATGCATTTTTTGCAATGCAATAAAGAAGAAATGAACCAGTTTTGCGATAATCGTGTATGAAGTAGCGTTGGTTCATATTTGAATCTTTGCTGCCATCGCCGTATTTGTAGTAAAAGTTGGCATTGAGCGCACCTTTGTAGTTGATGGTTACGTGGTTATTGTCAATGTTTTCAATATCAAAATCGCAAATGGGGGCTTTTGACATTTGCATCACAAAACCTGAAAAATCACCCACGTTTACTTTTCTAATATACTTAAATCCAAAATCTAAATCAGACATATTTGATTGTGTAGAGGTAAGCAATCGGCCACCGCCGAATGATTTGTAACGGTCACAGCCATATTCGTTCAAAATTACATTGCCATATCTTGCCCAAATTAATTTACCGGTAGGAGTATATTCGGAACAATAAAATCCTTTTCGAATGTAGTAATGAAAAGTGTCTGAATTATCGAAGTCAATATAGTCTGGCCCTGGCATTTGTAATTGACCACCTGTGATAAATAAAAGAGAGTCACCATCTTGTTCCACATTTTGAATATAGTCTGGAAATCCAACGGTATAGAAATCATTTGTGCTATGATTGTATGAAAACACATTTGAAGAATTACCATATACCTTATGCCACCTTGGTATGATTTTATCTGTTGAAATATCACTTAGACTATAGGTTTGAAACCAATATCCATTTTGTAAAGTACCATAATTATTTATAAACCAATAAGGTTCACTACCTTTGATTAAATTGAATTTCACTTCGTCAACCGACCATTTATCCAAATCGATTCTTATCCAATATAAATAGGTTTTATTTAGTGAAAATGAAATTGGCTTTTTAAAATAAATATTCGGATTTGCGTTAATTTTTATAGCAGGATTAAAGGGTGATTTTATTAAATATGTTGCTGAAACGCCATGGTATTTACCCGGTAACAGCAATTTATTAGTAGTTGAAATATAACTTAATTCATCAAATGGTTGGGCTGTTGGGAGCGTGCCACTAATCCAATTTTTAACCTGTTTGTTCCCAAAATCAAATTGCATTAAAATACCTGTTAACAATGAATCAGACACCATATTATTGGCAATGGTTGAATTTAAATTATATTTATACCAATTATATCCAGGGTGTATAGGGAAATAAATGGTGTAACTTTTTTCATTGATTGCGATTAATCGAGATTGTAATTTAGATAAAGGCAAGAAGAAATTTTCAATTGAACAGTTTCCACTTTTTGTAATTTTCAGTAACATGTACAACGAACTATCCGGTAGGTTTAAATAGGTGCTTTTCTCTTGATTCATTTGGATTTTTAGGGAATCGGCTGAAACTGTACAATAAAGAAATACATCCTCTCCAACTAATTGAGAATTAAGTATGTTGAATACTCTTCCTCCATTAAAGGGCGTAATCAACATGCTCCAAGTAATTTTGTCTTTATTCATCAGAAAAATCATTTTGGGTGCTTTTTCACCGCAATTTACCTTTAGACTATAAGGTTTATTTGGGTTGGAATTTCCAACAAAATCAATAGTTGTTATACTATCGTAATTTGTAGTAGAAATTATCCAATAATGTTCGTTGGCATTAATGGGTTGAACTTTGGATCTACTATTAATTTGAGTAAAAAGTGGTTTAATACTATATTGATAATAGGAGTCTGTTTTTTGGGCTTTTACACCAAAAAAACATAAGAATGATAATAATAAAAATTTATAATTCGTTGACATGTTATTTATTGAACGCATTTCAAATATAGGGTTTTTGAATTGCAATCCAAAGTCATTTCCAAGTTTGGTGTTGGACCACCTCCAGTTGTACAACCTGCACAATTATTGTACGTGACTGTTGTTGGACCTCCGGCAGTAAACACTGATTGGCTTGGAAATGGAGAGGAATTCCACACACGTACCAAACTGATTTTTAAATTTTGACAATTTAAACCTGAATTTGGTTTTAGAATTATTTTTCCTAATTGTGGGCCTGTTGGTCCACCACAGCTAACATAACCTCGGTAAGAGTTGTTACATCTTGGATTTGGGCAATTTCTGGCTAAAGACATTAACGGTAAATGGTTTTCAATACTATCAATTAGTTCTATAGGTGGCATACCAAGACTTGAAATAGTATTTGCACATTCAATACTAAGGCAAATTGGACCATCTACCTGGTTGTCAAAATAAAGCGTGTCATTATTGAGACAATTAGCTTGTGCCCATGATTTGTTAGAGAAATTTAGTAAAATTAATAATAAGATTAATTTTGGAAGAATTTGTTTAATCGTGTTTTTCATATTTTTTTAGTTTTAAGACCAAAAACAAAAATGAAAACTAATTTTTATAAATGATTGATACAAATTCATCAATCTCAAAAACTGCGCTTTTTTCATTACCAATATTGGTAATGCAGGTTAAAAAAAATTATTTTTAACCTGATTTTAGGGGAAAATGCAAAAGAAAACGATTGCAGTATGGAAGAAATCGTTCGCCCTTTTTTATTTTGGCAGTCGAAGGGTAATGATGAGGGAATAGATTTACTCTGTTGTAATTGTTAATTTTACTTTGAATTTCTATTCAGCACACTAATGAGAAGTTTTTTTACTGTTTCCATTTCGTCTGCTTTACTTGTAGCTACAAATAAAGTTAAACTAGCCAGTGCTTCGTTGCTAATGATAAATTTGCCTGAAGAATTATATAAAATGATATTGCGTTCTAAAAATAGCAAAAAACAGGCGGCGGCTATTCGCTTGTTCCCATCAATAAATGCGTGGTTCTTTACAACTAAATAAAGCAACATTGCGGCCTTTTCTTCTATTGAGGGATAAATATCCTTATCGCTAATACTTTGTTGAATTAAATTCGTTGCGCTCTCAAATCCACCATCTTTCTCTTTTCCAAATAAATCTGAATTGAACTCAATTTTCATTTGATGTATCAAATCTCTGTATTCTGAAATTTTAGGATAACAAGCTACTGAATAATGATTTCCTTTATTATCAAGTGTTTCATGATCATAATCATCGAGTAATTGTAATCCAATTCTAAATTTATTAAGCCAATTGAAATTTTCATTATTTGCTACCTGCTCTTCAATGGCTCGGCTAATTATTCTTATTCCATCGTGGAGTATTTGAATTTCTTTGTTTTTTTGTTCTAGTCTTTTTTCATTGATTGCAACCCCTTGAACAAGGTAGTCTTTTAACCGTTTTGTAGCCCATTGCCGAAATTGTGTTCCCCGAAGAGATTTTACACGGTACTGGGGAGATAATTACATCTAAACTATACAATATGATTGGCTTGTCGGAATTAGCAATATGCATTTTTTGCATATTGCTTGCTTTGATCAATTCTCCTTCTTTGAACACGTTGCCTAAATGTCTAGAAATCACAGACTGATCTCTTTCAAATAAAGCCGCTAGTTGGTCTTGACTTAACCAAACTGTATCATTATCAAACCGAACTTGAACAACAGTTTGGTCATCATTAGTCTTAAATATTTCAATTTGATTCTGCATTGTTAAACTTGTATTAGAAATAACTGAGTTTAAAAATATTGAATCAATTCACGAATTCAAAATCCAACTGGTTGATTCCGCGAAAAATGCAAAAGAAAACGACTCTAACCCTCCCACCCTCAATCCCGAATCAACGTCACTGATCCTTTGATTTCTTGCGGGGATTTGTTGCTGTCGTTTAGGTAGAAACGGTAGATGACAAAATAGCTGCCGGCAGGACAATCGGCGCCGGTGTTCATGATTTTGCCGTTCCAAAATTTGTTGGTGTTTTGGATCGATTTTATTGGTAATGCAAGTCAAAAATTGTTAAAAACCTACTTCAATACCGTTACCGTATTCGTGAATGTATATTCAACTCCTTTGCGGTAGGCTTTTACGTAATATACATAAACTCCTTGAGGGACATCCTTTTCTGGTTTCCATGTTCCTTCAGAATTGTTTTGCTCGAATAACTTTTGTCCCCAAGAATTAAAAATAGTCAATGTGAATTTGTCAAAACCATAATTGAAAATGTTGAATTCATCGTTTAATCCATCTCCATTTGGTGTGAATGCCGATGGCGCAAACAGCGTTGCTTGATAAGGCTAGCAATAACTGTTGCTTTGAGATTCGTAGGCTTGATTTCCACTCCGCGCTTTCACCACAAAGCATTTCTCAAATTTCTTTGGTTGGATGAAATTTTTGTCATTGAATTGTGTATCATTAAGGTTGTTCAACGGTTGCCAATTTGCTGTCTCTATATCATATGTTCCAAAGCATTCATATTCATTTACTCCACCATTTGAAGACCAATCTTCATAGGGTGTCCAAGTAAGCAACGCCGTTGAGAAATTAGATTTTATTACAGGTTCTACCTCCTTTACATTGAGGTAAATAGTTTTTCCAATATTGCTTTTGTTTCCGCCTAAATTGTCACAGCTGTCTTTCGCCATTATTTCATAAGTGTAAGATTGGTCTATTTCTGATGGAAGGTAATCCATGAATATCGTATCATTGACCACATCAAGAATCAAGCCATTGCGATAAAGTTGATAGTACTTGGCATGTGGAACCGGTTTCCATTCCGTTAGGGTGGTTCTATTGTTGATAACAGTACTGCGTTTTAGTTCAGGACGATAGCCAACCGGAATTCCCGGGGTAATATTCATACTTGCAGAATCTTGAGTAACGCAACCTGAAGGACCATATAGCTTTTGAAACAGGGTAAATTGACCCGACTGAAGCATGATTGTTTTATTTATTGCACTGCCAAAACGATTGATTGGCACCAATGCAGGTTTGAAATGATAAATGGTTGAATCTGTAAGATCTGAATAAATTCTGCCAAATTGAACTTCCAACGGTGTGCATCCAGTAGTTTTGTCAATGGCAATTCCAGGTCTTGGAGCGGGTAGGATGGAAATGTTTTGTATGGCGTTAAAGGTATCGATGCATCTGCCATCACTTACTTGTAGTTGTACATTGAATTTGCCAGAAGTAGTATAGGTGTGTTTGATGGATTTGTTTTTGGGCATGATGTTGTTGGTTGAACCAATGCTGGTATCTGTTCCATCGCCAAAATTCCAACGCCAAGTATGTGCTTTGTTTTGTAGTAGGGAAGAGTCTGCAAAGGAAACGGCAATCCACTGGCAGCCAATGGTGTTTTTGGTATTGTATTTTGCAATGGGTTCTGGGAGAATTATTACAGAATCGGTGTACCAAACACTACCACCTTCTGAGTTGTAAGCTCGAAGCAGTACTTCATATGTGCCTGCTTTTTTAAATTGGTGCAAAATGTTCGGCTTTTTGTTGTTGGAGTATGAAGAGTCACCATCCCCCCAAAACCAGTTGTAATGATCAAACCAAGACGTATCGGAATTATTTGTAAAGTTATAAGTTAAGTCATTACAGATACTTTTTGAAGTAAAATCAATTTTGTGGTAAGTACCAGGTGTTTGTGGAAAAAATACTTTATCGAAATTGAATTCATCATAATACTTACCAACGCCTTCGAATATTTTGACTGGATTTTCTATGCCATAATAACTATCGAATTTTTTCAATTTGGCAATATAAAATTTACGATCGTTGGGGTTAAATCCATAACCATCATTTCCCCATTTAGAAACAAGGACATAAATATTTCCATTTGGCGCTAAGATGAAATCTTTTAAACTCGTTTTAGATTTGTAAACATTATCAGGAAATGCATATAAACTTTGGTCTATGTTTATTTTAAAAGATCGTATATTCAAATTGCTTTTTGAGATCTGTACTTCAATCAAACTTTTAAATGAAATATACGATTCTCCTTTATTCATGAATATCTTTTGTAAAAGGAAAACGGAGTCATTCTTTGTGAAAACTGGATTTTTCCAAAATGTATAATTATCTTCTACGTAAATTGCTGAATCGTGAAATATTTCATTGATGTTTTTAAAATTGTCATTGTCAATTAAAATCACTTTTGACTTTGAATACTTGTAAATAAACCTATTTTCATTTTTTTCAGTTGACCAAGTTAATACAGACCATCTACCGCTGGGTGATGTAATAAGCCGATTTGCTGTAAATGGACCATAATCTATATCATACCAAATACTATGATACCTATCTTCAATGATTTCATTAATCAATTGTCTGGATGAAATTTGATAATTTTTTGAAATATTAACATCGTATAGGTTTTGATTCCAAATAAATTGTAATCTTTTTTCTTTTCTTTTATCGGTATACAATGACAAATTACTTTGTAATCCTGTAGGTCCGTTATATTGTCTAAATCCATTGATGATTTTTTTGGATAATCGGGTATTGCCTATATAGGTCGATTCCATCAAAAAAAATGAATCTTTTTGATAGTATGCGTTAGATATTACAAAGTTCTTCGCGAATTGATTTTCAAAACTACCGGAATTAAATTCTGTTTTGCTTTGAATAAAATACAAAGTAAAAGTATCTGAATTTCCCGTTGAACATACAATACCATAGTTTCCACCATATTGTGAAATATAATCAATAGAATCTCCATTTTTATTGTGAAGTACATTATTATATGAAAACGCCAATAATTTTCCATTCAAATTTGAAATGCTTTGATATCCTGGAGATCTTTTATAACCTGGATTCAATAGATTTGTTTCATTCAATATTCTTCTACTTTTAATTTTGTTGACTTTGAATAAATTTAAATCAACATCATAATATGTTTTGAAATTAGCTAAAGTATCAAATTGTGGATTTACAAATTCGCGAAATCCCTGCACAACCAAATGATTTCCTTGTTGGGCAAATATCATTTGGTTTAGCAAAGAGAATAATATGAAAAATAGAAATCTCAAACTTAATCTATGATAACAAATTTAATGCAAACTGATTGATTTTCAGTGGTGATGTGTGCAAAATAAATTCCCTGGGTCGCATTTTTAATGAAAACACTATTTTTTGTTGGAGTATCAAACTCTATTTTTTGGCTGTTTAAATTGTAAACTTCTATTTTACAATTAGTTACAATAAGAAATCACCGGGCAAGAGCTTGTGAAAAAAATTTATGTTCCTTTAATGAATTAATTGGAAGTTTTCTTTTTTGGGAAGGTTAATGGTAATGTATTTTGTTATTTTGATTAATTTTCATCAATTTAATACAAAATAATGTGGGTTCATTTGTGAATATGAAAACATTACAATTACAATCAGGTTTGAATTTGTTTGATGGTTTAAATAAATTCAGAGATTCTTCAGCTTTTTTAGAAGCTGAATTTTCTAACAATTTTAACACTAAGGTAGCTAATCAAAATTTTTGGTCAAAATTTAATTTCGACGCTAAAAAGCCCCTATTAATTTTGGTTGTTTTTTTTGCTTTTTTTTCAAATACATTAAAGGCGCAATTCTTCTTTACTCCGGGTTGGGGTTCTGCTCCATGTAAAGTTGACTACAGAGTTTATGATGCTAGCTCAACATTAATTCTTGGTGGTGTTGATAATACAATCACTTTTCCTTTTTTAAATCCTCCAAATCCAGGTAATTGTTTTTCTGGAATTCCCTCTTACGTGGAATACAGAGTTAATGGAGGCGCCCCTATTACTGTTGTAATTAATAGTACAGTTGTAGTGAGCTTGCCATGTTTGGGCGGGGCCTTTTATACATTTAAGGCATATTTTGCGGCAAATGGGTTGGGTTGCCCTCAAGAAACCCTATTGTTGTATTATTAAATAATAAACATATCTTGCAGTATCACCTTATGTTAAAACAAAATATCATTGCTGTTTTCTGTTACTTGGTATGTAAGTTGGCATTCAGTCAACAAACAGTGAAACCACATTTTAATATAAACAGCAATGATATTTTCGGAGGTGATTTGATTCAAGACAATTCCCTTAATATCAAATACCAATCGCAGAAACACAATGCGTTATTTTTTGTAAATCGAGGGTGCGATTTTGTATTTTTTGATTCATTGGGATTTACCATTCTCTCAATAAAAAAAGGTGATTCGTGTTTTGTGAGATATGATTTTATTAATCCCAATCAAAATTTTCATATTCAGAAGCAAGGAAAATCTAAGTATTATTTTACCTCACCGTATTCTACTGAAAAGTCTTATGGATACAAACAAGTAGTTTATAGGAATATATTTGATAAAGTCGATTTGGTTTTTGATGTACTTAGCTCTGGATTGCTCAAGTATTCTTTCGTGCTTCGCGAAAATGCGTCCCTCAAAAACGTTGGATTTAAAATCTCTGGAAGCTTCGATTCATTGAAAACAAGGTCCAAAAGATTTGATTTAATTGGTGCCAATTTCACGGTGATAGATACTGGCCTATTAGCCACAAATGAATTGGGTAAAAATGTTGAATGTTGGTACAAAAAAACCAACAATAATGAAATACGGTATGTAATTGATCCTGGGGCTAAGTATAAACAATTGACTATTGATCCTTTTGTTGTAAAGATTGATTCTTTGAAGAATACGGAGTATATAAATTCAAAATTGAAACGGTATGGACGGAATGTAGGGATTGAAGTAGATTTTGATCATCATGGAAATGTTTTTGTGTATGGCGGAGACCATTTAACGAACTTTGAGAATGGATACTGTAAAATGGCTAAATACAGTAGCCAAGGAAATTTAAAATGGGTGTTCCAAGATTATGATAGCCTGTTGATGTGGAATGTTGATTCTATTATTAGGGGTGGCAATAGTCGCATGTATACTGATATTTTGGTGAATAAAACTACCGAAGAAGTTTATGTGGGTCAATCGAAATTACAATGGCCTATTCAAATCATTCGCTTGAATAAATACGGTATAGGCAATTTTGTTTCCGAAACGTTGAAGGGATGTGGGTTTTCTGTTGCATTAGAATTTAATCAGATGGATACATCAATTTGGGTGTTGGGTAGGGGTTCTACATCTTTCTATTCAACTTTTAAGCCAAATGAAATGTCAGTTTTGAAATCCAACGGCAAAGCGCAAGGTTATGATTTCTCCAAATATGCCAATCCAAACAATTCTTTCCAAGAGTTGGTTTGTGGCATTCAGGATTTTACTGGGCATAAATATGCCATTATTTCAGACTATTATAGCACTTTGGCGAATAATCAGGTTTACAAGTTGTCATATTCAGCAGGGGCGAGAGATTGGATGGGCAAGGCACGGATGGGGACATTGTCTTACAATAACGTGCTTTTTGATTCTAATAATTACAAAACCAATGAAAGAAACTGGGATTACAGAGCAAATGTACTCGCTGTTAATCAGAAATACCTATTCACTTATGATGGTCAGAAGTTTGGAACCTTATCAATTAAAGATGGGAGTTATATTGGAATAACAGATTCAATTCAATCGCAAACAAAATTTTATCAAATGGGCATCGCCGTAGATGCTTGCAATCATGTATTTGTGGCCGGTGATAAGGGTCAAATTCGCTGTTATTCGTTCGATGGAAGTAAATTTACATTTGATACAGCGCTTCAATTGGGGTCAGGTGTGGTTCAGTTTATTCGCGATGTGAAATACGACTTTTCTACCCACACCATTTTGGTTACAGGAGATTCTATTTTGGCAGCTGTGTCATCGCCCTATCATGATTTCTGCGATGACGAAATTTTAAAGGTAAACCTACATAAGCCAACCATCTGCAAGCCATCGGTGGAAGTGGAAATTCTGACTGCCGATACCAATTCAGTGTATTCGTTTCAATGGTATTTAGCCGATACAAATGTTTTGCTGCAAGAACGCAACGATAAATTTCGCACCGCCGACACTTTGAATGGGTTAAAATCCGGTAAAAAATACCGCTTGCGTATTTTTCGCAATAAAATAGTTGGCCATTTTTACCGCGATTATATCTTTTCGGCTGGTCTTTCCTCCGATACCTTTTTGCAGTTTTCACGTTGCAAAGGAGATTCGTTTGTGCACAATATTCGGGTGTTTTACACCGATACCTTGTTGAAAGATACCCTTGTGAATGCTCAAGGTTGTGATTCATTGGTAAGTACACAAGTGAAGTTTTTGAAAAATAGCAAATATCAGATTTACAAAGAGATATGCTTGAATGATACTTTGGTTTTTGGAGGGACAAACATTGCATCTGCTGGACTTTATATAGATACTTTATCCAATCATTTGGGTTGCGATTCGGTTATTGAGTTGACGGTAAAAATCAATTCTCCTAATTTTCGTTTAGACACTGTTTATTATTGCAATCAAACAAAGGCGATGTTTAAAGGCAAGCTCAGAAATATTCCATCGCTTTTGAGAGATACATTTTTGACTTTTGAGGGATGCGATTCTATTGTGAATACCATGTTGGTTTCCGATACAGTATTGGCTAACTTTATAATAGATAGCACCCAAGTTCCAATTTATAGATTTATGAATTTGTCAGTAAATCCCCAAAATTATTTATGGGATTTTGGAGATGGCGAATCGAGCAAAGCAAAAGATGTTTTGCATAAATATAGTGACGATTTGATATGGTCGAAGTTTCAGCCATGTTTGGTGGTATATAACAATAGGAATTGCCGCGATACATTTTGTGAGAATATTTCTTTCTATTCGGCCAAAGAAGTCAAAATTGCAGAAGGTGTTTCGCCAAATGCAGATGGGGTGAATGATACATTTTACATCGAAAATTCACGGTACTTTCCAAATTCAGAATTATATATTATGAACCGTTTTGGTCAAATTATGTTGCATCAAACACAAACAAACCAACAAGATTTATATTGGGATGGAAAATACTATAAGCCAGAAAGATGCATATTGTCATTAGAATGCACAGAGGGATTATATTATTACTTTTACAAATACAATGATGGCATCCGCAATGTGAGGCAAGGGAGTTTGTATTTAAAGCGTTAGAAAATAAATGGTTTATTTTCAGATGCTTTCTTTAAATTCTTTAAATACTCCATTTATTTAAAACGAAATACATTCATCACATTGAATTAACTTAATTTGGTGATAATTGCAATTTCTTTTCGTTTCTTTGAATGGATATTCATTCTTAGTAATAGATTTTTGTGGTTCGGTCATTTGTAAATAAGTTAACGCTAAAATATCCATATCTAAATGGAGTAGGACTGCTGTTTGCAGTGAAGTTGCTTTATTTGTTTTTGGGATGGGCGCTTAGTAACGATCATTTCTCCGAAGGACTTGCGGTGTTTACCAGAAACGATTCGTTTTGGTACCTCAAAATATTTCAAGAAGGTTATCCATCCGTCCCTCCAAAACTATGGGTGTGTGATGCCTTTCCTTTCTTCCCTTTGTATCCCATTTTATTGAAAATTACCAGTCTTGGTATATTTAACTTTGATGTCGCTGCCTTTTTATTGAGCTTTATATTGCTGTTTCTCTTTGTAAAAGGAATTTCAAAATTGGAATATTTCCAAAATGATCAAAGCAAAATCATTTCATATCTCATAGTTTGGCTGGCTTTGCCATTCCATTATTTCTTCTTTGTAAATTATACCGAATTGCTGTTTCTATCCATTGTGATTTGGATTATGGTGAGCATTGAACAAAATAAATCAATACAACTCTCAACGCTGTTGTATTTGCTGGTATTGTCCCGACCCACAGGATTGGTAACGGCATTTCTCATTTGGATATGGAAAGTACTTCTTAAAAATGAAAAACGAAATCTTGTAAAAAGCGCTTTCAGCAAGCAGTCGTTATTGTTTATTTCCGCGCCATTGTCGCTGCTAACGTACATGATCTATTTGCATTTGCACTGCGGAGATGCTTTTGCATTCAATCACTCTGTGATTACGTGGGGTAGAACATGGGGAAATCCCCTCAGGGGATTTTTAGACCTCAGAGATTGGAATTATTTTGTGTTAACCGGAATGACCATCGTTCTTTTACTGTTTACCGCCGTTTATACCCGCAAGCTAACATTGGGAGAAAGAATATTTCAATGGGGAATGGCCATTTTTCCTTTGTTTTCAGGATTACTGGTATCTTACTACCGATATTTTATGGTAATTTATCCCATACAGTTTGTTTGGGCCAATGAAATCAATAGAAGTAAATACAAGAAATGGGTGATTGCCCTTTTGTTTGCCATTAACCTAATCACCTTTGGTTATTGGATATTGAACCACGGAATACTCTCGTATTAAGCCAGTTCTTCTTCAGGTATGTCGGTTACACCAATCTCTGCCAAATCATTCTTTTCTACCACAAGGTTGTCAATAATAAACTCTTGACGTTCAGGCGTGTTTTTACCCATGTAGTAGTTCAATAATTTTTCGATGCTGGCTTCTTCCTTCAAAATTACAGGTTCGAGGCGGATATCTGGTCCAATGAATCGTCCAAATTCGTCGGGAGAAATCTCTCCCAATCCTTTAAATCGGGTAATTTCAGGTCTAACTCCCAATTTGCCAATTGCATTAACACGTTCCTTATCGCTGAAGCAGTAAATGGTTTCTTTCTTGTTTCTTACACGGAAAAGAGGCGTTTGAAGGATGTACAAATGTCCATTTCTTACCAAGTCTGGGAAAAACTGTAAGAAGAATGTCATCATGAGCAAACGAATGTGCATTCCGTCGACATCGGCATCTGTTGCCAATACAATTTTATTGTAGCGCAAGTTTTCAAGCGATTCCTCAATGTCCAAGGCGTGTTGAAGCAAGTTGAATTCTTCATTTTCGTAAACCACTTTTTTCTTAAGTCCGTAGCAGTTCAAAGGCTTACCTCTTAAGCTAAATACAGCCTGTAAATCTGGGTTTCTACTTTTGGTAATTGATCCACTTGCCGAATCTCCCTCCGTAATAAAAAGAGTAGAATCGTAGCGTTCTTCTTTCTTTTCGTCGCCGAAGTGAATGCGGCAATCTCTCAACTTTTTGTTATGTAAATTGGCTCTTTTTGCACGCTCTTTCGCCAATTTTTGAACCCCTGCCATGTCTTTGCGTTCTCTTTCATTTTGAAGGATTTTTTTAACAAGGGCGTCGGCAGTTTGTGGGTTTTTATGCAAATAATCGTCAACCTGCTTTTTGATAAAATCAAGAACGGCAGACTTTAATGAAACGCCATCGGGACTCATTTCGGTGCTTCCCAATTTGGTTTTAGTTTGACTCTCGAAAACGGGCTCCATCACACGCACGCTGATTGCAGCGGTGATAGAACTGCGGATATCGGCAGCGTCGAATTCTTTTTTGTAAAAGTCGCGAATGGTTCTTACAAAGGCTTCTCTAAAAGCGGCCAGATGCGTTCCACCTTGGGTGGTGTACTGACCATTTACAAAAGAATAATATTCTTCACCATACGCATCTGTGTGGGTGAAGGCAAGTTCCATGTCGTCGGTTTTTACATGAATAACAGGATATAATGCAGCCTCAGTGGTTACTTTGGTTTCTAAAAGGTCTAACAATCCGCGGCGTGAAGCATATGAATCGCCGTTGTATTTGATGGTTAAAGCACTGTTTAGATAGGTGTAGTTTTTAATTTGATCGCGGATATATTCTTGAATATATCTGTAGTTTTTGAAAACAGTAGCGTCTGGTTCAAACGTGATGTAAGTACCGTTACTTTCGTTTGTATCTGTTTCTGGTGAATCAACAATCAGTTCACCGCATTTGAATTCTGCGCGTTTGGTTCTGCCATCTCTAAAACTTTGAACCACAAAATACGAGCTCAATGCATTTACGGCTTTGGTACCAACCCCATTCAAACCCACTGATTTTTGGAAAGCTTTGCTGTCGTATTTACCCCCTGTATTGATTTTTGATACGCAATCAATTACTTTCCCCAAAGGAATACCGCGGCCAAAATCTCGCACTTGAACACGTTTATCGTCGATGTTGATTTCTATTTTTTTACCATTGCCCATTACGTGTTCGTCAATGCAGTTGTCAACGATTTCTTTAATAAGGACATAGATACCATCATCTACTGAAGTTCCATCGCCCAATTTACCAATGTACATTCCCGGTCGGAGCCTGATATGTTCCTTCCAGTCAAGACTTCTAATTTCACTTTCGGTATATTGTGGCTTTTGAATTTCTTCACTACTCATGACTACAATAATAAATTTACTTCTTCAAAAGCTACACAGAAGTTTTTCACAAATTGGTGGAATGTCAATAAACGCTTAATTTTGCAGGGATGAAAAAAATGAATTTTCGATTAATTGCTGTCTTAAGTGTTATCTCAATTGTAGTTGCAATGGCTTCTTGTAAGTCAAAATTAGATAAATCTTTAGATTTGATTACTCCATTTGAAAAGTATATCACGGGTAAACTTGTTCTAGACAGTATTCCTCAGCAATTTGATACCGTTTTATATCGTTTTGTGCAGGACTTTCCAAAGCACAATAAGAGCATTTCATACCTCTATGCCGCAAGTCAAATCGCTGAAAAACGTGGAAACGGTCCTAAAGCGGCTGAATATTCTGCTTTTTATATTGATCAATATCCCTCAGAAAAAAAATACAGAATGGAATTGGCTGTCGTGGCAGGTCATTATTACGAAATGAACACCCAATTCGAAAAAGCGTTGAAATATTATGATATTTTGGCAAATGAATTTCCTGCTGAACCCATTGCAAAACAGGCAGCGGTAACGGCAAAAATGATTCGATTGGGATTAATTACGCCGGAGCAACAATTGGAATATTTGAAACAACAAATAGTGAAATAAATTTTGCCTAATACGGCGAAACGTATTTGTTGTCGGTGCTTTTTTTCTTCTTTTTAAAGTCGCCACGTTTCCAAGCATCAAAAAACTGCATCCAAGCAACTGGGCTCAGGTAATTTTGTGGAGGAGCTTGTTTGTAATAGTAAAGCTGACTGGCCCTAGTTTGCGCCAGAAATTGTTGCGAAGCAGTTGCATCGGCGGGTCTAAGTTTCAACTCTTCTTTTAATGCTTCTTGCTCTAAATTCTTTCTTGCTCTTTCGTAGGCATCGTCTGGAATGTCGGCCGTTACAAATACATGGTTGAACATTGATTTCAATGGCATTGCCTTGATGTAAATGGTAGACAAATGGATGGTGTCTTGGGTCATCAATTTTACCACATTGTAGCGATTTCCCGTTAAAGTATCGGGAACCACATGCCAAGACCCAACTTTTTCAACCAACGAAAATAAAATGGTATCGCCTTTTTTTACAACCACGTCGAAATGTCCATATTGGTCGGAATATCCAATCAAACCTCTGCGGTTGCTGCGGATATTTACATAGGGAATTGCTTTTAAACTGTCGGAAGTTAAAACCAAACCAGTAAACAAGATATAAGGGTTTCGTTCTTTTCCCGGTTGTGCAATCAAATTTTTGCTAAACAGCGATATAAAAATTGCCAGGAATAAAAATATGGATTTTTTGCTTTTCAAGAGTCTGATTTTAGGCAATTGTCAATTTTCAAATGTACTTATTAATTTCCTTAAGGAATGAGCCATCCGAGGATAATTGCAAAAATAACGATAAACGGCGTTGGGACTTTTTTGCTCACTAACATTCCCACGGTGGCAAAACATACAAAAAGTTGTGTCCAGAATTGCGTTGGGCTGTTTACTTTGTTCAAATTGATGATGAAGTTCTGATTGATAATCAAAGCTGCGGTAAGGATAAATCCAACCGACATGGCAAATATTCCACTAATTGACCGTTGTAAATAAACGGAGTTTTTTAATCGCTCCCAAATTGGAAACGCAAACAAAACCAGAAGTGTTCCCGGCATAAATACCGCAATGAGTCCAATCAAACTGCCAAGTAATTGTCCTCCAACGCCCGCTCCATTGTTTTTCATGGCGATGGTATTTGTATACACTGCAAGGTTGAAATTGGGACCTGGTAAAGCCTGAACCAATCCAATTCCAGTGTTTAGTTCATCGAGGGACATTCTTTTTTTGTGATGGACATATTGCTCAACGGTCATTGCCGCGAGAACGTTTCCACCGCCAAATGAAAGTGCGCCCATTCGGTAGGTGTTTTCGAATAAAATGAGGGGTTTTAACAGCTTAGATTCTGTTTTGTATTTGGTTAGGAATAATCCAGTTAGCCCAACTACTGCAAAAATGGTGATAAACAGGGTAAGGTTTCTCCATCTAATGAGTAAAGTTGCTTTGCGTTTGATGGGAGAGTTGTCGGTTGCCAACCAAGCGCTGATTGCTGCACTAATAATCACACCAATTGGGAATATCCATGGACTTCTAAACAAAAAGCCACCTATCCCTCCAAAAACAAAAATGGCAATGTTCAATTTGGTAGGCTTCATCCATTTGAACATGCTGTAAACGGCGTAAATCAAAAATCCGGCAACGCAGGCTTCAATGTTTTGTAACTGCTGAGATTGTAAGAAATTTGGTGATAATGCAAAAAGTGTCACAATCAATGCGCCGGGAAGTGCCCATGCCAATAAAGTGAAAAATGCCAAAATAGGGCCGCCAAGTTTTAATCCAATTGCCGTAATGGTTTGGGTAGTACTTGGACCAGGTAAAATGCTACAAAAAGCGTTGATTTCTATCAGCTCTTCTTGGGTAATGTATTTTTTTTTGTTGACTAATCTTTTTTGAAAGTAAGGCAAGTGCATTTGAGGCCCACCGAATGCAGAAAATCCAAGCCAAAAAACCGAACGCAAGAAGCGAAAATGTTTTGCTTTTTGTATGTTTGCATTGCGATTCATCAGATGATTTACAAAATAAGACAAATAACTACATTTTTTTCGGCCTTTGCCATATTATTTTTAACTTTCTCAAATTGTACCCAATCGGTGCAAAATACCGAAACCAAAAGAAGTGTCTGCATTCAAAAGGTAGATAGCTTGGCTTGGATGTTACAGTCAACCAGGAACTTATTTGTTTTTAAAATGGATGAGTTTATTGAACGCCAAGAAGAAATGAATGAAAATTTGACGAAAGTAAAATTCGTTTCCGCCAATAAACTTACCGAAGAAAACATGTCTGATGTTTCACAATACAATGCAATTTTCAAAGTTTACAAGTCTAATGCTGGGAAATACAAAGAGGTTGTGTTGGAAGCAGAGAATCTTTTTTATGAAATAAAAGGCGTAGAGCAAGAATTGAAAAAAGGCAAATTCGATAAGGAAATTGATGAGTTTTTGAAGGAATATAACCAATTGAAAATTGAGTTAAAGCACAACCACGAAGAAACGTTGGAAGTAACCGAAAAATTGAAATCGGTGGAGCCTACATTCATGAGAATTGCGCCGGCAGTTGACAAAATTATGGAATCAAATTTTCCAGCTAAATAATAGTTGTTGGCTTTTTGCAAGTTGGATATTTGCTAAAAAAGGATTCAACTTTTTCTAATTTCATGACGTTGAAATTGTTTAATTCCAGTTCATCCATTGTTTTTGGTTTGTGCTGATTAAGCAATGACAATTTGCTCGCTTCATCCATGAATTGCATGAAGTTTTCTGATCCATAACATTCAACAAGTCTAGAAAATATATAATTCACAGCCCATTCGTTCGGGTGCGCCAAATCGTCTTTGTAAAAGCGGTAATCTTTGAGTTCCTCTTGGAATATTTCAAAACTTGGAAAATAAAGTGCGTCGTTATTTTGTTGAAGGAATTCTTGAAGGGCAACAACAAGCAAAGATTTGCTCAGCAGGTTTTCGGAAATCCCATCGCGTAAATGTCGTACCGGGCTAATGGTAAAAATGATGTTGCACTGGGTATTTACCTGTCTAATTGACTGTTGAATTTGAAATAAACTCTGTTTAATTTGATCTAACGTAAGCAGTTCTTTAGAAAATTCTTTTTGAGGGACTTTATGGCAATTCCCAACGAAGGCATTGCTTTCAATGTGTTTATAAACCCATGCGCTTCCTAAGGTGATGAAAATGGTTTCAGATTGTTGTAACGATTGCATCAATTGCAACGATGACACTTCAATTTGTTTCAAAAGAAGTTCTTTGTTTGTATGCTGAAAACTAGAATCAAACAAAAGTGCATGGTAGTTTTCTTGATGTTGGGTAATAGAAACGGGAATGTTGTTAACCACGCAATTTAAAGCCGATGCAATGGCTTGTGGTGAAAAAATGGTTCCAAAAGGATTGGCAGTTACGGGCAAAAAAAGGTTGTCAAACAAATTTGAAATTTCGTCTGAAAAGCAAGAACCAATAAAAAGCATTTCATGTGGTGAATTCCAAATCGGCTTTGGTTGGATAGGGAAATCCGACATTAATAGCTGTTTTTTCTGAGCGCTGCTTTTCATTGTATGCAAACAAACAAAAAATGTTTCATTTTTCGATAACTTTGTGGCATTATGAATGAAATTCGCAAAAAAGAAAATCTCCACGTGGTACTTTGGTTGATCAAAGATTTTGCATGGATTTCAGGATATAAACTTTTGGGGTTAATTATGGCGCCTCCTACAATTTTACTTGCCATTTATTTGACATGGTCGAGTAAGAAGAATAAGTCGGATTTTTATCATAACCTGGCAATCTGTTTTTGGATATCGGCCAACGTAATTTGGATGTTTGGTGAGTTTTATTTTCACGATACCAAAAGATACATAGCCATTTCATTTTTTATTTGTGGGTTAAGTATTATGGCGTTTTACTATTTGAATTTGCTGATCTCAAAGTACAAAAAATAGCAAAGGCCCGATTTCCCGAGCCTTTTGCAACAACCAAACTAAACTAAATAACACACATGTTACTTTCTATGAATACACTGGAAGAATTCTTCCCATTGTGTTTGTGAGAGGGTATTTTGAATTTCTTGTAGCATTTGTCTGAAATTTGCTGAACAATTAATTCTGATTTTACTGTCTTCCATATTAGAACGGAATAGTTTCAAAAAAGTATCAGGTACTCCCGTCATTATTGAGTCATAATCTTTTTTGCTAATTTCTTTTTGATTCAACAGTCTTTGTAGATTACATAAGTATTTATTTAATGAATCGTTGCAATTGTTAAGTATCGCTTCAGCATTCTGAATCAAAGGCAGTTGTTTGTTTTCAAATTTTTTAATGATTCCCTCCAATGATTCTTTGTTGGATGGTGAATACGATTCCCAGTTGACCCTATTGAAATTTGATTCTTTAAAATATTCAAAATTAATATCGTTGTAATCGTAGTATCCGCACAACGCAGGAATTTTTGTGGTTATGAGATAATCGTAAGACAAACCAAAATGAGCAATTTCTATTGTTTGATGGTTGCCATTGTAGGTTGGTGTAATTTGATCTGATTCGTTTTCTGCTTGGTAAACCAAATCGGAAATGTTCTGTTCTCGTTGTGCCAAAGGATTGGACTCCTTTTGGCAACCCATTGTAAGAGATGCAGTTGCCAAAAGGGTCCAGAAGAATTTATAAGTTTTCATTTTTAAGGGTGTTTGACGTGAATACAATGAAAGATTGAATGTCCCCCAAAAAAAGAAATTGCATTTTTCGCAAAAAAACAATTTCGCATGATTGGAATGTGATTGTTACCTTTGCAGTATATGATGGAAACAGAAGTTTACGTGCCTGTTAATAAGGTTCGTATTGTAACTGCTGCTAGTTTATTTGATGGCCATGACGCGGCAATCAATGTAATGCGAAGAATCATTCAGGCAACTGGGTGCGAAGTGATTCATTTGGGTCACGACAGAAGTGTTCAAGAAGTTGTTGAAACTGCAATTCAAGAGGATGCAAATGCAATTGCAATGACGAGCTACCAAGGCGGTCATAATGAATACTTGAAATACATGTATGATTTATTGAAGGAAAGAGGAGCCAACCACATTAAAATCTTTGCTGGTGGCGGTGGTGTTATCCTTCCTGAAGAAATCAAAGATTTAATGGCATACGGAATTACCCGTATCTACAGTCCTGATGATGGACGTGCCATGGGGTTGCAAGGAATGATCAACGATTTGGTACGCCAAAGTGATTTTCCTACAGGACATAAATTAAACGGAGAGGCCGGCAAATTGGCTTCTCGTTCTAAAATAGATATTGCGAGATTAATTACTGCTGCTGAAAATTATCCTGAGTTGCACGCAACTACGCTGGATCAAATTCGCGAGCAAGCCGCTGATATTTCTGTTCCGATTTTGGGAATTACTGGAACCGGTGGTGCTGGTAAAAGTAGTTTGGTGGATGAAGTTGTAAGAAGATTTTTACTTGATTTTGACGATAAAAATTTGGCAATCATTTCAATTGATCCTTCGAAAAGAAAAACGGGTGGTGCACTGTTGGGCGATAGAATTCGTATGAACAGCATCAACCACGATAGGGTTTACATGCGTTCAATGGCTACGCGTCAAGCAAATTTGGCAATGAGTTCTCATGTTGATGATGCGGTGGCTATTTTGAAAGTTGCGGGTTACGATTTGATTATTGTTGAAACCAGTGGAATTGGTCAAAGTGATACCCAAATTACCGAACATTGCGATGTTGCATTGTATGTAATGACCCCTGAATACGGAGCTGCAACCCAGTTGGAGAAAATTGACATGCTTGATTTTGCCGATGTTGTTGCTTTGAATAAATTTGATAAAAGAGGTGCATTAGATGCATTGCGTGATATTCGCAAGCAATTTCAGCGCAACCACAAATTGTTTGATCAAGATACAGATTTAATGCCTGTGTTTGGAACCATTGCAAGTCAATTCAATGACCCTGGAATGAACAGTTTGTATCAGTGTTTGATGCATACCGTTGCAACAAAGACTGGAATTGATTTGAAAAGCAATTGGTCGGCAACGAATGAATTGAGTGAGAAAATATTTATCATTCCTCCAGCGAGAAATCGATATTTGAGTGAAATTTCTGAATCCAACAGAGCCTACGATGCAAAAGCAAATGCGCAGCGTAAAATTGCGCAAAGAATGTATGGTATTCAAGAAACCTTAAATACAATTGGCGAAAGCAATGAAATGGATGCGCATTTGTCAATGGGCAAAGATGCTTTTGTTGATAGCCTAAAGAAAATGTTTGTTGAATTGGAAAGCCAATTGGAACCTGCAAATAGAAAACTTATCGAAAATTGGGAAGCCAAAGCACAACAATACCGCGATGAGTTTTATATTTTTAAAGTTCGCGATAAGGAAATCAAAATTCAAACCCATTCTGAAAGTTTAAGTCATTCACAAATTCCAAAAGTTTCTACCCCCAAATACAAAGGGTGGGGCGATTTGCTTCATTGGCAGTTGCAGGAAAATGTTCCTGGTGAATTTCCTTATACCTCTGGAATTTATCCATTCAAACGCGAAGGTGAAGATCCAACAAGGATGTTTGCGGGTGAGGGTGGACCAGAGAGAACCAACCGCAGATTTCACTACGTGAGTAAGGCAATGCCTGCAAAACGTTTGAGTACTGCTTTTGACTCTGTTACCCTTTATGGCCGTAACCCAGAGTTACGTCCTGATATTTATGGTAAAATTGGAAATGCAGGTGTAAGCATTTGTTGCTTAGACGATGCAAAGAAATTGTACAGTGGATTTAATTTGTCTGATCCAAAAACATCGGTGTCCATGACCATCAACGGTCCGGCTCCAATGTTGCTAGGTTTCTTTTTGAATGCTGCCATTGACCAACAATGTGAGCTTTACATCAAAGCGAATTCATTGGAGGCCCAAGTGAATGCAAAGATTGATGCCATTTATGCAGCAAAAGGATTAAGCAGACCAACATACCAAGGCGAATTGCCTGAAGGGAATGACGGTTTGGGATTGATGCTTTTGGGTGTTACCGGTGATCAAGTTTTAGAAGCTAGCGTTTATAACGATATCAAAGTTTGGACATTGTCTCAAGTGAGAGGAACAGTTCAAGCGGATATATTGAAGGAAGACCAAGCTCAAAATACATGTATTTTCAGTACTGAATTTGCACTTCGTTTGATGGGTGATGTTCAAGAATATTTTATTCATAACAAAGTACGTAATTTCTATTCGGTAAGCATCAGTGGTTACCACATTGCTGAAGCAGGTGCCAACCCAATAACGCAATTGGCATTTACCTTGTCGAACGGATTTACTTATGTAGAATACTACTTAAGTAGGGGAATGAACATTGACGATTTTGCTCCAAACTTAAGTTTCTTCTTTAGCAACGGGGTAGATCCTGAGTATGCAGTAATTGGTCGTGTTGCTAGAAGGTTGTGGGCTAAAGCCATGAAATTAAAGTATGGCGCTAATTCTCGTTCTCAAATGTTGAAATACCACATTCAAACAAGTGGACGCAGTTTGCATGCACAAGAAATTGACTTTAACGATATTCGTACCACTTTGCAAGCTTTATATGCCATTTATGACAACTGTAATTCATTGCATACAAACGCTTATGATGAGGCTATTACTACTCCTACCGAAGAAAGTGTTCGTAGGGCAATGGCAATTCAATTGATTATCAATAAAGAACTTGGATTGGCTAAAAACGAAAATCCAACCCAAGGGGCATTTATCATTGAAGAATTGACGGACCTTGTAGAAGAAGCTGTGTTGACTGAATTCGATAGAATTACAGAACGTGGTGGGGTTTTAGGCGCAATGGAAACCATGTACCAACGTGGTAAAATTCAAGAAGAGAGTTTGTATTATGAAACCTTGAAACATACGGGTGAATATCCAATTATTGGGGTAAATACATTCTTGAATAGCAAAGGTTCACCAACTTTGGTTCCTGGTGAGGTAATTAGAAGTACCGAAGAAGAAAAGCAATTCCAAATTGAAACCATTGAAACATTGCACAAATTACATGGTGATGTTGCCGTTGATTTGCTAAATCAATTGCGTGTTTCTGCAATTGAAAACAAGAATTTGTTTGCTGAATTGATGGAGGTTTGTAAAGTAAGTTCTTTGGGACAAATTACAGAATCATTATTCGAAGTAGGTGGTCAGTACCGCCGAAACATGTAATTTTAAAAATAATTGAATAAAAAACGCCACAATTTATTGTGGCGTTTTTTGTTGTAAGATAGATTCGTTTTAACCTTCCAAAACAAACGAGGTCATGGTGAGTGATCCCATGATGGCTTTGTCGTTGAACCATTGTAAATTGTCTTTTTCCGATTTTACTCCCAAAGTATACAATAGCGGCAAATAGTGTTCTGGGGTAGGAATGGCCAAATTCCAAGCTGGACCTTGTTTGCTGTAGTTTGTTAAAATATCGAGGTTGTGGTTTGTAATGGCGCTTTTTATTTCGGTGTTTGCTTGAATGGCCCAATCGAAACCGTATTCTGGCAGGCTCATTTTGTCCCAAGCAACCCTTCCTAAATTGTGAACCATGTTGCCGCTTCCTAGAATGAGCACGCCTTTTTTTCTGAGGGACATTAATGTTTTTGCCATCTCAAAATGTTGTTGCGGTGTTTTATTTACGTCGAGCGATAATTGAAGCACTGGGATGTCGGCTTTGGGATACATTGTGTTCAAAATGCTCCAACATCCATGGTCTAATCCCCAACGTTGATCGAGTGCAATTGACTGATTTTCTTCATGGGTTTTATTGGCAAAGGTTGATGATCCTGGAGCAGGGTATTCAACATCAAACAGCGCTTGAGGAAATCCCCCAAAATCATGGATCGTTTTGGGTTTGTCCATAGCGGTAATTTGTGTACCATAGGTTTCCCAATGGGCACTGATACAAAGGATGATGGCAGGTTTGGGCAATGATTGGCCGAGTTGGGCCCATTTTTGAGTGAATTCGTTCTGCTCAATGGCATTCATGGGACTTCCATGTCCTACAAATAGGGCGGGCATGGTGTGCTCGGTATCGGGTAAATTTAGAAGAGATTGCATTGAGTTGCTGGTTTGGATTTTCCAAAAGGCAGCCAATAAAGCTGCTTGAGATATGAAATCTTTTCGATTCATTTGTTTAAACAAATGTAATGAAATTTTTCAATATTGTTTGAGAATGATATCCATGTTTTGTTTTACAATAAACTTGCTATTTTGTAATTCAATTTTGTAATTCTCAGATATCCAATTTTTTATATCGCCTTGTGATACAGTTTTATGAAAAAAAATGGGTTCTTTGTTCGGCATGAATAGCTCTATTCTATTAGAATCAGCACTAAAGATGAGATAGCTTTGTAAAATCGCATCAAAAGGGGAATCTGCATCTTTTGCAATTGTTTGATCAACAGGAGGCATTAATGCCACTCCTTCGTTAAAAATCAGCAAGCAACGCCCTTGAACTTGAGACCAAGTGTACCCTGCAGATCTGATACAACCGTTCACATCTCTGTCGTTGCCAACGATTGGTTCTATTTCCTCTCCTTCACCGCTATCATCTGGGCTTGAAATTCTTGGACCCTCATTTTCAACGGTAATTTCTTTGGTCGTTTTTATTGCATTTTGTGAAGTTCCACAACCTACATTCAACTGAATGATAAAAATTATGACAATTAGAAATAGTGCACGATTTTTCATGCTGCAATTTACAATTGTTAAACGGCATTTGAAATATACAAAAAGGTGCTAGATTATTGTTTTATCACTTTAAAGATTGTTTCAAGGGAACTTCAAAACGCAATAAATACCGGTTTTTAGCAGAGATCACTTTCGTTTCAATCGAATATTTCAGAATTCAAATAGAGAAACTATGTTTGGAATCTGTCGAAAAAAGCTGCCCTTTACCCTAAATCGCCAAGTTTTTTGCCGAGCGGTTTACTAATTGTTATTTCTCGCGGGGTTAAGACCCCATACCATCTCTAAAAATGATTGCCAAACTACTAAAATAAAGCAATAGGGAAAGTAGAATTGCTAATACTAACCCTATTATTATTCTTACAGCTTTGCTATACTTACTATATTTCCAAACCAAAGGAACAATTAACAACGGTGTTGTGAACATCAAGAACCATAATATTTGACCAAGTATATCCATAATTCACCACCAATCACCATCTAAACTACTTCTATTCTTATTGTAGTATTGAAACCCTTTTTTAATCCATTCATGATCTACTGGATTATCACCATAAGGCGCCCCCATTTCTTGATACCAAGTTGCAGGCATTGCCGATGGTTTTATTGTTATTATTGGCCTCCAACTTGCAGGAACTTCCTTCCCTTCATCTTTCCACTTGCCCATTTCCGCTGCCCCTGCTTGTTTGAGCATAAACGATTCAGAGAATAATGCAGCGGCATCACCTACCACACCAAAGTGCAAATTATTTAAATCTTCAGCACGACCTTTTGAATTATTGAAATTAAAATATGTCTCTGGTAAATCGCCTAACCCGTTAGTTTTATCCTTTCTATAAAAGGCTATACCAAGTAAGTGTTGTTTGGTTCCTGAATTTGGATTAGCAGGGCTGGCATATTTATAGTCCCATTTGCCATACTGTTTTACATAATCCCTAAAAGTCAATGGGTTTAAAATATCATCTGCTCCTACACTATTTTCTTTTAATAGATTAGGAAACCATTTACTTGCATCAATATCTCCACCTAAATTCCCCATTGGAGACAATTGATCCCCGTCTTTCATGAACGCACGTAAATCTTTATCATTAGGGTCATAATGCACCATATAACCTTTATTATCCCAAACACTACTATCCCCTAAAACATCGGTAAACCAAATTGGATTGTTTGCAAAAACAGAATATACGCTCAACGAATACATTGCTTTCGGATCCACATTCCACCGTCTACCCAACCTACCATCATATTCCCAGAATGTGGCGGTATAGGTTTCGTTGTTATTGTATATTTCTTTGTCTTTCTCTTGTGTGTTAAATCCAAACCTAAAGCCGCTTCCAGCGCTGAAACTTCTGGTATTTATTGAACTACCAAAAGGATTTGATTTGGAGCTTGGTATAATTGGAAGAATCTGCATTTTCAGTTTAGTATTTAATTATGAATTAAACCTTTAATTTTTAGATTTAACTTACCACGAAATAGACTTATCAACAGTAATAGCAATGAGAGCAAAGCCCCAATTTTAAATAAAAACTTGTTTCTTTCTAATGCATAGTAACTTTCTTTGCCAACTTCAAACCATTGGTATTTATCTTTTACTTGTTCATAATCGCTAGTGCTTAAATCCTTAAAGCTTATTTCGGAGTTTCCTTTTTTGCTCTTATACTTTGTTTCATATGAAGAAAGATATTTTATGTCATTTAGGCTATCTGTACATTTCACAATTAAAGAAGTATCATTGTGACCATAAGCTAAAAAATCTTTGATTTTAAAACTACTGGAATAGTATTTAAATCCAATACCAACCAACTCAAAATCTTCTTCATCTTTTAAATAAAAACGCTGTGGGTATTGAGAGTTACGCACAGGTAACAAATTATAAGGTAATTTTTCATCACAAAAACTGCATTCCAAACCATAGTAAAAACCAACTTTGTCAAATTTTAGATACATTATAGTACAGATAATAAGTAAAGTACTAAACATAGTAATCATAATATTTTTTTTCATCCCAATACGCATTATTTTTTTTCCTCTACTGGTTTGAAAAAGAATGTCCTTTCTCTTGTTTTATATGGATATGGCGTTCCTCCAAATCTTTCTAAATTGGGTCCAGGTCCATCCGGTGTTGTATTAGTCCAGTCCCCAATGAAAGGAATTTTACCTAATGTATTTTCATCAATAAAGTCAGGATCCCAAAAACCATCTCTTGCAAATAAGGTGTATTTAACTGCACTTGAAGTACCATTGTTTGTTACACTATAATCAACTCCTGTATTTCCAATATGAAATGTTGTGCCGGTCATTTTAACAGAAAAATCACCTTTAGCTTGAACTTGTTCAGATGTTATCTTTTGATGTTTTGCTTTAAATTTATCAGAACTTAAAAGTTCTCTTGTAGATTGGTCTCCTACATCAGCGGCAGCACCTTTACCACTAAAATAATGACTAGTCGCTTCTGTAGAACTATTTACAACTGACCCACTTGCAGATTTTGTGCCTACCCATAAATTATACTTAGCAAAAGATTGTCCCTCTTTTAAGTTCAAAACGCCTTTACTATTTGCAGTAACTCCGTCTCTGTATAGAATCTCTAGTGCATTACTTTGACTTGTTCCTAAAAATTTAGCCATCGTATACGAATTGTCGCCTTTTTGTGCTTTAAGATTTCCTGTGTTATCCCATTCCCATTGGCCATCTGGGTCGCTGTATCTTATAGGATTGCAAAAGAATGTTCTGTATGATGACCAATCTGGTGCTTTTGCTACTTTCGGGTCAATATTCCAACGTCTAACAATTCGTGTGTCATATCCATATTCGCCAAAGCTTAAATGGCTTCCATTGCCTTTAATTTCATCGTCTTTCACATGTCCACCATACCCAAACCTAAAGCCGCTGCCAGCGCTGTAACTCCTTGATTTTATTGAACTACCAAAAGGATTTGATTTGGGGCATGGGTTTGGGGGTGAGGTGGGCATGGGTTTTTTTGTGATTTCTTTTCCAATTATATGCGTTCAGACTAAATATTATTTTTGTAATTGAAATAGATTTT
>CANFLS010000030.1 GCA_947447955.1 Flavobacteriales bacterium | reverse complement strand
TGATCACTCGGAATACTATTTATTATTTCCACATTTTCTAATTTTATAGGGTATTCTGGGCAATAGGCATCTTTAAATTTATTTCTCCAATCATCTTTACTAAGTGGGATTTTATTTCGACCCTCTAAAATTCCAAATTTGAGATTTACTTTTGATTTTAGATTTGTAATCCTTAATGAAACTTTTAATTTATTTTCGCTTTTTAAAAATTCAACAATTTCTATTTTAGGATCCGTTTCATTAATTGTAGGCTTTGGACCAGCAGTAGGTTGTTTTGGACCAATTCCGGTTTCAATAAATGAAAGATATTTACCCAATTGTCTACTTAAGTTATAATCGATGTGATTTTCAGAAACTATGTTATTTTGATCATGACTAAATTTATATAAATCATCACGTAAAATCCTTAAAGTTGACCCTACAACTTGGTTTACAAGTCTTTCTTGTGATTTATAATTCCAAGTATGATGATTTGGATCTTCACATGCCTTGAATATATCATCTATATTATTATATTTTGGATATTTTATCTGTAATTCAGAATTTACTTCGAAAAACCCGATAAAATTATGATCTCCGATAAAATTCAAAATTGGATTATCAAAGAACAACACCATTCCCGGACGTCTAAAAAAATAAACTTTTTGAGTTAATTCATTCGGTTCATTATGAATTATAATTGATGCGAAACCAGTTACAAATTCTTCGCGAACTACACCATGCGGCTTATTTTTCACACTTGAAATTATAAAATCATTAAATCGAACTTCTCTATTCAATATTTCAAATGTTTGATTTTTATTATCCCAACAATACCAAGTATTTGATTTGTAATTTAAATGATTTTCTTTGAAAATATTTCTAAGCACATTAAACTCATAATCGAATTCTTGAAAATTAGCTAAATTACTTTCAGTTTTCGGTATTTTTAATTTAGAAAGAGAATTTCTGCCAAAATTCAATATTCTAGGCCAAAACCATTGATTTACATTTCTGTATAATTCCTTTAACAAATCAATATTTTCATCACCGCATAGAGTCTTGTTCGGACCAATAATAAAAATTTTTGTACCTGTTTCGCTACCTGAATAGGGCTCTAAATTATTTGAAGCTAAGAAATTTAGAGCATCATTATCTGTTAAAGCTAATAAATGCTCACCATCATTAGTTTCAATTATTTCACTACCCCACCAAACAATACCTGTTGAATTAGGGCTTAAATTATTTTCGATATCAATTGAAATCAAACTAATAATGAGTCTATGCTCGTAATTTTTATAATCATTAAGACATCTAGAATAATAAATCACCATCCCCAGTTCACTGCACAAAAAATAAATTGTTTTACCCAATCCATAAGAACCACCCGAATATTCAGCCGTCTGGCTTCTTGTTATATCAAAGATTAGATTAAAATAATTATTCCTAATCTCACCCATAACACCATATGAATTTAGTTTATTCCGAATATTCCCAGTGAGTCCTTTTGTTCCTTTATCAGACAATTCCAAAATATTGGTAACATTTTTGGATTGGATTAAATTCAATAGTTCTCGCTTAATTAAATTTTCTTCTAAATTTAGTCGAAATAAACTATAGATATTTTCATTACTAAAGTTATGTAATTTAAAATTAATGCATACCTCATCAGAATTTGCCGCATCCAAGGAATTTTGTATCAATTCTCTAACAAGTATGGCATTAAGTGGCAAATTTGCATTTTTAAGTGACCTTAATGCCCCTGAGGCAGTAAATACCATATTTCCTTTACGGAGCTCAAGTGATTTTAACATGTTTAATTTACTTTAAAATATTCGTTTAAATTTAAAAAATCTAAATTACTTAAATCAACAGTATAAGAAATATAAGATATCCCTTTGGGTACTTTATCATTTTTGAATGAGTTTTGACTAATCTTAGGAAAATTGTCATCCACTAAATAAATATGGTTTACCGCAATTTTGAATTTATCAGATGATGAATCAATGATTTTATTAAATCGGCTATATTTTTTCTCAAAGACTGCGTGATCCGGTGAATTTATTTTTTTTGAAATTTTTATAATTAGATCTTTTAAAGATTCGCCTAAACTATTGTCCTTTTCAACACGGATAAAACACAAAGCAGTATCTTCATTGCTATTTAATTGCAACATTCCATTGATTGAAATTAAATTTTTATATTTGTTTGATGTGGTTTTAATTTCGAAAAATCTATTATCTATCTTAAAATCATGAGTTGAAAATTCAGGGCCAGTCCAACTATGTACATTAGAAATTTGATTGTCTAAAACAAATTCCAAAAATTTCAATTCACCCCAAAGGCCTAAATCCGTCTTAGGTACATTAATTAATTTAATAAATTCACGCCATGAATAATATCTCTCAAGAATTAATTCAAAATTATAATTAGTTTCAAATGATCTAAAAATCATATCAGAAATTATCATAATGTAGAAATCACTAAAATCGCTATTAAGGAGAGTAATTTCTAAAAATGAAAAATTTCCATCTTTATTTAGTTCAGCAAAAAAAAGTCCGTCATTCAATGGTTTTAACTCTTTTATTAAATTACCATTTTCCAAGGGGAACCTTGTCGTGAATGCCTTACCTCGCTTAGTAAATTCGAAAGGATGTTTTTTATTGAAATATTCATTTAATGAGGATTCATCTTTATTATCAAGTTCGAGAACATTGAAAATTCTTTTGATATCTAATTCAATATTTATTAATGTTTTCATTGTTGAAATTTATATAATTTATCTTTCAAAATTCTCATCTAATTCATTTTCATTCTCCGTGAAAATTTCGTCATCATTGTTATCCTCCGCCGAATACTCATTAAAATCTGAAATTTCTAATTTTACATATTCGTCTACAGTTTTGTTTACCCCTAAATTAAGAATCATTGCAATTCCAACTAAATGTTCATCCGCATTTAAATTAAATCTTTCAATTTTTGATTTAGTAATTCTATTAACCGGTATTGAATTTTTGTCTATTGGATAAATAATGAGTAATGAAGGTAAATTCTTTTTAGATCGATACAAAATGCTCTTTTCACGAGTTTCTTTATATTCGGAAGGAATATCCTGAATATCAATAAAACTATCATCCTTAGACATAATCCCTTTTAAGTTAAGTTTATCAACTCTCCCTCCGAAATCATTATTTGATATTTTTATTCTACTTCTATTCATTCTACTTACAGAGTACTTGCCAAATTGGAAATAAGAATTTTCTTTTGAACCACCAATGATTGCAACATTCCAATTTTGGAAAAGCTCTTGATTTTTATCAATAAATTGATTGATTTTAGTTAAATTAAAACCTCTACCATCTTCAACAGAATTATAATTACTTAAAAAATCTTTGATTAAATTTAAACTTAGATCATTTAAAACTATACGATTTGATTTTAATTCATTAGTTACTTTTGGATTTTCGTTTATAGCTGCTTCTAAAAATTCCCTAGTTAGATCCTCATTTGCTATTAATTGATTTTTATCATTTTCAAACATTATTGTTTGTAAAGCAGTTCCTGAAAAATCAACTTCTGATAAATGTGCTTGACGCATAGCGTTTCTTCGTGTGATCTGAAAATCAGGTCTTCGCAAAATTTTAGGCGCGATGAGTCTAGGAGTAGATAGTCCATTAGAATATTTTGTTTTTATATCATTTTTAAGATGAATTTCCATAGCAACTAGGTTTCTAAATCCTTCTTTCAAGGCGAATGTTGTCCAAATTCTAGGAAGTGTTTCGAATCCAATTTTATATCCAAACCATCTACCCATTTGCATTAATGTATCAAAATTCGACACTTTCCTAACAAAATAGCATGAAGTCAAACCATATAAAGTTAAACCGCGAGATAATGTATTACCACCAATTGCTATTTGGTATTTGGGAGAGTCTTCATTGTAGTTTAGTCGAATACTTGGATCAGCCTCTCCATTATCAATTCTGATTGAAGTCTCAAGTAAAACTTGTAATAGATATTCTTTAAACTCGTTGAATTCAGGATCACGTCTAAAATCTATACCATATTCTGGAAATACGCGATTTAAGTCATCCACAGTTATTCTGTCTTTTTCATTTTTCCATAATTCATCACATAATTCCACAAACCGAATTTTATTATTTATAAACCAATTAATTTCATTTTTGGTGTATTCAAAAAGCAATTTATGCTGTAAAATCCTACCACTTGTATGAATCAACATTGTTGAAAAATCTTCGCTCCCTCTTGCTTTTCGAACAGCTGTCGAAATAAAAAACCAGATTAAACTCTCCTTGAATTTAAATAATTGCTTGTTTTGAATATCATTTTGATCATTTATTTCCATTATCTCTTTTAATTCTGATTCTGGGACATCCCGAATAACATCTAAAGGATCAAAATAATTCTCTTCATCCTCATTTAAATCAGGGTCACCAAATAACTGCAATGGACCAAAATATTTTTTTGGTGTATCTAATACATGGATAAAACTCCTCGGATATAGAGTATCATCACCCATTTCATTTAAAATATTTGCGAACGGAGTTGCCGTAAATTGCAAATAAGTTGCTTTATTAAGAGCAACCCTTAAATGCCTTAGTAAACGATTAATAGTTACAGGATTATTAACATCACCACTTGTATTTGGTGTTGCTTCATCTGATTCATCATCAATAATTAATGCTTTAATATTCTTTAAATAATTTTGATTAGTATTTTCAATTTTTTTAATTAATCGCCTTAAATTATTTCCATTTTTAAGATATACTCCATAAACAACATTTACAGGATTAGTACTGGTTAAATTTCCAAAAACCTTTAGTCCAGTCGTAAATTTCGGAGAAGCCCTATCCACTGATGTCAATGAAGTAAAGTGAACCTTAATGTTTTCCGTATGTTCTGTAGGTTGTAATATTTCAACTATATCTGATTCAAATCGTTTTTGTGTTTGCACTCTTAAATTTTCTTTCAAACCGCTGACTATAATAATTACATTATACTTCAGGTCAATTGCAGCTGAAATTAGGCCATTAAATGTAGAAGTTTTACCACTCTGCACTTTACCTATCACCAAACCAATTCTATCATTTGAATCATTAATAGTCGGCAACAAATTAACAATTGTTTCACATTCATTTTTCAATTGATTGACAGAACTGAAATCATTTTTTCGTTGAATCAAAATATTATTGATATATTTTGAAAAACAGTTATCATCATTAGAACCAGGATTAGAAAGTACAGTATTATTTGAATATTGAGTTTCAACTATTGTTGCATTTTTTCTTGAATTGCGGTCCTTAATTAAAGAACAAAAGCCTTCTAATTCTCGTCTGACAAACGACTCTTTTTCTACTTGCGATATTATATCTTCTGGCTCTATCATTAATAAGTATTCAAAAAAGGCATCAAAACTTAGTGAATTTCCAAGAATATCTTGTACGATATCTATATCTTCCAAATTTTGATTTTGTCTAAGTTTTTTTTGAATAAAATTCTTAATCGCGTCAGATGTTGAGGTTATCATTTTTTCGTTTTAAAAAGTGCAATATAGTTTAGTTAATAATATTATCAAATTCAAACTTATTTAATAATCGAAAAAATAATTATATAGACAATATTTTATCTTCGATTCAATTTTAAAATAATTATTGACAATTTAATAATTAAGAGATTTTTAAGAAAAAATGTGAATCTATTTAATTCATGAGCCACAATACTATCAGAAAAAAATACGAAATTGCAAGGATATTAAAAAAATCAAATTTAAATGGATTCCAAAGAGATAATTAGCATTGATTCGTTTGATAGCAAAAAGTATAAAGAAACGTTTTCTGGTAGCTTTGAAGATATCAATCAAAGAGCAATAATCACACATTATCTTCATAATATTGACAATAATGTTTCCGAACATTTTAAAAAAGATGCAGAAAAAACATTAAAAAATTATGTAAACTTCAACCAAGAAAATCTTGGTAATTCGATGGTGGAAGATGTTGCCTTTCAACAACTTTTATTTGAAGTTGAAAATGTGCCTTTTAGTACCCCCCTAAACTATCAGTTCAAATTCATCGATCTTTTTGCAGGGATTGGCGGATTCCGAATAGCCCTACAAAATTTAGGAGGTAAATGTATTTTCACTAGCGAATGGGATAAAGAGGCTCAAAAAACATATCGAGCAAATTTCGGGGAAGTACCGTTTGGAGATATTACGCGAGAAGAAACTAAATCATTCATCCCTGATGGTTTTGACATACTTTGTGCAGGTTTCCCATGCCAAGCATTTTCTATTGCAGGGAAACGTGGAGGTTTCGATGATACCAGAGGAACGCTATTCTTCGATGTTGCTGAAATAATAAGAAGAAAAAAACCTAAGGCTATATTTCTCGAAAATGTAAAAGGACTCAGAAATCACGATAAAGGAAAAACACTTGAAACAATTTTAAATGTATTACGAAATGATCTTGACTATTTCGTTCCAAATCCACAGGTTATTAATGCAAAGGATTTTGGGGTACCTCAAAATAGAGAAAGAATTTATATTGTAGGATTTAGAAAAGATCTAGGAATCACAGAATTTAATTACCCTGAACCATTAAATAAAAAGGTTTCATTTTCAGATATAAAAGAAAAAAAGGTAGTCCCTACAAAATACTATCTTTCAACACAATACATCACTACGTTACATAATCACAAAGAACGTCATGCCAATAAAGGTAATGGATTTGGATTTGAAATCATCCCAGATTCGGGGATTGCGAATGCTGTAGTATGCGGTGGAATGGGAAGAGAGCGAAATCTAGTTATTGATGATAGAATTACTGATTTCAACCCCACTACGCATATAAAAGGAGTAGTGAATAGAGAAGGTATTAGAAAGATGACACCAAGAGAGTGGGCTCGACTTCAAGGATTCCCTGATAACTTCATTATCCCAGTCGCAGATGCGTCTGCATATAAACAATTTGGCAATTCCGTTGCTGTACCGGCAATTCAAGCTACCGCTAATAAAATAACTGAACTTTTAGCCATAAATTATGATAACAGGAAATAAAGGTGAATGGAGCGAAATATATGTCCTTTTAAAACTCTTAGGTGATAAAAACTTATATGCAGGTGACGCAGCATTAAATAAAATTGAAAGTCTATTCTATCCGATTATCAAAATTATCAGAAATGAGTCTGGTGGTAATTTCGAATATACTATTGAAGGAGATATTGTTTTAATTTCTGGAAATCGAGAGGAACTTAGAATTCCAGTTTCAACCTTCACAATTGAAGCAGCAAAATTATTGACTTCGATTAAAGGAGCAACTGGTGTTTTTAGCCTTCCAGGGACTGAAGAGTTTATGCAATACATTTATTGCACAACATTAAAAGCAAAATCAACATCAAAAACAGATATTCGAATTGTAATTCACGATCAGCGAATAAACCAAAGTTCGGAATTAGGGTTTAGTATTAAGTCCAATATTGGCGCAAAGTCAACTTTATTGAATCCAGGAAAAACAACAAATTTCATTTACGCAATTGAAAACACATCCATTTCTGAGTCAGAAATTCAACGAATAAATCGAATTGACGGCCCGAGTAAAATAAAAGACCGAATCTCTGAAATTAAATCAGCTAATGGTCATTTAAAATATAAATCTCTTGAACAAGACATCTTTAAAAACAATTTGATATTAATTGACAGTTTACTTCCCAATATACTATCCGAAATGGTTTTGAAGTTTTTTACCAGTAGTTTAAGTTCCGTAAAATCTTTATGCCAAGAAGTTTCAAATTGTAATCCTTTAAATTTTGACAATCAACATTCTCACGCTTTTTATGAATATAAAATAAAGAGATTTTTAACTGATGTTGCATTAGGTATGATGCCATCAAAAGTATGGAATGGTCATTATGATGCAACAGGTGGTTATTTAATTGTAAAGGAAAATGGGGATATTTTATGCTATCATATATACAACCGAAATCAATTTGAAGATTATTTATTTGAAAATACAAAATTAGAAACAGCAAGTAGTACAAGGCATGAATTTGGATCCATATACACTAATACGGATAACGAATTATATTTCAAACTGAACTTACAAATACGGTTTAATTAAGCCTTCAAGTTTAAAATTCAAAACAATTTATACATCTAAAGGGTTATAAATTGCTACTCACAAATAACAGACCAATGACATTTGAAAATTCTAAAATGGCGATCGAAAAAATCAATTTCGATATTGCAGGAAAAATATCCCTGAAACTTGAAGATGGTAGGGTGATTATTGTTCCGCTAAAGTATTTCCCAGAGATACAAAAGTTGTCGGTTGATAAGAGAAAGAAGCATACAATTGTGGATGACCGCACCATTCTCTTTGCGCATTCAAACAATGTTTATCATTTGGAAGATTTTATGGGATTAGAAAGTAAGTGGCGAGAAAGATAAATTTATCCTTCTTGATCCCTCTCCCCTCACCTTACATAAACCAGTTTCCTTTTGGCAACTGAGCTGCGGGGTAAAAAGAAGGTTTTGGTCATGTAGCAAGTATCTACAAAGCCATCGGGGGTAACGCGGTAATCGTGATCAATGGTGTATCTAACTGCGCCTGACTCTGTTTCGTAGTAGGTTGTTTTTGAGGGATGGTTGGCAGAATTGCGTCCCGACTCCCAAAATTCACCATCGTTGTTGTGGTTTACAATGTTCGTATACTCAAATTCTTGCCACAAATAGCCGTTGTTCTTAATTTGGGTCATGTTTCCAGTTTTGTCCCAATAATACGCATACACATCCAGCGGATTGCTGGGACCATCCGGCAAAACCATTTTCACCATGTACTCGCCATAATAAGCAAAATACATCCAGGTTCCCTCAATAAAGGTTGAATTTAACTGTTTGTTGCTGAAGTAATGATAGTAAGTAAAATTCGTATTTCCATTGGTTTGATGCTCCTCATGGATTGAATCGCTTCCAAAAAACGTATACACAATAGAAGTAGTGTATTGATATTGATTGCGGTTAAATATGGAATCGAAGGATTCTAAAATATACCCTTTTGCGTTGTAAACTTTCGTATTGATATTGCTCAATACATATCCGCCAGTATCTGTATAATCATAGGTATAGCACTTTTTTATTTTGAATTTTCGTTCAATTTTAGGGGGCAAAGGTTGAAGTGCGTTTGTAGATTCCTTTTCACAAGAAACCCCAAAGATGGCAATGAATAGAACCATCACAGCAGCAAATAAAAATCCGTTGCGAGAATACATGGCTGCAAATTAATAAAATTATCTGTAAAATGTCCCTCAAAAAATCAATAGATTTCCAATGAATGTTGCAACTTCAGCGGCTAATTATATAACATTTAATTGATTGACGAATTGTTTTACTGTGTAGCTTTGAAATTCACGGATGAGATTGCCCATTTACAATTTTCAACCACCAATTATGACTTTCAAAGTTGAATGCTACCCATATGAAAAAATCAATACCCACATTTCAAGCAATTGCCTTTTGCTTCATGATCATTGCCTCGAGCCAACTCGTTGCGCAAATTGGAATTGGCGTTACAGGTGCTGTTAATAGCAGCGCAGCCGGCTTTTTGAATATGGCCTTCGGCATTTTCAAGAATGGGGTTTTACTGCCCGAATCGGTGTTTCTCACAACGAATTCGGCCACGGCAACCACGGGGGGTTGTATTTTATTATCCATGTTACCACATCGGTTGTGGCATCTGACTATTTCGATTTGCGGGTAATTGGCCACGATGACGCTCCCACTGTTACCTATTTAACTTTCAGAAACGTTCACTTTAGCGCTATGGCTTATTGAGGGAGGTGGTGTTTTTATTTGCGAAAATTGCGAATAATATATTCTACCCAAAATCTTCTGTAATCAGTTGCGATACAATCTTTGCGCTGTTTAAGCACAAAGGAATGCCACCACCGGGGTGAACGCTTCCCCCACAGAAATAGAGTCCTTTGATGGAGCTTGAGAAGTTTTTATGGCGCAGGAATGCGGCAAAACGGTTGTTACTCGATGTACCGTAAAGCGAACCGCCATGCGACGAAGTGCGTTGTTCAATCTTTATTGGATCTAAAACATCTTCAAATTCAATCAGTTGAGAAATGTCTTTTTTCAAAATTCGCTGCAGCTTTTGCAAAATATTCACTTTGGCTTTTGCAGCAATTTCATTCCAATTTTGTCCGGAATTGCTCGGCACATTGATCATCACAAACCAATTTTCGCAGCCTTGAGGTGCGTCGGAAGGTTCACATTTGGAACTGATATTGATGTAAATTGTTGGATCGTTTGTTGGCTCACCAGTTTGGAAAAGTTGTTGAAACTCGGATTTATAATCGTCTGAAAACAGGATATTGTGAAGTCCCAATTCCGCGAAGCTGCCTTTTATCCCCCAATAAAAAACAAGGGCCGAAGTAGATCTTTCTTGAGATAGAATTTTCTCGGGGGACTTATGTTTGGGGAGTAAAAATTTGTATGTATTGTAAACGTCGGCATTGCACACTACAATGTTGCTTCTTCGCTCGAAAACTTCGTGGGTTTTGAGGTTGCGAACCCGCACAGAAGAAACATTCTTTCCCTCCGTAACAATTTCTTCAACAGTGTGTTGAAAGTAAAATTGCACACCCATTGAATAGGCCAATTTATGCAATGATTTGGGAATGTTGTACATGCCACCTTTGGGGAAATACGAGCCCAAATTTTGCTCCAAATGGGGAATCATGTTGAGCAAAGCCGGCGCGCGATAAGGGTCGCTGCCATTGTAAGTGGCAAAACGGTTCATGTATTGTACGAGGTATGGATTGCCAATAAGTTTGCGGTTTTCTTTGTCCATCGACTCAAAAACATTCAGTTTTCCAGAATTTAAAATACCCTTGAGCGTTTTGAAATTGAGGTAATTTTTAAAGCGGTGAAGGCATTGATCGAGAAAAACGGGTGCCGTTATGTTGTAGCGAAATGCCGCTTTTTGAAGTTGTTTTTTGAGGGACGCTATCTCGTTTTTGCTGGCAATTTCCGTGAGAGAATCGCTGAATTTATCCCAGGATTTGTATGCCACAAATTGCTTTCCATCTTCATAGAAGTAGTGACAAATATCTTCTAGGGTTTGGTATTGAAAGTGATCTTGTGGATTTTGGTTGCAAAGGGTAAACAGCTCATCAACCAAATTTGGAAGGGTAAAGAGCGAGGGTCCAGCATCGAAACGGTAGCCCTTCTCCTCTATTTGCCTGAGTTTGCCACCGGGGTGGCTTGCCGATTCAAAAACGTGCACTTGGTGTCCCAGTTTTGCTAATCGAATTGCCGAGGCAATGCCTGCAATTCCGGCTCCAACGATGGTCACTGTTTTTATCATTGTAAGAGTAACAAATGGTTGATGGATTGGTTTGAGTGGGGAAATTTTATTTGTTTTTTTTCGCGAAAAATGCAAAACATAAACAGTGAATTTTGAATTGGATTGTAAATTGAGAACTAAGATAAAATTACCTTTGAGAATGTGAGAAAAATAGAAAAAATAATTTTGAAACCATTGGTAAAAATCAAGAAAAGTATTAAATTTGTCATAACAGTACCCTTGTTGCTTCCCGTTAGATCAGCTCAAGGGTCTTTCTTTTTTATAAGGGTTTACCATAAAATTAACAGGCCCGTCCTTACTGTCTATTTTATTCACTGATAAGTTTTTTTCATTTACAAAACTTTGAAATATGGCTAAGCTTTCAAAGAGTATTTCTGAACAAATTACTATTCTCCAAGACCGAGACTTGCAATTTCGAAACATCAGTAATGCGTCACATATTTTAAATAATATTAGTTATTACCGACTAAAGGGATATTGGTGGGAATTACAAGATGATAAAGAAAATCATCATTTTGCTCACAATAGCTATTTTGAAGATGTAATTGATTTATACAATTTTGACAGAGATTTTAGAATGATACTATTTAATGCAATTGAACGCATTGAAATATCATTGCGAACAAAGATGATTTACCACTTATCATTAGGTTATGGTGCACATTGGTATTTTAATCCGTCTATTTTTCAAGACCCGAAAAGACATATGGCATCTTTAGAAAAAATAAATACAGACATAATTAATAGTAGAGAAGAATTTATTATAAAACATTTTGAAAATCATCCGAACGAAATGCCCGAAAGCTGGAAAGCGTTGGAAATTCTTACATTTGGGACAATATCAAAATTATATAGTAATTTAAAACATCAATTACCTGAAAAAAACAAAATATCGTCAGAATTTGGATTGAATAATCAAAAGTATCTTGTCAGTTGGTTATTAACAATCACGGTTTTAAGAAATATAATTGCCCATCATAGTAGATTATGGAATAGGGTTATTATTAATAAATATGATTGGCCAACATCTTCTCCCAAACCAATTTTATCATACTGCCCAAACAACTATCAACGACGGAAAATTTTCCCTATTCTTTCGGCAATTATTTATATGAATAATGAAATAAATCCCGGACATCACATTAAAAAAGAGCTTGTTGAATTATTTGCAAAATTCCCTAATTCCCAATTAAGCAAAATGGGATTTCCCAGAAATTGGCAATCAGAACCCATATGGAAATAACAGTGCTGTAAATATTTACAATCTAATATTAAAGTTGAAAATGATGTTTTTTATTATTGAAATTATTCTTATTTTTGAGTGAGTCTAAATTCCCCTATCATGAGCAAAATTGAAATATCAAAAGAAACAGTTGAAGAACACAACAAAATAATTGCATCCAAGCGAGATCAAGCGATTGTCTTTAATGAATTAACAAATCCTTCAAAACCGAATAAAGCATTGGTCGATGCGGTAAAAAGATATAAAAAAGTTATAGCTTCTATCGAAGCTTAAAACATGAGTTTACATCGATTAATCAATTCGAATTTGGCCTATAATACTTGGGCTAATGAGCGAATTGTGCAATGGTTAACAACCCTCGATGAATCGATTTTGTATCAGCAGGCAGATTCGAGTTACAGCAGCATTGATTTAACCGTTCAACACATTCATCGGGTTGAGCGATATTGGTCGACCTTCATTCATGAAAAAGACATAACAGATTTTGATTGGTCGGTATTGGAAAACCAAGCAACCCAGAATCTAATTGATTTACAATCACAATCGCTATTGATGCAACAATCTATGGCAAACTTCGATGAAAGCCAGTTGAATCAAGTATTAGTGTTAGATACGCCTTGGTCGAAAAATAATCAAGCCCGTTTTCATTACATCTTCCACATGTTGAATCACAGCACTTATCACCGTGGACAAATAGTAAGCATTGCCAGGCAGCTTGGAGTTACAGAAGGAATTCCCGGAACGGATTATAACGGATTCAATTAAACCCTACCGTTTTGCCACTTTGAAGGCGTTGGGTAACGATGCGTTCGTTTTTGCAGAGTGATTGAATCAGGGCAGTGCGGCTGAGTTTGCTTCCTAGGATTTTTTCAATGTCGTATTTGCGTTTGATATTGGAGATTTCGCCAGGACTAAAATCGTAATCCTTACTTAAACGCGTTGCTTCGGCTTTGGGAAGTCCCTGAAAATACAAATTCCATATTTTGGCAGCAGTTTCGGGAGCTGGTTTAGCCAAACAAACTTTATAGAGAAAACGTCGCTCAAAAGCCGCATCTAAATTGTCGGTTAAATTGGATGTAGCCATTACAATTCCCTCAAATTCTTCCAATTGCTCTAAAAATATATTTTTAAGTGCATTGGACATTTCGTCGATACTGGTATTCACATTGACCCTTTTGCTAAGCAATGCGTCGCATTCGTTTATCAGGAGAATACATTCTCGTTTGCTTTGTTTTCTCAATTTCTGGTATTGGCGGAACGATTTAACGGCATTCTTTTCGCTATCTCCCACCCATTTGCTTTGAATTTCTGCCACATTCATTTGCATCACAGGCATGTTGAACTTTTTAGCCAACTGCAAGCAATATTCGGTTTTGCCAGTTCCTGGTGCGCCATAAAGCAGCATGGAAATCCCTTTGTTTCTACCTCCCACTTGTTCTCGAATTTTCTCGCGAATTTCAGGTTCCATCAAACGCATCATGGGTTTCAACTGCTTTAGGGTTGGTGCATCAAATAGCAGTTTTATATCTTCTATTTTTGAGGGATCTTTATGAGGGACAGTGATCTTTGTTGCATTCAAAAGTGCTTCCAACTTTTCAGGTTCAAGCTCTGGAACCAATTCAGAGATTCCGAAATCGGTAAATTCCAATTCAATATTGTCTTTCATATAATGATGTCCCAACACCTCAAAATAACCTTTTTCAATAGGGCCCCAAGTTTGGTTAATCAAATATTTCTGTTTGAATTCATCCACTTCAAACTTGTTAAACTTCCCTAAAAACATGTCGATTTCGGCGCTATCGCCATTGAGTACTTTTTTGGCAATTACACCAAAGAAAACGTAGCTAATCATTTCGGGATATTCATGATTGCATAAATAATTATGAAAATATTTTACAATTGTTAAGTCCTCATTCAAATGGAGAAACAGGTTTTCAGAATGGGCTGAATCTAGGGGATGCCAATCACGGCCAAACAAAGATGAAGTATTTTCCAATACCGTCATGAAGTTTTTCAAAAATGGGATTAATCCAACGGGTCTTAAATTTTTGATGGCATTCCAATCGCCTGTTTGGATCATTTTATTGTATTTTCTGGACACCCGAATGTTCTGTTCCGGTTCTGGGAAAATGGTTAAAACACCCATTTCGTTCATTGACGACAGTGTAGCTTGAATGCTCGACCTTTTTCCACTGGTAAACTTCTTTAATCGATTGACCATAAACGCTTCATCAATGTTACCCCACAATGGATCTGAGGCCACAACCAACGACAGAATTGCCATTTCCATGTGGCCAATTTGGAATTTTTTAGCAGTTTCTTCTAGTCCCTCAATGTTTTCAAAAGCCACATTATTTAGTGGAATATTAATAATGGCATCGGCCAATGTTTCGAGTCTATCAAGTATAACGTTCATCTTTCTAATGTTTTAAATAATTGTATGTGTTAAAAAAAAGGGTTTACAAGGTACAACCAAAAAAATGATTTATGAGGTGTGTGAATAAATTTTCTCTCTGATTATTTTAAATGGAATCATTTAATCAGTTGCTAAATGTTGGTAGTGAAAAAATTAATTTACCCAAAGGAATTCCCCCTCATTTAAACTACTTTTGTGTAGCCTTTTTCGAAGATCAAACCTTATGAAAAACATTGATAAAAATAGTTTAGAAAATGCTTTTCGATTGTTCGAATCGAATGATATCCATAAAATTGAAATAGGCACTACCAAAGGACTCAAAGAAATACATCGTTATTTGTTTGATGGGTTATACAATTTTGCAGGTAAAATCCGAACCGTAAATATTTCTAAGGGAGGTTTTAGATTTGCAACTGCGCTTTATTTGAAAGAAATTCTCATCAAAATTGAGGAAATGCCGGAATCCACTTTCGAGGAAATCATTGCCAAATATGTAGAAATGAATATTGCCCATCCTTTTATGGAAGGCAATGGCAGAACAATGCGAATTTGGCTCGATATGATCCTTAAAAAACAAATCAAGAAAGTCGTAAATTGGCAATTCATTGATAAAACGCAGTACTTACAATCAATGGAAAGAAGCCCAATCAACGATTTGGAATTAAGAACGCTTTTAAAGGGCCATTTAACTGACGAGGTTGACAATAGAGAGATTATCTTGAAAGGCATTGAACAGTCCTATTATTATGAGGGATATGAAAAGGACGAACAATAATTCTGTCAACGAACATGAAGAAAGCGATCACCCCATTCATATTATTCATTTTAATTACCCTTTGGGCAACATCTTGCTCAAAGCCAACAGAATCGTGTTTTAGTTATTCAAAGTCTAAAATAACAACAGACTCGATTGTAACCTTTGATGCTTCATGCTCTGGAAATGCATCGTACTTTACTTGGAATTTCGGAGATAGCACAAAAGATACCACTACAACGTCCCTCAAAATAAAACACAAGTTTACCAAAACTGGCCAATTCATTGTAAACTTAGTTGCAAAAAGAAAAGATGGTGTTTCTTCCGGCAATGACACAAAAGCATCTCAAATGATTACTGTTTATTGAAACTAAATCTAGAACCAACAATGCAATCAAAATTAATTACCGTAGCAATTTTTGTTATATTTTCAACTTCTTATTCCTTTGGTCAAAACAAAGGCGTAACTATATCGGGATTGATAAAAGACAAAGTTGAAAAATCTGCTTTGTCATATGTAAGTGTAGCATTGAAAACTGAAAAAGACAGCGCGTTTGTAGCTGGAACAGTTAGTAACGAAGAAGGCCGCTTTACCCTTTCTAATATTCAGCCAAGTAACTATTACTTTGAAATTTCTTTAACCGGCTACATGACCAAAAGGCAAGCGATATACGTTGGCAGTCTCTCAGAATTTTTGGATATAGCCACTATTGATTTAGAAAAAGACATACAAAAAATAGGTGAAGTTTCCGTTTTGGCAAAACAAGATGATGTAGGCGGCAAAATGGAGAAAAAGACATTTAAAGTTGAAGACAACATCAGTCAAAATGGGGGGTCGATTTTGCAAACAATGCAAAATTTGCCAGGGGTAACAGTTCAAGAAGGCAAAGTACAATTAAGAGGAAATGATAGGGTAACCGTATTGGTTGATGGCAAACAAACTGCATTAACTGGTTTTGGAAATCAATCGGGATTAGACAATATTCCTGCATCGGCAATCGAAAAAATAGAAATCATTAACAATCCATCGTCAAAATATGATGCAAATGGAAATGCGGGCATCATTAACATTGTGATGAAGAAAAATAAACAAGAAGGATTTAACGGGAAAGTTGGATTCACAACTGGCTTAGGCTCTTTGTGGGTTAGGCAAGAAAACCTTCCTAGCATTAGACCGCAATACCAATTTACACCTAAAATAAATCCCTCAGTATCATTAAATTACAGAAAAAAGAAAATCAACGTATTCTTTCAGGCAGATAATCTATACACAGAAACGCTAAACAAGAATGAATTTGTTACAAGAACTTATGATAATGGAACTGTTATTAATCAGCAATTAAAAAGGAATCGGAACACCAACTTTTTCACTTCAAAGGTGGGATTTGATTGGAGTATCAATGACAAAAATACACTTACTATATCGGCATTATTCGGAAGCGAAAAAATAATAGATAGAGGTGATCAACCTTTTTTTGATGCGAACAATTCAACAAGAATTAGGTTGTGGCAGTTTTTAGAAGATGAGCTAAAAACAACGGCAATGGCAACTGTTTCCTATCAACATAAATTTAAACAAGCAGGACATTTATTAAATATTGGTTTAAATTATACTTTTCATAGAGAAGATGAAAAATACTTTTATGATAACTATTTACCCGCAACCTCTGGAACAGACGCTTTTAAATTATTATCTGACGAGCAAGTTTACGACTTTAATTTAGACTACATAAAACCTCTAAAATACGGCCGAATTGAAACAGGTATTAAACTTCGCAATAGAAATATCCCAACCAATATGCAATTTATTCCTGGAGTAAATTCTGTTTTGGACACCAATGCAGGTGGCTGGGCAACCTACCAAGAATTAATTCCCGCCGTTTATGGGAACTATGTATTTGAAAATAAAAAATGGGAAGCAGAGTTGGGATTGAGAGTAGAATATGTAAAAATTCAATACGATGTAAATCCCAATCACAACACTTATAAAAGTGATGGATACCATTACACGCAACCCTTTCCTAGTGGCAGATTGGCATATAAAATCAATGATCGCAATAAAATTTCAATTTTCTATAATCGCAGAGTCGACAGACCGAATGAAGTGGATATTAGAATATTTCCAAAATATGATGATGCAGAAATTATCAAAGTAGGAAATCCTGCTTTAAGACCACAGTTCACCAATTCAATTGAACTTGGTTATAAAACCAGTTGGAGCAAAGGCTATTTCTATTCTGCCGCTTATCACCGATTTGCTGACGGAACTATTACTCGAATTTCAAGCATTGCTCCGAATAGCAATTTGATTTATGCCATATTTCAAAATGCGGGTAGAAGTTATAATACTGGTTTGGAAGTTGTATTGGCACAGGAGGTTGCAAAATGGTATTCCTTTAATTTAAACCTGAATGGATATCACAATCAAATCAATGCCTTTCGTGTTGAGAACAAATATCCTGTTACAAATACTTTTACAGCCGATGAACAAGATATCATTTCAGGAAATATTAAACTGAATAACACTTTTCACTTGCCTAAAAACTTTGACGCACAATTAACCGCAATTTATTTGGCACCTGACATTATTCCGCAAGGAAAAATTGCCCAACGCTTCTCTTTAGATATTGGCATAAAAAAGAGTTTGCAAAAAGGGAAAGGCGAATTATTTCTTAACGCAACAGATATTTTAAACTCGATGATCACCAAAAAAGAAATTCAAGGACAAGGTTTTAAATATACGAGCACAGATTATTACGAGACACAAGTAATAAGACTTGGATACAATTACAAATTTTAGTTAAAAGAAGGAATGTTTGTGTAACAAAGTTCCTTAAAAGAGAGATCCCGGAATTCCATGAACTAAACTTCTTTCTATTTGTTAACTTTTTATCTGATGGACAATTTGAAAACGAAAACATTTTTAACGGCGCGTTGGGAAGATCTCATCATGGCAAATTATTCGGTTTCGCCGGAAATCCTGTTGCCCTATTTGCCCAAGGGTGTGGAGTTGGATTTGTTTGAGGGAAAGGCCTATGTGAGTTTGGTTGGGTTCATGTTCAAAAGCACCCGATTATTTGGTATTCCCATTCCCCTCATGGGAACTTTCGAAGAAATCAATTTGCGATTCTATGTAAGGAGAAAAGATGGCGACACCTTTAAACGGGGCGTTGTGTTTATCAACGAAACTGTTCCCTACAAAATCGTGGCTTTTATTGCCAACAAGCTTTACAAAGAGCATTATATTTCCATTCCTACGAAAAGCAAAATTGGCATTTCAAATGCTGTCAAAACCGTCAATTTTCAGTGGAAGCCGAAAACGGGCTGGAATAAAATCACCATAACCACCAACAACATTTCGGCGCCAATGATGGGCAATAGCATTGAAGAATTCATCTTTGAGCATTATTACGGCTATACCAGAGTGAGCGACAACCAAACGCAGGAATACCGGGTAAATCATCCCCGTTGGAACATCAACCAGGTGCTTTCATCCGATATCCATTGCGATTTCAGGGCCATGTACGGCAATAATTTTGCGTTTTTGTCTGACACTGAGCCAGATTCCGTGATCTTCGCTGAAGGCTCAGATGTGAGCGTAGATTGGAAACGACGGGATATTTGAGGGATAGGATTACAACGAACCCAAATTCATCAAGTAATCATTTAGGTTGTTGAGTTCACATTTGATTTTGGGATCGTTGGGACTTCGGAAGTAAAATCGCACTCCATTATACATAGAAACAGGCGATTCTAGCTTGTTATACGCCATTTTAACACGCTGAAGGCAATCAGGGTGAAAGAGATTACTCCGAACAGCTTTTGCGAACGCCAAATTAGATTTTTCGATAGATTCCGGACTGTCTTGCACTCCCATCATGAATGCTTCCATGGGTTCGGAAATGAACATATCGGTGTGAAACCCAGATAGTCCATGGTGGTCAAAAAAGGCTTTGGCAAAGCACCAAATACCCACGAGTTCTTTTTCCTTCAAGTAAGGAACAAAAGATTCATCAACAATTGGCTGCATAAAATTGAGCAGCCCATGGTGGTATCCATGACCTAGCAACACAATCCGATCGTGGTTCTGAATGAGCTGTTTGAGATGATTTGGTTCGAAGAATTGGGTTTCTTCGGTAAATCCGCGGTTTTGATAAATGATTTTTAGGAAATCTGTAGTTGGATCAGCTGGGTGAATTATCAGGGTCTTTTTCATGTTTTACTATTTATTTACTTACCTCACCCCTGTAGGGTGAGTAAATAAATAGTGAAAACGTTATAGTTTGGGGTGGTGATTCCCACTCAATTTTTTAAGGGATTCACAAAAGTTTTGGGGAATATTTGGGGGAAAAGAATATATTTGGAATTGTAATTCAACTGTATTATCCAGTAAACCAATGAAATTCATCAAAAGCACAATCCTATTATTGTTTGTTTTTTTTATTCCACTCCAATCATTTGGTAAAGAATTAACAACAGATAGCACGGACAATTCAGCACATGATTGCAAATCAATCAATGAACACCATTCACAAGTAGTTTATATTTGCACAGGACTTTATGCATATGCTTATCACAGCAGACAAGATTGTCCAGGACTTGGAAATTGTAAAGGCCAAATTCAATATACCGATGAAAGTGTTGCAATAAATTCATTTAGAAGAGTGCCATGCTGTAAATGTTGGTCACAAGTTGCTGGTAGATGCAGAGATGACAATCCTTCGGCACGCGGAGGAGGTGGAGGTGGAGGCGGCGGCGGCGGCGGAACTGGAGATGCCATGGCATTTTTAGCAGTTGCAGTAATAGTCACTAGCGCGGCAATTCTATCAAATGATTTTTATTTTGAACCAACCTACTCTTTTCATGGTATTAATAAAACTGGCGAACCTTCTTGGTCAAATCCCACAATTAGTTTCAGGGATTTATCTGGATATAGTTTTGGATTCAGAAAAACTTTGATTAAATCTGCATTTGAATACGGTGTAAGTTATTTAAACCGCCAAGAGAACATCAATGATGGCAGTGGATATAATCAAACTTATTATCATAATCGTTGGGGAATACATTTAAATTATATTCACCAAATAACCCATTATAAAATACCCAATTGGATGAATTTATATATTGGTCCGACGGTAAATTATGTTGACGATTGGGGTTATGGTGGAATTCTTTGTGCTCAAATGAATTTAATGAAACGATTAAAGTTGGATTTTCGTTATGAATTCACCAAGCAAACCAATCAAATCCAAGCAGGTATAATTTTCAATTACCAAAAAAAATACTTTTGGAAGAAAAGTTAGAATTTAATAAGTATAAAATTAAATTACACTCATAAATTTCACGGCTACTTTCCACTCATTTTATTGAGAGATTCACAAAAGTTTCAAAAAACATTGAAGGGTAATTTATATATTTGGAAAAAGCATTTATCTCACAAAAGGTTTTAATATGAAGTTCAAAAAAGGCGATAAGATACTCTGCATTGACGACGATTTTTCATACAGAAGAACCGACTGCATTGATGATCATGCGTTTGCAATGATTAAACATTTTCCTAAAATGTTGGTCGTTTATACTGTGCTGTATGCCCGTCCTAGTACCAATTCCATATTAATGGCTGAATTAAGAAATCCCATTTTAATCAATGCGAAAGGCAAGTCAATGGAAGAGATTCACTGGCATTCTTGGCGCTTTGTAAAGCTTAAAAAGACGCAATTTCATCCCCCAAAAAAAGAACAAAAACAGCTCCAATTGGATTTATTTAGGGAAATTTTGGTGCCGGAGCTTGAAGAAGCTTGATACCAAACAACCAACCAAGAATTATGAAAATACAAAACCTAATCAAAATCGTTTTAGCCATTCTATTATGCCTCTGCTTGGCAGATATGCCTTATGGTTATTACCAAATTGTCCGATTCATTTCGCTCATTGCGTTTGGGTATTTTGCGTTTGAAGCATATAACAACAACAAACAGGGTTTAATGATGCTTTTTGGCTCATTGGCGATATTGTTCCAACCATTGGTTAAAATATCGTTAGGAAGGCAATTATGGAACATTGTAGACGTAATTGTGGCAATTATGTTGGTGGTGATTGTAATTACAGATAAAAAGTCAACCAATGCCTAACAACACGTATCTCAAATAATGTCCGTTTCTTTTAATAATTTAAGTGATTGGCTAGGCAATCTACCACCTATGCTTCCCTCGTTTGAAGGAACAAAAGTATGGGAAACCGTTGTTTTTGATCAATATGCAGATCAAATAGATTGGTATAATGACGGTGATTCAAAATCGATCATCGTTTGTAATTCAAATCGAAAATTTGCTATTTTAGAGACAGTAACTGGTTTGGTTAATTTCAAAATAGAACCAAACTTTCACCAAATTTGGAATGATGATACTAAGGAATTTAATGACCCACTAAAAGATAATGAAAGCTTGATCAAAGCCAATCCCATTGTCCTAAAAAGCCATTGGCATTGCATACGAAATGGCTTCATTAACTCCATATTTGACCCAAGTGCGAAGTATACCGATTATCGCGGTAATTTTAGACTGCGTAAAACTGTTTATTTTGCAAGTATTGCAAGCAATGACAATGTACTTCTTGCTTTTCTCAATAAAGGAGAGAATAAGTCGCTCATTGAAATATATTCAATGGACGATCATTCACTCATCCAAATTATTGAGACCAATTCCAATGGAAACCATGCCTGTGCCTTTATTAAAAATAACTCACAAATTATTGTTGGGTCTGACGAAGGACTTATTCGAATTTTCGATACCCTAAGCGGGGAATTACTCCATCAATTTGAAGGTCATGAAGATTCTGTTTTGTGCATGGATGTACTTTACGATGAATCGCAATTGATTTCAGCTTCCGCCGATGGAATTTGGAAAACGTGGAACTTAACCTCAGGAGATGATTTCGGGAAATGTATCCATACGTCAGATCTGTTGAATGAAAAATACGACAGGAAAATCCCCATCTATCGGGTTCAATACAGCCCAGATGGCGTTTTCATATTCATTACCACTGATATTGGCAGACTCATGATTTTCCATGGTGAACCATTACAAATGCAAACCAACATTTACGACAGATATCAAACCCAAAGACCGAATTCAGATGGCCCTGCCTTGATATCTCTTTTGATTGATTCAGAAGAAAAATGCTTCTACGTTGGTTATGCAAATGGGCGAATCCAGAAATGGAAGTAATTTCATTTCATCTCTCTGCCCCTTCAAATTCTGAAACTTCGATATCACCATAAACGGGGTGAAATCAAAATCCGAACAATAATTTGGCGAACCCCTTCCCCACTTATTTTTTTGAGGGACCGTGGTTAGAACCTTTATTTTTATTTATGCGGAGTCATAACGCCATCTATGTTTCTTTGCAGCTTAATGTTTACCAAAATCTCGTGTAAAGTTTCTGCAGCCAATCCATGCAGAACCAAACGATAGGCAGCGCTGTAAGTTGTTTCAGGAACCATTGGGTGTTTGTTGTTAACCAATCCCAAATGGCCCGGAGTGCCTAAAATTTGCGAAGTGTAGATGGCTATTGTTTCATCTAATTGCAATGAATTTGAAGCCCTAACAAAATCATTCGAAGTTAAAAACAACTGGTAAAATGGGGTAAATAATTCAATTGCCGATCTTAAGTCTAATGTGTTTCTGAACTTATTTGGAAACTCAATGTGATTGAATTGGTCAGTTGTTATCATATCTAAGTTTAAAGGACTTTTTCCAACAATTGGAATTCCTTTTTCCTTTAAATCCTTATTTAACTTTATTACAAAATTGTACAAATTCAAATCGTGTTTCAAAAATAAATCATCCTTAATATCCTCAAAATCGTATGGCTTTAACGGCGATGTTTTAATTTCAATATCCTTAATATTTGCCGCAATAAATTCCATTATTTCACTGCCTACATGAAAATGTCTGAAGATAAGTAGGTTTGCATCGGGACTTACATAACGCTTCAATCCCCACGCTAAAATTTGATGTAATATTTTTGATGAGTTAATTAATTTTGGGAAAAAGAACTTAAAAATATGGATAAAAAACATCGTTATTTTTGAAGTAACTTTAATTACAGGCAACAGATATTTTGCCGACCGTGAGTCATTGTCCCTCATCAATGACAATTTTGTTGTATTGTTTATAGGTATACTCAAATCGAGGTACATAGCCAACCAAGGATTGGGGTCTCTTTCATCGTGGTTATCAATAAGTTCGGATATATTTTCTTTCATAATTAATTTTTAATATTGTTATTGCCATTGGTTTGAATAAGTCCTAAAGTTTTCCAAATAAACAAAATTCAATTTAGTAATTGCCAATTTCTTCTAATTGCATTTTCCATAATTTGGCCGTTGTTTTAGCGGTTTTGGCAATTTTCTTGGCGATTTCTAAATTCATTTTGGGATGATTTAAAGCTTCTTCCAATTTATGAAAATGATTTTCATCGGCTACACCATGATAGGTAAAAAATGAAACCTGTTCGTCAGTCAATTGAAGTTGCTCTTTGATCATCAAACCCCAATAACTGGCCAAGCGTTTACCGATTCCCTCAATAATAAACATTGCGCCTAATAAATCAATCGGATTTTGCTTACTTGCTTGCTGAAACATAAATCCAGACAACGCCATGCTACCAATGTTCTTTTCGTTGGTTTGAATGGCAGATAATTCTTCACCTAAATTCACAAAATTGCGCTCTAACATTTGATAGTCTTTGTGCTCCGCAGCGGTATGTTTTATAAATGCTGATCGCAAATCGAACAGTTCTATATCGATATTTGAAGCAGCCCTAGAAATCCATTGTGAACCGTCAATGACTTGTTGACGTAGGTCGTGCAACAATAATTTATAATCAGCCAAGCTGAGTTTCCCCGCATGAATTTTAGTTATTATTGGAACTTTTAACAATTCGGTTTCAAAGTCAATCCAAATTTGAGCCAACTGCCTAATCAACCATTCCGATGTATCTGATTGATTTATAACCAATTCAGGGGTTTCTACCTTTCTAAATGGAAAACTAATTTCATTTTTGTGATCTGGCATTTCAACTTTTAGTTGCATAAACGAAGTGATAAACCTACCACTTTCTGGAACCATGCACAAAATGGTATCGCCTTGTTTTAATTTGCCAGAATACATCAATTCTTCTAACATAATAAAAATGGAAGCAGAACCGGTATTGCCTTTTGACGACAAGTTGTTAAACCATTTTTCTTCTGATATGGTGCCACCACCTTTTTCCATTAAATCCTGAATGGGCTTTTTAAACACCGCAGAAGAGTAATGGCAACAAAACCAGTCAATGGTATCTTTTTTGATTTTCCCTTCGTCTATGAGTTCAAAATAATGTGCCACGCCCGTTTGAACCATTTTGTCGAGCAATCGAACATCTTGTTGCAAATTTATTGCACCTGCCTTTGAAGCTTCTTCGTAACTTGGGTAATCGAGCCAGGTTTTTTCATTTTCGTTTTGATTGTCGGTTTTACCCGTGTACATGCAAACTGGAAATTCATTGGCATGCGATTTAAGTTCTATCCAATCAATTTTTAATGAAACTTGTTTTTGGCTTTTTTTATTTTCCAATACAAATGCACCAGCACCATCGGAAAGCATCCATCTCAAAAATTCAGTATCAAATGGCATCGATTTTACTTGTTGTGCTTCAAACCTCGATGCTTTAAACAACCTACTTGACAATTCACTTCCCACACAAACGGCATTTTCTTTTTCATCGCTTTTGATTTGGGCATAGGCATTTTTCAATGCCATCATACCACTCGCACATACACTTTGAAAACTAGCCACTTCACATCGGTTAAAATCAAGTCCAGCATGAACCATACTGCCAAAACCAGGTATTGGCAAATCGCCTTGTGTTGTACCTGTGCTTAACAGCGTAATTTCTTTTGAACGCAATTCACTTTTCGCAATTGCTGCTTCAATCGCTTTTATTGCTAGTTCTGCATTTGAATGGGTGGTTTCTTGGTTTTTATTCAGTGCATAATACCTGTTTATAATGCCATTCTGTTTTAGAATACGTGGTTTTAATGCACTTTCTTTTCCATATACCTTACCTAAATAATCTTCCATTTCATCATTCGAAACAGGGTTATTTGGCAAAAACACACCGGCACTTGTTATATAAATATTTTTCATTTTTGTTTTGATATTAAATAGTCTAAAAAGGGAGATAGAAAACCATAATTGTTTTTATATTTAAAATGATGATCGTTATGGTTTGTGCCAAAAAGACCCCAAGATTTTCCAGTGCCATTTCCAAATCGGTAATTACAATGTCCCGAATAGTTTATCAAAATACTGGTTAATGGATAAAGGCCTATGGCTATGGGCGAAAAAGGTATAAATAGCGATATAGTTAGAGGAACAGTGCTCAATAAGAAAGCTTCTAACCAATGAAAACTGTATACAGAGTATACTGTAGGAACTTTTGATTTATGGTGAATGCAATGCACATTTCTCATAAAAAATGGCAAATGCATTGTTCTATGAACAATAAAAAAGTGAATTTCATTCCAAACGTTTAAAATCACCAAACCCACCAAAATATTGAACATCGTATTTGGCAATAATGTAATTACTCCCATTCGTATGAAATAAATAACCGGGAAAGTTGATGTTCCAAAAATGAGTATCGATTGTATAGAGTTTTTTATTTCAAATACAATTTGCTTTTGCGCAACCTCTTTCTCAACTATTTTATGAGCTATTTTTTTTGAATACAGTAGTTTACATACACCATCAAACAATGGGGCTAGTCCGAAATACAAGGCAATGAAATAGGCAAAAGTCAACCCATATAAGGTAATGTAGGAATAACTGTAAAGAAAATTATGTATTTGTTCTTGAATCATTGTTAATGGTTTTTATTTGACTTTTCAAACTTGCTTGCAACTTGATTATAAACGAATATAAATCAAAAAATATTGATATGAAAATATTTACAAAACCCCAAGCATTGGATGAATTGACAGTTGTGCTGAGGTGACTTGTGAAACCAAGTTGGAGGAACCCAAAACTAAAATCATTTTTATTTCCATGTCACGAATGTAGCAAAATAGTAAAGTGCAACGTGTTGCATAAATCCGTAATTTGAAATCTATGTTTATCGAAAATTGCAAATTGTTGCAATTGGATGTCGGTGATTGTGATTTTGAGGGATGTGGGTTTGGGGGGATTGATTTTAAGGGTGAATTTCTATTTAGCTGTTAATTGCATCTTGAAGTATTTTTATTTCTTTAAAAAGTTCTTCAAACGTTGGTGCATTGCCATAAATCATTTCCGATCTCATTTTTTCATAATCTTTTTCTAATTCTTTTAAAACATCGGCATTGGGAATAATTCTAATGCTACCACGTTTAAGCGTAGTGTAATCGAATCGCTTCAGTCTAGAATAATATTTTCGATGTTCAATTATTTCCTCAATAAAATCATCGTTCTTCAAAGTTACCATTGAAAAATCCTGTTTACTTAGTTGATATAAATCAAAATAATGACGTGACATTCTATCTGTGCGCATTTTGGCACGTTCAGTACGATTATATTCTTCATGTAACAATAGCATTTTTTCAACGAGCGTTATTTGGGGCAGAATGGTGAGTACCTCACATTTTTCTTCCATATATTTATCATTGGGTAAATGAGTAACCAATAACGAACTCATATAAAGTTTTATACTTGGTTCCTTGAGCGAACGAACACTAAATTCTATTTTAACGCGATCGGGCAAATAAGGATTTGGATCAAACAGGGATACGAAATTTACATATATAATTTGTGGGTCTGTATCAGGCATATCAGCTCGCACAGGTCCCGACTCTATTGAATAAAGATTTTCAGGAACTTGCATGCTTTTAAATTCATTTATTAACGCTTCCTTTAGTTCATTGGAAGTAAAGGAACAACCCGCTCGTCTTAATTGTTCGACAAATGTTTTTGAAGGCTTTTCAGCAAATGAAATTCCCACCGCTTCTGAACTTAATGAAATATCAATATCTTCAGAAAATCGTTCTATCAAATGCCAACCTTTACTCAAGGATGTCCCACCTTAAAACGCAAAATATTTTGAGTAAGGAGTACTAAATACCAATTTAAGCGTAAGTGTTACCCACCAATCCTTTTCTAATGCCTTTGCTGAAATTCCAGAAATTCTTGATGCTTCATTTAATGATGTCATTCTTGACACTTTATTTAAATTCTTTAACCATCCAATCATTTTGTAACTTTTATAGATACTGTACAACAAAATCGCTCACCTTTGATGGAGCCAAGCGTAAATTATATTTCAAATTTTCAGGATTCTCCTGATTCAAAAGATTCCTAATTATATTCTTCTGCGCGATAGTTAGTTGAGCCAAATCAAGGTCTTCTAATCCCAAAAACAACAAACTTGTAATATTTCCTTTCATTGATAATTTTTTTGCAGTAGTTGACTTAAATACAATTGCATTTTTACCAATTTGAATTCTTTTTGAATTACCTGAAGTTAGAAATACCAACTTCATTGGCACTTGATTAGAAAGTCCTACTTTATTTAACGCATATTGCCCGGAGGGCCTAATGATTACATGTTCCTTTTTCGCCAATGTTTTGGCAATCTGTTCTATGGATGGCAATACTTTTCCAAAAACTTTGTCGTTTTTTGGAATTACATAAATACCTTGAGCCATTCTTTCCATCTTTCCCGATGCAACTAACCTTGAAAGCACTTTCCGAATAGCTGTTGAAGCACCTAATTCCTTAAAGTCCGACGGCAAAACAACTTGCCCAGGCTTAAGTCTATTGATTTTTACTTCTAGAATACTACTAATCGAATCTTTCATATTACAAATGTAAAATATAATTACGACAAAGGCCAATAAAAGTGTCACAATTTTTAAAATAATTGTGACACTATAAAACAAACAAAAGCTTTAATTTCTTTGCATTAACTCATCTTTCATCAAATACAACGCTACCCCTTCGCCTTCACCAATTGTTCCTTCGTTACTTCCATTGGAACGGATATGGTATGGAGGATTGTAATTTCTCGTCTGTAAAAATAAAAATAATTCGAGGTAATATTATCGGATAGATAAATAATCTTGTCGCAAAAAACT